>NZ_CP119988.1:3443352-3756384 GCF_029338515.1 Haloglomus litoreum | reverse complement strand
CGGGGGAACATCCAGAAGCTGCTCGACGACGCCGAGTTCCGCGCCTATGCCGGTGTCATGGCCGTCGTCTCGGCGGTACTCGCCGGCCTGCTGTTCGTCGGCGGCGCGCCGCCGCTGGGTGACCTGGGGGGCGTGGTCGAGGGGAACGTCGAGAACGCGATTCGGCAGTCGCTCTTCCAGGTGGTCAGCATGGTCACGACGACCGGCTACGCCACCAGCGACTTCGCCCAGTGGTCCGAGGCGGGCAAGTACCTCCTGCTGTTCGCCATGTTCATCGGCGGCTCCGGCGGCTCCACGGGCGGCGCCATCAAGATCATCCGCTGGGTCGTCATCGTGAAGGCGGTCCGTCGGGAGCTGTTCACGACCACGCACCCAGAGGCCGTCCAGCCCATCCGGCTCGCCGGCGAGGTCGTCGACGAGGACGCCGTCCGTGGTGTCATGGGCTTCACCCTCCTCTACCTGCTCCTGTTCGCGGTCGGGACCGTGCTCATCAGCCTCGACGTCACCCGCGTCAGCTACGACATCAACACCCTGGAGGCGATGAGTGCCATCGCCGCGACGCTGGGCAACGTCGGCCCGGGCTTTGGCTCGCTCGGTCCGTTCGGGTCGTACCTGGCGTTCCCCGACACCTCGAAGCTGCTGATGGTGTTCCTGATGTGGGCCGGTCGGCTGGAGATCCTGCCCGTGCTGGTGCTCCTGACGGGTGGGTACTGGCGGTCGTAGCGGGCCGTCGGACCGGTTGGTTCCAACCGCTCAGGCTCGTTCGCCGAGTGCGGTCCTGAGCCCCGAGACGCCGGGGAGCACCTTGTCGACCGTGAGGGCGTACGCGAACCCGAGACAGACCAGCCCGGGGACGACCGCCCAGTAGCCGACCGTCGCGTCGCCGCCGCCCTGCACGGTCATCGCGGCGAAGTACTCGATGTAGAGGCCGAGGACGGACAGCAGCGCCGCAGCCAGGCTCGAGAGCACCAGTTCCAGGAGCTCCGGGAGCAGTTCGATGAGGCTCGGTCTCATGGTGTGTTCGGGAAACAGGTGTGAGACGGTATCAGATTATCGAAAGCGAAATAGTGGCTCGCGGAATCCGTGTGGATACACATGACGGGACGATACGGCAACCTCGACTACGGGACGCTCGCGAAACGCGGGTTCCTGCTCGGCGTCGGGCTGTTCCTCCTCGGCGAACTCCTCGAACCGCTCCAGCACGCCGTCGGCCTGCAGGTTCCCGGTTGGGAACACGGCCTCCTGTTCTACATGACGGTGCTGGGAGTCCTCGTCGCGCTCCTCTCCCCGTTCGTCTTCGGCATCGCCCTGCCCCTCACGGAGTGACGGCCCCGTTCCCGTCTCCCCGGCCGTCCGTCGCTCGTCGCGCTCCCGGGGGCCGACCGCCGCTACACCTGCCGGTCCGTACCCGCTTCCCCACCGTCGAACGCCGAGAGGAGTCGCTCCGACATCGCCTCCGGGGAGAACACCGACACCACGTCCCCCGCTTCGATGCGGGTGTCCCCGTCGGGCGTGAGCCGCTCGTCACCGCGCTCGATACTCACCACCAGCACGTCGTCGGGGATGATGCCGTCCTCCGTGGCCGCCGCCAGCGTCCGGCCGGTGATGGCCGCGCTCTCGGCGATGGTGAACTCGACGACCTCGGCCCCGCCGGCCACGTGCTGGAAGTCCCGGACCGCCGACCGCGTCCGGTCCTGGCCCGGGCCGAACGCCTCGTACGGCCGGGGGCGCTCGTTCAGGAGGATGTCCTCCCGCTCGATGACGATGCCGAGCGTGGAGAGGTCGTGCGCGATGCGGTTGATGTCGTCCGTGTCCGTGCCGACGGCGGTGACGACCAGGTTCTCCTGCCCGGCCAGCAGCTCCCGGACGTTGATGACTCCGGGCGTGGCAAGCGCCTCGTCGGCCAGCCGCGACCGCTCGCTGACCGGCGCCGTGCACGTGAACTCCGTCGTGAACTTCCCGTTCGTCGCCTCGTAGTCGATGACGGCGTGATACCCCTGGATGATGCCGCTCTCCTCCAGTTGCCGGATGCGGTTCCGGATGGTGGCCGGGGTCACGTCCACCTCCTCGGCGATGCGCGGGGCGGTCGTGTTCCGCGCGTCCGCGCTGAGATGATAGAGGATGAGGCGGTCGATCTCGTCGATACGATGGCTCATACACGACCTACTGCCGGCGGTGTCAAGTGCATTGTGTCACACGGCAGACCTACCCACAGGAAGATTCCGAACCGAAAATATAGTCCTAATATGCTACCGATAACAAAATAGAGGCGGAAGATTTTTTCGCAACCCTGTCCAACCGGCGGGAGATGACAGTCGACCGCTCCCCGATGGAACGGCTTCAGTCGTACTACGATGACGAGGAACTGGTCTGTCCGGAGTGTGGCTTCGAGGACGACCCCGGCAGCTGGGAGAGCGAGACGGACGGTCGGCAGGTGCACTACCATCACGAGTGTCCCAGCTGCGGGGCCGTTCGGGAACACACGCTCGACCTCCCCGCGGACGGGTCCCGGAACGGACAGTGAGGCGCGATCGTGGGCGGACCCGTCGCGACCGTCCCGGGACCACCCCTACGACCCGGACGTGAGTACGGCGACCAGGGTTGGGTCTGGCGCAGCACTCGCGCTAGGGGTCCAGTCCCTTCACCAGCGCCCGCCCGAACACGAGGACGGGGACGATCTCCAGCCGGCCGACCCACATGTTGAGGACGAACATCGCCTCGGCGAGCGGCGGCATGGCGGGGCCGGTGATGCCCGTCGAGATGCCGACGTTCCCCTGTGCGCTGGCGACCTCGAACAGCGCGTCGGCGTAGCCGAAGTCCGGGCCGGCGACGTTGACGAGGACGAGGCTGGAGGCGACCAACAGGAGGACCCATAGCAGGCTGATGAGGGCGGCCTCGGCGAACTCGCGCTCCATCTCGCCGCGGTCGAGCCGGCGGCCGTCGATGGTCACGGAGACGACGGCACTGGCGGGGAGGAAGACCCGGCCGAACTGCCAGCGGATGCCCCGGGCGACGGTGTAGGCGCGGATGACCTTGATGCCGCCGACCGTCGACCCGGCGGCGCCGCCGACGGTCATGGCGACGGAGAGCAGGAGCTTGCCGCCGGCGCTCCACGAGCCGATGGGCGAGGACTGGAAGCCCGTGCAGGTGAGCGCGCTGACGAACTGGAAGACGCCGTCGCGGACGGCGTCGGCGGTGGCGCGGTCGACGAGCGGCGCGGCGACGCTGGCACCGTAGTCGCTGGTCGCGACCGTGAGGACGTTCTGTGCCGCGAGCAGGACCGACCCCACGACGAGCAGGACGAACAGCCACCGGGTCTGGAGGTCGTCGAGGAGTTCCCGGTAACGCCGGTCGTGGAGCACCACGTAGTGGACGGGGAACGCGATGGCTCCCAGCGTCATCAGCGGCAGGAGGACGGCCTCGATGAGCGGGGCGTTGTACGTGCCGATGGAGTTGTCCGTCACCGAGAACCCGCCGGTCGAGAGGCCCGTCATCGCGTGGTTGAGCGACTGCCAGGCCTGCTCGCCGAGCGTGAGCGTCGCGCCGTACTCCGACGCGCGCAGGGCGAGGAAGAAGACCACCACCGCGAGCGCGGTGTAGCCGACGAAGATCTTCCAGATGGTCCGGACGGTGGAGACGACGCTCGGATGGATGCGCTCCTCGCGTGTCTCGGAGCGGTAGAGCGCGTAGCTCCCGGAGCCAGGGCGCGCGAGGATGGAGACGGTGAGGACGATGACGCCGATGCCGCCGACCCACTGGATGACCGTCCGCCACCACTGTATCGACCGGGGCAGGGAGGGCTCGTGGACGGCCATCGTGAGGCCGCTCCCGGTCCAGCCGCTCATCGACTCGAACAGCGCGTGCAGCGGCGACCGGAAGTAGGCCAGACTGGACTGTGTGGCTGGCCCCCAGACGGTGACGGGGTCGTACGCGGCACCCGCCGGGACGTAGGTGGCCATGACTGCGACGGGCGTGAGGTGCGCGCTCAGGAGGAAGGGGAGCGCGCCGAAGACGGCGACCGCGAACCAGCCACCCGCGGCGATGACCATCCCGTGTTTCATCACCGGCGCGGGGGCGTCGGCGAACAGTCGGCGGGCGAGCGCACCGGCGCCGGCGGTGATGCCGCCGGCCAGCAGGAACGCGAGCGCGGAGTAGAACTCGCCCGCCAGCAGCGCGACGCCGACGGAGACGCTCATCACGAGCGCCTCCATCAGCAGGAGCGAGCCGATATCGCGCAGGACCGTCGCGAGGTCCGGCGGGAGCCCGCCGACCCGCTCGCGTCGCCGCGCCACGCTACGTCCCCACGCCCCCGTTGTCCTCCTCGTCGGCGGGCCGTGTCTCGGGGTCGGCGTGGTCGCCGTAGACGCCGAACACGTCCGTCACGTCGGGCGTCGCGCCGCGTGCGGAGTAGACCGTCAGGAGGTCGCCCGCCCGGAGTTCGGTGTCCCCGCGGGGCGTGATCGGCTCGTCGCGGCCCTCCCGTTCGACGGCGACGATGAGCAACTCGTCGCCGATATGTCCGGCGCTGGCCGCCTCGGCGACGGTCATGCCGGCGACGGGCGCGTCCCCGTCGACGGTGATCTCGAACACCTCGGCCTCCTGCCCGACGCGCATGTAGTCGACGATTGCGGGGCGCTTGACCGCCCGGTAGAGGTACTCGGCGATGAGGCGCTGTGGGTTGCCCATCGTGTTCACGCCGATACGCTCGAACAGCGACATATGCTCGGGGTCGTGGACCACGCTGACGATCTCGGGGACTCCGAGTTCCTCGCCCAGCAGGCAGACCATCACGTTCGTCGCGTCGCGGTCGGTCGTCGACACCAGCGCGTCCGCGCGGTCGGCGCCGGCCTCCTCCAGCGTCTCCTTCACCGTCGCATCGTCCTGCAGGACCAGACAGTCGAACCGCTGGGCGGCCCGCTCGGCCCGCTCGGGGTGCTGCTCGACCACGACCACCTCGTTCCCGCCGGCGGTCGCGATCTCGATGAGCGGCGTCCCGATGTCCCCCGCCCCGACGATGATGAGGTACACGGCGGGTGTGTGTCGGGGGGGCGGTAAACGTCTACCGTTCGACGAGAACGGGCCGCTGGCCGGGGGCCGGTCTCACCAGCCCCGCAACCGAAGCGTCCCACCCGTGACCCGGACCGGCCGGGTGCCGTCGTGGCGGAGTTCGACGACGGGCCGGTCGCCGGCATCGAGGCCGACCGGACCCACCGCGAGATGCCCGCGACCCGCGCCGGCGACGTCGAACGTCCCGCTCGCGCTCGCCTCGCCCGCCGAGAGCGTTAATTCGACAGCGACGGGGCTGTGGCTCCGCACGTGGGGCCGAACCGACGCACGATACCAGCCGGCCTCGGACGCCTCGACCGGGTCGGCCACGTCGAGGATTGCGCGCTCGCCCGGGTGGACGGTGCGCCCGGCGAGCATCGTCTCCGTCGCCGCGCCCACCCCGCCGAACGCGCGGGTTCGGGCGACGCCGAGCCGGTAGCGCCGGTCGGTGTCCTGCCCGTCGACGAGGACGAGGTCGCTGCCCGTCGCCCGGGCGAGTCCAGCGTCGACGTGGTGGACGTTGCGCTCGTCCCACGCACCTGCCTCGCCCGACCCGGAGACGACCGGCGACGTGGGGAGTTCGTGCATCGACCAGTCCTCGCGCGAGGGCGCCACGACCCGCCACGACTCCACGATACCGGGCGTGCCACGTCTGAAGAACAGGTCGACCGTGCCGGCCGTCGCGTCCACGAGCGGCCGGCCGCCGGGGGCGATATCGTTCCCGCCCGGGTCGAACAGCGGGCTGGCGGGGTGTTCGTGCCAGTCGCCGCCGACGAGGCGGTCGCTGTAGCGCAGGCGGACCGTGTAGTCGGGCGCCTGGTGGACGAGGAACCACGTCCCCGCGAACCGGAACGGTGTCGGGTCGATGCGGACCTCGCCCGTGAGCGCGGTGTCGACCAGCTCCCACCCGGCGGGGAAGTCGTTCGCGCGGTAGACCCGGAGTTCGTCGGGCGTCGACCCGGCGGGCGAGGGGACCATGAGCCAGTCGCCGTCCTGTCGGAGGACGTGCGGGTAGGTGTGCTCGGCCTGTGCCGCCGGGAGGACGACCCCCCTGTAGGTCCAGTCGCGCCCGTCCGGACTGGTCGCGTGGCCGATGTCGAAGCGTGCCTCGGTGTCGCGCAGGCCCAGCAGGGAGCGGCGGTCCCGCCGTTTCACCTCGAAGAAGCAGTGGTACGGGCCGGCGTCGGTCGCGGTGTCCTCGCCGGCGCGGACGACGAACGGGTCCGCGACGAACGAGACGTGGGCGGCGTCGTCCACGTCGGCGGCCGTCAGGACGGGGTTACGGTCGGCATCGCTCGCACGGTCCACGCGAAGCGGGGGTGTCGCGAGCCGCGGGTCGGCCGCCCCCGACGTACCGGCGTCCGTCACCCGCGGAACCGGGGCACGGTCGAGGTCGGCGCCCCCCGAATCGGCGGGCCCGTCGGCCAGCCACCGCCGGACCACCGCGGGGGCCGGCCCCGGGAGCGAGGGGACGAAGGGAATGCGCATGGGCGGGAGGCGTTCGGGGACCCGATTACGCTTTCGGGAGCCTCCGACCCGCGATCACGGCCGTCGATTCTCGGTTCCCGGTTCCTGACTCGTATATTTATCACCCCGGCAGTCGTACACAAGTCATGAGTACCACCGCCTCTCCCCGACGGTTCCCATCCGTCCAGGTCCTGTTCGGCGCCATCGTCGTCCTGGTGGGCGTCCTCCTGTTGCTGAACACGACGGGCATCCTCGTCGTCGACGACTACCTCGTCTACGTCCCGTCGCTGTTCGTCCTGCTGGGTGTCTGGGCGCTGTTCCGTGGCGGCCTCCGCGGCTTCGTCGGCCCGACGGTCCTCATCGTCGTGGCGGGTGCGTGGCAGGCCGTCGCACTGGGCTACGCCACCGTCGACCAGGTCGTCGCGTTCTGGCCGGTGCTCATCATCGCGTTCGGCCTCTCGGTCGTCCTCGGGACCTACCGCTCGAAGGTGCCCACGACCGACGACTCGTACACCTCGATGTTCGCGGCGTTCGGCGGCGTCGAGCGGCGCAACACCTCGAAGGCGTTCACCGGCGCGGACCTGACGGCCGTCTTCGGCGGCGCGGAACTCGACCTCCGCGACGCCGACCCCGCCAGCCGCCCCGCCACCGTCAACGCCGTCGCGCTGTTCGGCGGCGCCGATATCATCGTCCCGCGCGACTGGAACGTCCGGATGGAGGTCCTTCCGGTGCTGGGCGCGGCGAGCGACGAGCGCCCCCGCCGCGAGGAGACCAACGAGGAGGTGGACCTCGTCGTGACCGGTTTCGCCGCGTTCGGCGGCGTCTCCGTCAGCGACTGAGTCGGCAGTAGCGACGGGGCGACCTTTTGTGTCGGAATATCTCGAATATATCTGGAGTATACTCAGCTATCGAACGATATCTGTGGTAATTCACATATTTGTGGATAAAAGGGCTACTGCAGTCGCCTTCGGGAACGCTGTCGGCCCCCTGGTCGCGCTGTAGCACAGCCGCGGTAGCTCCCGAGACCGTCCCCGGTTCCGGTGGCTCTGGGGTCCTCGGACTGGCGGGGCGGTGTCGCCGGCTAGCACCGTGCAGCCGTCGTGGTGCCGAACGTTTAGGCCGGTCCGCCCACCAGTCCGGGTATGTTCGAGAAGTCGACGTGGATCCGGCTGCCCCGGAACGTCGTCGTGGGGCACGGCGTCCTCGACCAGGTGGGCGAGGCGGTCGACGACCTCTACCTGAGCGGGACCCCCCTCCTCGTGACCTCGCCGACGCCGAACGAACTGGCGGGCGAGCGGGTCGCGGCGCAGTTCGAGGCACGGGGAACCGCCCCGCAGACCACCATCGTCGAGCGGGCCTCCTTCGGCGCCGTCGAGGACGTCATGGCGGCCGCACGGGAGGCCGACGCGGACTTCCTCATCGGCATCGGCGGCGGCAAGCCCATCGACATCGCGAAGATGGCCGCCGACGAGCTGGACCTGGCGCTGGTGTCGGTCCCGACCGCCGCCAGTCACGACGGCATCGTCTCCGGCCGTGGGTCGGTCCCGGAGGGTGACACGCGCCACTCCGTCGCCGCGGACCCGCCGCTCGCGGTCGTCGCGGACACCGAACTGCTGGCGGCGGCGCCGTGGCGCCTGACGACGGCGGGCTGTGCGGACATCATCTCCAACTACACCGCGGTCAAGGACTGGCAGCTGGCCCACCGGCTGAAGAACGTCGAGTACAGCGAGTACGCCGGCGCGCTGAGCCAGATGACCGCCGAGATGCTCGTCGGCGCGGCCGACTCCATCAAGCGGGGGCTGGAGGAGAGCGCCTGGATCGTCGTGAAGGCCCTCGTCTCCTCGGGCGTGGCCATGTCCATCGCGGGCTCCTCGCGGCCCGCCTCCGGGGCAGAGCACCTCATCTCCCACCAGCTCGACCGCATCGCCCCGGGTGCGGCGCTGCACGGCCACCAGGTCGGCGTGGCGTCGCTCGTCACGGAGTACCTCCACTCGGGCGAGGACGGGGAGTGGCGCAACGTCCGCGCCGCGCTGGAGAACCTCGGCGCGCCCACCTCGGCGGCGGGGCTGGGTATCGACGACGCGGACTTCCTCGAGGCCGTGACGACCGCCCACACCATCCGCGACCGCTACACCATCCTCGGCGACGGCGTGAACGAGCGGGCCGCCTACGAGGCCGCCACCGTGACCGGTGTGGTCGAACGGGAGTAGTACGGGGTCTCCGTGGGTTCTGTTGTCGTGGAAGATGGACCTCTCGGCGACGGTCGCGGTGGAGCGCTGTTGAAGACTCCCGCCCGCTCTCTTTGTGACGGCCACTGCGACGATGCACCCGTGTGGCTCTGTTGAAATGATCAGACTTTGACAGGATGTGCGTGCAAGATACAGGGCGCGTATCGGTCATCGCGTTTCCAGCAAAACACGAGATGCTGATTTACTCAGTGCAGGGTTTCTACCGGTTCCTGACCCGTTCACCGGCGTCTTGGATTTTACCGTAGGCAGGTGCAAGCACGTAATCCGCGACACCAAGCGCAACAATGAATCCTGCCAGTCGGAGCCCATCATAGCCGGTGTCGGTTCCTACGTCGATGAGAGCGACCAGTCCAGCCACGCCGATTCCGACCCCAATCCCGACAGTCACCTCCCGCCGATATTCACCCCACCAGACGATGATACCAGCAACCAGAAGCACGACACCACTCACAACCGCATCGACACCGAACGACAGCCCACCGAAGGCCAGCCCACCGAGTACCAGTCCGATTCCGACCCGACGAAACTGTTCGACCGGATCGAGTTCTCGTTCACCCATACCATACACGTCACTAGAAAGTCAGAAAAACCATGGTCATTATGGGGTCTTTAGCGGTCGATACGCAGGTACAGTGAGCAGAGAGTTCACTCACCTCTATGTGGAACAAACGAGGTAGTCCTGCTGGACTCACCCTCTGGGTCGGTCACGTTCTTTCTGCCCGACGCCCGGGAGGTTTTTCAGACGTTGCTGGATGTAGGGCGCGAGTCGGTCAGTGAATTTGGGTAATCGTGAAGACTAAACGAAACGAAGCTGACTCTCCTTTAATGCACTCAGATAAGGTACTGGAATCAATCAGACGTTGGCTCATGTTCGTCTCTCTTCTTCTTACTGCTCATCTCTATCTCTTCTCGGCAACTACCTCGGGCGTGTATCTGGACAATCTAATCCACCTGTTCGCTGGGTTGAGTATACTGTTGGTTCTCTCCGTTTTGAGCGCATCCGTCGTGAGGACGTTCATCGGGCAAACAGCGTCTCGTAGTGATTCAAATGCCTAACTGAGAAGCCTCTGTACTGGTTACTGTGACTGCTGCATACACGCTCTGTATCGGTCAGAGCGTTACTGACAGACCCTGAGTAAGTCGAAAAGGTGCTGCTGCATACAGGGCGCAAGTCGGTCACCGGTTTCGCGTTTGCCGTGACCGAACTGAATTGTTCAATGAAGAGCGTGAGTCTAACACCGTGTTAAATTTCTCTGTTCACCGACGCAGAAGATTTATCCCGAACTAACAGGCATCTTACTATATGAATAGACGGTCCACGCTCATCGTCCTCGCAGGAGCACTCTCCTCAGTTGCAGGGTGCTCAGCTCTCCAACGGACGAGTCAATCAACGCCCTCTCGTTCATCTGACGCAGGTGCATCTAATCTATCGAAAGCCTCTCTCCAGATCCAAACACCCAGCGGGACGGAGTACTTTGGGCTGTATCGATTAAATGGGCGGTCCGAGGATGGCTCGATTACTGACAGCACAGACATAGCTGCGGCAGCTCCTTTGATTCGGCATGATGTCATTCCGGTCTCTCGCTCTGAACGTTGGGAGTACACCATCAACGCTACAATTCATCAAGACGACGAGCGAGTCACTACGGAACATTCCGTATCATTCAGCCCCTCTGATGAGCAGCAGGTCCTCGTAATCACCGTCACTGCTCCAAGTGATGTGTCGATTACCACCGAGACACTCTGATACACTCGCACGATCTTCTCATTGGTCTGTTCAACTCATACAGTGTGAGACAAAAGGCGGGGGCGTGCTGAACTCTCCCTCTATATCGGTCACGGCCCTCCTGACAGCATCTGAGCAAGTATCTGAGAGCGTGCCGAATAGAGAGCGCGTATCTCCCACGGCTGACCCGAATCGTAGGGGAACAGAAAGAGGAGTCCGTTTTCAACGAAATTCACTGGACCTGTGCAGTCGACCGACGCCAGTAGTAGCCGACGACTGGGCCCAGTACGAGGACGACACCGACTGCGAACCCCGTGATGATGGCAACGGTGTCCGGGAGCGTGGTAGTGGCTCGGAGCAGGTCGGCAATCAGGGCAGTAAGCAAGATGATGAGACTTAGCCAGACCAGACCACGGACGGAGTAGAGGTAGCTATTCGTATCAAGGGCCAGTCCGCCACCGCGAATCAGCTGAGGGAGGACGTCGACCGCCCCGAGAATCCCTAGCGTGAGTCCCAGTCCAGCGACGACCCGCAGGTAGGGGTGGAACTGCGGAATGAATGCTCCGAGAGCCCCGGTGACGACCCCATATATAAGCAGAAACACGAGCCCACGACTGGCGTTAGCCCACGTCCGCTCGGAGACCATACTTGTCGTTTACGAGTATCGAAAATAACGCTTGGGTGCCCAACTACCCGTGCTGCATCCAACCTCTATAGTCAGCACAGCCCTAACAAACTATCAGCGACCGAGGATTCCAACAGAGTCACCCGTGTAGAAAGCCCCCGCCCGCTCGACGCTCCGGGACTCGCTGCGCGCCTCGGTCGCTCACCCCGTTCGCTCCCTGCGGTGCTTGCTTCGTCCGGGAGCGGTCGAGGCGGGCGGCCCCTTTCAGTCCCGCCCTGTTGCTGGTTGCATCGAGCGACGCGTGTGGTGGTTCCAGCGGAGCAGGGTGTCCCCACACCTCCCCGCGCTCGCGCCGGGGTGTTCCGACACGCTCGCTCCGCTCGCGGTCTCCACAGCAGGGGCGCGAGCGCGCTTCCTGTTCACGGAACCGGCCGGCCGAGCAACCGCTCTCCGGCCGGGCCGCGCGTGCCGAGCGAAAGCGAGGCCGTTCTCGTGAGCGAAGCGAACGAGAGCTCGTCAGAGCTTGCTCTGACGGCGCGCGACCCGGGGAAGGGCAGGGCCGCTGCGCCCGTGGCACCGATAACGTCCTGGCGGACTCGAAGGGCGAGCGCTCTCGACCCGCCCCCGGCGTTCGGGAGAGCGAAGCTCTCCCGCAGCCCATCAGAAATCTCCGATTTCTGAGGACGACGCAAGGACCGCAGGGCGCCTCTGGCGCCCGAGGACCGCAGCGAGCCGCGGGCGGCGAGGCCGAAGGCCGAGCAACGTCAGTCGCAGCCCGCGTGGTTCGAGAGAGCGAAGCTCTCTCGTCATTCCGGAAATCGAAGATTTCCGGCGACAGCGAAGCGAGCAGGAACGTCTGACGGCAGTCGAGAGCGCGAGGGCTTCGTAGGTGTCTCTGTCGTCGTCAGCAGAACCGTGAGAGAGCGCGAGGGAGTCGGACGAATCTCCATCGTCGCCAGCAGAACCGTGAGAGGGGGCGAGAGTTCCGTACAAGTCCCTCTCTCGTTAGCCGGTCCAGTTCAGGCGTCCGGGTAGCTCCAGGGGTTCGCGTCCTCGTACGCGGCCGCCAGCGCGAGCAGGCGCTCCTCGTCGTAGCGGTGACCGACCAGCTGCAGGCCGACCGGCAGGCCGTCGTCGGTGAGGCCGGCCGGGACGGTCACGACGGGGTGGCCGCTCATGTTGAACGGCCAGGAGAGCATCCAGTCCATCGGCAGGCCGGCGACGTTCTCGCCGTCGATCTCGTTGGGGAAGCTCCCCTCGAGCGGGAGGGGCGGCGTCGCCAGCACGGGCACCGCGAGCGCGTCCCGGCCCGCCAGGGCGTCCTCGACGGCGTCGTAGAACGCCGTCCGGCCGACGTTCGCGTCCATGAAGTCGTCGGCACCGTGGCCCCGACCCATCCCGAGCGTGTTGAGCAACGTGGGCGAGACCTCGCCCGCGTGCTCGCCCTCGATGTCGAGGTCCGGGTGCTCGTCCTCCAGGCGGTCGACGATGGTGGCGAAGAAGACCGTCGCCTGCTTCCCGTAGTCGAACGTCATGTCGCCCTTCGACGGCCCGCCGACCGCCGCGTCCTCGACGTCGGCGCCCGCGTCGGCGAGTGCGTCCACGGCCTCGCGGCAGGCGTCGCGCACCGCTCCCTCGACGGCGAACCGGTCGAGGTCCGCCGAGTAGCCGACGCTGAACTCCGCCGCCGGGACACCGCCCGCAGCCGCCTCCGCGTAGTCGCCGTCGCTCGGCACCGAGAACGGGTCCACGTCGTCCTGCCCGGCGAGGACGTCCAGCATCAGGCCGGCGTCCGCGACGCTCCGGGCCATCGGCCCGAGCACGCCGAACGGGGAGTGCGAGTAGAAGGCGTCCGGGCGCGTCTCCTTCGGGACGAGGCCGAACGAGGGCTTGATCGAGACGACGCCACAACAGGAGGCAGGGTTCCGGAGCGAGCCCCCCACGTCGCTCCCGGTGGCGAGGACGGTGAGGCCGTCGGCGAGCGCGGCCGCCGACCCGCCCGAGGAGCCCCCCGCGTTGCGCTCCAGGTCGAACGGCGTCGCGGTCGGGCCCTGCAGTTCGTTGTACGTCAGCGGCGTGTGGCCGAGTTCGGGCGTGTTGGTCGTCCCGACGACGACCGCGCCCGCGTCCTCCAGCCGCCGGACGGTCACGGTGGTCCGGTCGGCCACGTTGTCGTCGAGTGGGGCCAGCCCGTACGTGTGGCGCACCCCCTCGATGCTCTCGGTGAGGTCCTTCACCGCGAGCGGGACGCCCGCCAGGGGCCCGGGGTCCTCGCCCCGCTCGACCTGTTCGTCGACGTCGGCGGCGCGCTCGCGGGCCCGTCCCGCGAGGACGGTCACGAAGGCGTTGGTGGCGTCGCCGCGCTCGGTGATGCGGTCGAGGAACGGCTCGACGATGTCGACGGCCGACCGGTCGCCGGCGCGGACGTCGCGGGCGATGTCGACGGCCGACTGGAAGGTGTCCGTCATGGGCCCGTCTGCGGGTGGTCGCGGCTTATCTGTTGGGCCCCGATATCGGGCCGGCCCGTCGCGACCGGCGCCATCGGACTGGAAAATCACTAAGTAGAACACCCATCTAGGGCGACCCACTGTCACATGGTCCCCGAACGCCTCCTCCACGGGGTGGGTCGATGAGCTACCGGACTGTCGGCGTCCCGCAGCGCGGTCGGTCACGGGCACTGCTCGTGGCCGGACTCTCGCTGTCGCTGCTGCTGGCGGCGCTCGCGGGGTCGGTCGCGGTGGGCACCGCGACCGCCCAGTCCGACGGCGACCCCCACGTCTCGGTCCCGAACGTCACCGTCACGCCGGAACAGCCGACGCCCGGCCAGCGGACGGAGCTCCGGACGACCGTCCGGGTCGCCGAGAGCAGCCCGGACAGCGTCAAGATCGAGGACATCTACATCCGCCCGGAGGGGAGCGCGAACACGCTCGCCCGGGCGGGGGACTTCGGCACGGTGACCCCGGGCGGGTCGCTGACGGTGCCGCTGTCGGTGTCGTTCTCGGACCCGGGCGTCAAGGACCTGCGCGTCTACGTTCGCGGCGAATCCGACGACGGCGACAAGGTCCGGCTCCAGTACCCCGTCACGGTCAGCGTCACCGAGGGTGGGCTCCGGATGAACGTCGTCGCGTCCGAGGCGACCGTCGGCGAGGAGACGCCGCTCGCGGTGAACGTCTCGAACGGCGACCGGTCGGAGTTCCGCGACCTCGAGTTGACCGTCGCCGGCACGGCCCTCGAACTCGACGACCCGCGGCGCCTCGACGCGACGCTCGGGCCCGGCGCGGACCGGACGTTCTCCTACGACGCGACGTTCACCCAGACCGGCGACCGGCGCGTCGGCGCGACGCTCCGGTACACGACCAGCACCGGCGAGACGCGGACGCTCCGCGACAGTACGACCGTCGACGTGGGGACGGGTGTCGGCATCGACGTCGCGGTCCGGAACGCGAGCGTCGGCGGCGAGACGCCGGTCGCCGTCACCGTCACGAACGGGCAGCAGACGTCGCTCGGCGACATCGAGCTGACCGCGAACGGCTCGAACGTCCGCGTCGAGAGCCCCCGGCGGTTCGACGCCGACCTCGCGGCGGGGGCCGAGCGGACGTTCACCTACGACGCGACCTTCCCGGACCAGGCCCGGAGCACGGTCGCGCTCACCCTGCGGTACACGACGGCGGACGGTGAGCGCCGGACGGTCCGCGAGACGGCCACGGTCGACCTCGGACGGGGCGGCGCCCCCGTCGAGCGGCCACAGGTCGAGGTGAGCGTGGCGGACGCCGTCCCGGGGGCGCCCCGGCCGGTGAACGTCACCGTCGCCAACGGGCTGGAGAACGAGGTCCGGCAGGTGCGGGTCGTGGCCAGCTCGCCCGAGGCCGAGTTCGAGGTGACCGAGCGGGTCCGTTCGACGCTGGGTGCGGGCAGCAGCGCGACGTTCCGCTACCCGGCCAGCGTCGCCGAGAGCGGCAGCTACCCGGTCGAGGTGACGCTCGTCTACACGGACGACGGCATCCGGCGGCGCATCACCCGCGAGTTCGACGCCTCGTTCGGCGCCCCCGCCAACCCCGGGGAGATCACGCTGACCGGCGTCGAGGCGGTCGAGACCGGTGCCGGCCTGGAGATCTCCGCGACCGCGAGCAACGTCGGGTCCAGCGACGTGGAGGCCGTCACCGTCTCGGTCGACGGCGAGCGGGTCGCCGCCGCCGACTACTTCGTGGGCGGTGTCGACGCCAGCGACTTCGCCTCGTTCACCCTCTCGACGGCGGTCGACGGCAACGTCTCGACGGTCCCGGTGCAGGTGAGCTACGTCGTCGACGGCGTCGAGCGGTCGTTCACCACCGAGGTACCCGTCCAGCAGGCCGCCCCCGAGCCGACCCGCGGCGGCGGTGGCGGCGGCCTCCCGCTGCTCCCCATCGCCGTCGTCCTCGTGGTCGTCGTGGCCGCCGTGGCCGTCTACCGCTGGCGGCGGGGGTGACCGCGGTGGCACCTGACGCCGGCGGGGGCCGCTCGACGGACCCCCGCTCGGACCCGCAATCGGGCTCGTACATCCCCGAGAACGCGATCATCAGGGGCGAGAACGTCGTCAAGGAGTACGAGACCGGCGACACCGTCGTCCGGGCGCTGAAGGGAATCGACTTCGGCATCGGTCCGGCCGACTTCGTCGCGGTCGTCGGCCCCTCCGGCAGCGGGAAGTCCACGCTGCTGAACCTGCTGGGGCTGCTCGACGTGCCCACCAGCGGCACCGTCCGCCTCCGGGACGAGGACGTGGCGACGTTCTCGGATGCGCGTGCCACGAGGGAGCGCAAGCGGACCATCGGCTTCGTCTTCCAGCAGTTCTACCTCATCCCGACGCTGACCGCGCTGGAGAACGTCGAGATGCCGCGGATGCTCGACCGGACCCCGAAGCGGACCCGCGAGCGCGCACGGGCGCTGCTGGAGCGGGTCGGGCTGGGCGAGCGGCTGGACCACTACCCCGACGAGCTGTCGGGCGGGCAGAAGCAGCGCGTCGCCGTCGCCCGTGCGCTCATCAACGACCCCGCCATCCTGCTGGCCGACGAGCCGACCGGCAACCTCGACCGGGAGACCGGCGACAGCATCCTCGACCTGTTCGACGAGCTCCGGGCCGAGGAGGACGTCGCGGTCGTGACGGTCACCCACGACGACTACGTCGCGGCGGCGGCCGACCGGGTGGTGAACCTCGTCGACGGCGAGGTCCGGGACGATGCGCCCATGGCGACCGAGCCGGGTGGTGGGGCGTGAACCCGTTCCGCCGGCTCGCCGTCCAGTTCCCGACGCTGGTGCTGGCCCGGCGGAACCTCTCGCGGGCCACCGCACGGACGGTACTCGCGGTCGTGGCCATCGTCATCGGGGTGGTCGCCATCGGCGCCATCGGCGCCGGGGGCGAGGCGTTCAAGCAGGACCAGCTGCAGGCCTACGAGGGGTTCGGCGGGACCGCGACCGTCGACCCGGTGTTCTACCCCGAGGAGGACGGCGAACCGGACAGGACGTTCACCGACGCGGAGATCGGCCGGATGCGACGCGCCAGCGGCGGCGCCACGGTCCTCCCCGTCGTGGAGCCGTCGGGGGCGTTCGTCCGGTCGCCGTCGGGCGACCCGCTGCTGACGGTCCAGGTGCGTGGCCTGGGGGACCCGGGCGCGTTCTACGACGCGCAGGCCGGCACGATTCCGGCCAACTGGCGCCGGAGCATCATCGTCGGGAGCCGGGTCGCCGCCGACAACGACATCCAGCCGGGCGACCGGATGACGGTGCTCGTCGACGGCGAGTTCGAGCGCTCGTTCCGGGTCGCGGCGGTCCTCGAACCGCAGGGGTTCGCCGACCCGCTGAGCGCCGACCAGACGGTGTTCGTCCCCCTGGCGCAGTTCGACGACGCCGAGTACGGGCGCGCCATCGTCCGGGTCGACCCACAGGTCCGGTCGGTCGACGACGCGGCCGCCGGTATCGAGGCCGAGTTCAACGACCGTCGCCGGACCGTCGCTGTCAGCACCGTCCAGGACCAGCGTGAGCAGTTCGAGCAGTTCTTCGCCACCGTCAACCAGTTCCTCATCGGCATCGGCGCCATCTCGCTGCTCGTCGCGGCGGTCACCATCGCCAACACGATGCTGATGTCGGCCATCGAGCGCGAGGGGGAGATCGGCGTCTTCCGGGCGGTCGGCTACCCGAAGCGTGCGGTCGTCAGCCTGCTCGTCGCCGAGGCGACCATCCTCGGCATCGTGGGCTCGGCCATCGGCGCCCCCATCGCGCTCGGCATCGGCGCGCTCGTCAACGGGCTGCTCGTCGGCGACCCCCTGGCGTTCACCGACGCCGGCCTCCGGTACATCGGTCTCGGGGTCGCCTTCGGCATCGTCACCGCGCTCGTCGCGGGGATCTACCCGGCGTGGAAGGCGGCCAACCGCCCGCCCGTGGAGGTGCTCGGGTGATGCTCGGGGGCGCCCATCCGACGACTGCGAGGGGTGAGGCCCCGTGAGCTGGCTCTACCGCCTGACGGGCCGGGTCCCGTCGGTCGTCATCGCCCGGCGGAACATCACGCGGGCGAAGACGCGGTCGGCGCTGGCCGCCGCGGCCATCCTCATCGGCGTGGTCGCCATCGGCACCATCGGCGCGGGCGGGGCGGCGTTCAAGCAGAGCCAGCTCAACTCCATCCAGGAGCAGGGCGCCACCAACGTCTTCGTCGCGCCCGGCTTCGACAAGCCCGAGCGCTACTTCGACCGCGAGGACCTGCTCGCCATCGAGGAGACGGTCGGCCCGGCGGGGGTGGTCGCCACGCAGAGCGCCTCGCGGGAGGTGGTCGGACGCGCCGGCCGCCGCGAGTCGGTCTCGGTCACGTTCATCGAGGACGTCAGGCCGCTGTACACCGTCCAGCAGGGGGCGATACCGGAGAACTGGCGCCGGAGTGCGGTCGTCTCCGCCGAGTTCGCGGCCGAGCGCGGCCTCTCGCCGGACGACCGCATCACGCTCGTCCGCGAGGAGCAGACCGGGGGCGAGACCGTCGAGCGGAAACGGACCTACCGCGTCACCGCCGTCCTGGCCGAGACCCAGGGGTTCGGCGTGACCGGTGTGTACCTCCCCATCGAGCAGGCCGAGGACCGCCGGTACAGCCAGGTGCGGGTCACCACCCGGTCGGCCGACGAGGCCGAGGCCGCCGCGACGGCGCTCCGCGAGCGGTTCAACGACCGGAAGGACATCCTGCTCGTATTCGAGCTCACCTCGCTGCTCCGCCTGCTCCGGACCATCATCGACGGCATCAACGTCTTCCTCGCCGGGCTGGGGTCGCTCTCGCTGCTCGTCGCCGGTGTCGCCATCATGAACACGATGCTGATGGCGGTGCTGAAGCGGCGCGAGGAGATCGGCGTCCTCCGGGCGGTCGGCTACACCCAGCGCGACGTGGTCCGCATCCTGCTGATGGAGTCGGCGATGCTGGGGGCCATCGGCGCCGTCCTCGGCCTGGGGCTCTCCCTGCTCGTCGTGCTGGCCGCGAACGCCGTCTTCCTCGGGGACCCGCTGGCCTTCACCGCCGAGTCGGCCGGCTACCTGGTCGCAGCGGTGGGGTTCGGCATCGCGACGAGCCTCGTCGCCGGGGCCTACCCGGCGTGGCGTGCGGCCCGTGAGCGCCCGGTCGAGGCGCTCCGCGGGTGAGGAATCGGTCGTGGACGACGAGAAGCGGGGCGCCGCTCAGAACGCGCCCGGGACGACGACCTGCCCGCCGGCCAGGAGCGTGCCGCCGGAGAAGAGGATGGCGGCGGCGCCCAGGCCGAGGACGAGGAGCAGGAAGATGACGATCCACGTCGTGCTGATATCGGTGTTCTCCGGGACGCCGGGGTCGGAGGTGGACATACCCGTCGGTGAGGGAGTCGCGGGTAAATGGGTTCCGAGTCGCGCCGCCCGGTCGGGGGCCGGGGCACGGTGCCCGGTCAGTCGTCCGCGCCGTCCCGGACCTTCACCGCCATCCCCGTCTCGAAGTCGACCATCCCCGAGGCGGGGAGTTCCGCGCGCCCGACGGCGAGCAACTGCTCGGCCTCGTCGGCGCCGGCCTCGGCGGGCGCGTCCGCGGCGTCGAGGTCGACACCCTCACCGACCGTCGGGCCACCGTGGACCACGAGCACCTCGTCACCGGGTCGGATGTCGGGCCCGACGCCGACGACGAACTTCGCGAAGGCGTTCGACCCCTCGCGGACGAACGGGACGGACTCGGCGTTCACCGCGACGCGGTTGGCAGGCGCGTCGAGGGCCTGGAGCCGGCGGCCGCCCGCGACACCCAGCGTGAACCGGCCGTCCGTGCCGAACGAGACGAGTCGGCGGGACTCGTCGGCGGTGGCGACCTGTCGTGGCCGGCCCGAACTCGTGCGCTGGACGCCCTCGTCACCACGAAAGAGGTCCTCGGCACCGGCGCCGAACTGGTAGGCGGCGACCCGCCGGAGCCGGTGGAGTTCCTCGTCGGTGATGGCGCCGTCGGTGCCGACGTGGCCGGGCCGTCGGGCGGGGTCGTCGGCATCCTCGGTCATACCCCGACGGGCGGCGCCGCGGGGCAAACGCCTTTCGACACCGGGCGGCGCGTCGACGACGCTGGTGGCGCGCCCGGCCGCGAAAGCGGGACTTATTGTCTCGAGACCCCTCCGCTCGGTATGGCCTCGGACTGGCGGAAGGTGGCACTCGGTGTACTCCTGCTCGCGGTCAGCAGCGTCGTCGTGGTGGGCTACGGGCTCAAGAACGGGCCCATCCCGCCGGTGGCGGCGGCTGCCGGCGCCATCGGCGTCGTCGCCGGGACGCTACTGCTGGGGCTGTCGGAAGAGGGCGCGAGTGTATAGTCCGAGAGAAGATGATTATGACTTTACACAGTATTTAATACGATAATTTGGAGAATTTTCGCGATATACTGGCTTTACCACTCGGGAAATCCGGAAGGGACTTCCTCACTGCTACGGTTCGGCCGGTATGTCTCGGCGTCGCCGACTCGCCGTGGTCGCCCTCGTTGTCTGCTATCTCGTTTCCGTCCCGGTTCTCGTCCACGCGACGGTGCTCCCGGCGTACCTCCTTCCCGGCTGTGGCCCTCACGCTCCCACGGCTCCGACTGCCGGTGCCGACATCGCGCTCGAGAACGACACGCTCGTCGTCGACCTCACCGACGGGTCGATCCCGGCGGACGGGACGAGACACCTCGACGCCGTGGTCGTACCCCAGGACGGAGGGGTCGAGGACCGGACGGAGTACCGGCTGCTGGGCCCCGACGGTGGCCGTGCCGACGCTGGGACCACGTTCACCGTCGCGAACCCGACGGTCGACGGACGACCGCTCGAAGATGGTGACGTGGTCCGGGTCGTCTGGGAGGGCTACGACCTCCACCCGCAACCGTCGTACTGCCCCGGGGACGAAGGACGGAGCCGCATCCGGACGACGCTGGCGAAGTGGACCGTCGGAGAGGCGTGACCCCGACATCCGATGCGGGACGCACCCGTGACACCAGCAACAGGAACCCGCCCGTGACACAGAGATCACCACCCTGTACGCGCGCCTCCGGCGCGCGTTTCACCGCTGGCGACCGCTCGGAGCCAGCGGCATTTTTTCTGAACGTTTTTTGCGGCGAGTGGTACCCGACGCGGTGCCGGCCGAAGGCCGGCCCGCAAGCGGTACCCGAGCCGTCAAAAAAGCTCGGCTATAGCAGGTATTTCTCCTCGTTCTCGCTCATATCGACGAAGGAGTCGGCGGCGTCGATGAGTTCGTCGGCGGTGGACTCGCCGAAGCTCATCACCTCGACGCGGGTCCCCTGGTGGCGGACGTGCGAGCAGAGCCGGGAGAAGTCGCCGTCGCCGGAGGCCAGCACGATGGCGTCGACGTGCTCGGCGAGCGTGATGGCGTCGAGCACGATGCCCACGTCCCAGTCGGCCTTCTTCGAGCCGTCGCCGAAGGTCTTGATCTCCTTGATCTTCGTCTCGAAGCCGATGTCGCGGAGGGCGTCGAAGAAGTCCTCCTCGGCCGGCGAGTCCGCGCGGATGACGTACGCGATGGCGCGCACGAGTTCGCGGTCCAGCGTAGCACCGTCGAGGAGGGCGGTGTAGTCGATGTTCCGCGAGTAGAGGCTGTGTGCCGTGTGGTAGAGGTTCTGCGAGTCCGCGAGCACGGCGACCCGCTGACTGCTGTGGATGGGGGGCATACCTTCGGGTCGGACGCGGCAGGTGGAAAGGGTGTCGGGACGAGACCGGCACCGGCTTCGGGGCGGGCCCGGACTCAGTCGAGGCGCTCGACCTGCAGGTAGCCGGCGGGTTCGCGCCAGCCGTACACCGCCGGGTCGAGGTCGCCGTCGCCCGTGATGCCCGGGTGCGGGCGGATGACGCCGTCCTCGGCGAGGTCGGGGTCGCTCTCGGTGGTGCCGCCCTCGCCCTCGCCGAGGATGAGCGTCTGCGCCGGTGGGACGAGGTCCTCGAAGCGCTCGGTGTTCTCCTCGGTCCCCACGTCGTAGCCGTTAGCGTAGTAGGTCATCGACGCGTTGACGCGCTCGGGGAGCGGGACCGTATCGAGCCCGACGATGCCGTCGTTGGTCGCGACGAGCATCGAGAGGAAGGTCAGGTGGGTGGCGCTGGCGTCCGCGGACAGCTCCAGGCTGGCGTAGTACGGGTTGCCGGTGTCGCCCGGGTCCGAGGCCGGGACGAGCGGCGCGTCGCCGACCCCGGCGGCCCGGATGGCGTCGGTCGCCTCTATCAGCTCCACCAGCGGGCCGAGGTTGCCGTTCTCCGCGACCTGCCGGGTCGGCTCGTTCGCCGGGTCGCCGACCGAGAAGACCTCGACCGCGGGGCGGTGGAGCGCCACGGCGGGCGGCGTGAACGGCTGCCCGGGGGTCAGGTTCGCCACCGTCACGCGGTACGAGCGGGCCCCACGGCCCCTGTCGTCGTCATCGTCATCGCCGTCGTTGTCGTCGCCCCCCGCGAACGACGGTCCTGCGAGTGCGGTCGTGCCGAGGGCCGCTCCGCCCAGTGCGAGCAGTCCCCGGCGTGTCGTCGGCATCAGGTCGTGGTCGGTCATCGTGTCTCGTCCGCCCCCGGGGACGGCGCGGGCTTCGTAATGTGTGCGCTACAGGACGGTCGGGGAGCGACGCCCCCGTCGTGGGTCGGCTTACGCCCCGAGAGGCCACCGTTACCGCCGACTGTGCAGGTCGGGCGACGACACGCTATGGTCGACGGACCGACCTACCGGCCGGCGTCCCGGGCCCGCGGGCGCGCTAACCCCGTCTTACGTCCCCGGCAGCGGCCCGCGCCTACATCGACTCCGGCGCCGCCACGCCGAGCATCGACAGCGCGTTGGCGACGGTGTGCCGCGAGGCCGCCACGAGCGCGAGGCGGGCCTCGCGCACCTCCTCGTCCTCGGCGTTCAGGACCGGGCACTCCCGATAGAACGCATTGAACGTCTCGGCGAACTCGCGGGTGTAGGTGGCGACGCGGTGCGGTTCGAGGTCGGCGGCCGCGCGGTCGACGACACCCTCCAGCCGGGCGATGACGTGGAGCAGGTCGCGCTCCTCGGGCGTGTCGAGGACGCTTGCGTCAACATCGCCCACCTCGGTGTCCTCGATGGCGAGGCCGGCCTCGCCGAGGATGCCACAGCAGCGCGCGTGGACGTACTGGACGTAGGGCGCGGACTGGGCCTCGAAGTCGAGCGCGCGCTCCCACTCGAAGGTGATGCCCTTGGTGGGCTGCTTGCTGACGATGTCGTAGCGGACGGCGCCGATGCCCACCTGCCGGGCGATGCGCTCGACGTCCTCTTCGTCGAGGTCGTCGTCGCGCAGGCGGCCCTCCAGGCGGTCCTCGACCTCCTCGCGGGCCCGGTTGATGGACTCGTCGAGCAGGTCATCGAGGTCCACGCCGGTCCCCTTGCGCGTGCTCATCCCGCCCTCGGGAAGGTCGACGTAGGAGTAGATGACGTTGCGCAACTGGTCGGTGTCGTTGCCCAGCAGGTCCAGCGCGGCGCGGAGCTGTCCGGCCTGGAGCTTGTGGTCCTCGCCGAGGACGGTGACGGCGCGGTCGTAGTTGTCGAACTTCCACTCGTGGTGGGCGAGGTCCCGCGTCGTGTACAGCGAGGTCCCGTCCGAGCGGAGGAAGACGAGGTTCTTCTCGAAGTCCGGCAGGTCGAGTTGCCAGGCGTCCTCCTCGTAGACGGCGCAGTCGAGGTCCTTCAGCCGCGCGACGACGTCGTCGGTGGTGCCGTCGCGCATGAACCGCGTCTCCTTGACGAACTCGTCGAACTCCGCCGGCAGGCGCGCGAGACACTCCTGCATCCCACCCAGCACCGTATCGACGACCTCGCTCACGCGCTCGTAGGTCGCCTCGTCGCCCTCCTCGAGCCCCTGGAGGATGGCCTCGATCTCGGCCTCGGCCTCGTCGACGCGGGCAGGGTCGGCGTTCTCGAGGAAGTCGTTGCCCTTGCGGTAGTAGCGGACCATCTCGTACTCCGCACGAGGCCGCTCGGGCTCGGGCAACTCGCCCTCGTCGAAGGTCTCGTAGGCCCAGGTGAAGACCGCCATCTGCCGGCCTGCGTCGTTGACGTAGTAGTGCCGGTCGACGTCGTAGCCCGCGGCGTCCAGCACGTTCGCGACGGCGTCGCCGATGATGGGGTTGCGCGCGCGGCCGACGTGGACCGGGCCGGTCGGGTTCGCGGAGGTGTGCTCGACGACGAGGTCGACCCCGCGGTCGGGAAGATGGCCCCAGTCCGGTGCCGTGGCGCCCTGGAGCGTATCGGCGAGGTACGCGTCGTCGGTGAAGAAGTTGAGGTACGGGCCCTGTGCGCGGACCGCGGCGATGTACTCGTAGTCGGCGGCGTCGATGTGCTCGGTGAGTTCACTCGCGACCTGCGGCGGCGGGGCCCCCGCCTCGCTCGCCAGGCGGAAGGCGACACTCGAGGCGAGCGTGGCGTCCACCCCGTCCGGTGGGTCCTCCACCCCGAGGTCGTCGGTCGGGTAGCCCGCGGCGTCGAGCGCGTCCGCGACGGCCTCGCGGACGGACTCGCGGAATGACAGGTACATACTCTGGGTTCCGGCGAGCGTGGGTAAATGGGTTTCCGAACGGCCCGGCGGGTGCCAACGCCCGGCCGGCTATCGGAGGTTCTCGGCGGTGCCCGTCCCGATGGCGTCCAGTCCGTCCTCGACGGTGACCGGTTCGCCGTCGATGCGGCAGGGGTAGAGGCCGGTCAGCTCCGCCCCCCGTTCGAGGACGAGGCAGGCGGCGGGGAAGACGACCGCTCTGCCCCTGTCGTCGGTCGTCCGGCACCTGAAGAACGGGTCGAGCCGGACGTCCTGCTGGCCGGCGACGGCCCGGTAGTGGTCGAACGCGTCGATGGCGGCCCGGTCGCGCTCGTCCCCGGGGTCGGTCGCCCGCGCCGGCCACTCCCGGACGGTCGTCTCGACGCCCGCGTCGTCGAGCGCCGCGACGCGGTCCTGGATGCGGGCCAGTCGCGACCCACCGGCGGCCGCCGTCAGTTCGTTGAGCCACAGCGTCACCGAGACACCCTCCGGGAGCGGTGACGGGACCGCCCCCTCGGTCTCCCCATCGCTTCTCGTCGGCAGTGGCAGGTTCGTGGCCATACCCGGAGGAGGGCGCTCCCCGACGATATACCGTCACGACGTGTCCCACGACCTGGGATTCGGTACCGCGTGTCGGGGAATTTTCCCGGACCACGGGGCGCCGCCCCGACCCTACCGGAGGTTCTCGGGGTCGCCCGACTCCACGGCGTCCAGTCCGTCCTCGATGGCGGCGTGGTCGCCATCGACGTAGCAGGGGTAGAGCCCGGTGAGTTCGCCATCGCGCTCGATGGTGAGGCAGGCGACGGGGAAGCGGATCGTCCGGCTGCCGTCGGGGTTCGACCGGCACTCGAAGAAGGGGTCCAGGCGGATGCCGCGCATCCCCGCGACGGCGCGGAACCGGTCGAACGCCGCGACGGCTGCCCGCTGGCGGTCCGTCGAGGGATCGGTCACCGTGTCGGGCCACTCCTCGACCGCCGTCGGCACGCCCGCGTCGTCGAACGCGGCGACACGGGCCTCGATGCGGTTCTGGCGCTCGCGGGCGACGCTCGGGGCGGACCCGCGGAGCCACAGGGTCACCGAGACGCCGTCCGGGGGCGCGGGTGTGACCTCTGCGACGGGTGAGTTGTCGGGCGGCGGCGCCATCCGGTCCGAATCCACGCTGTTCGCTGCCATGCTCCCACACTTGGACTACTGTCCTAAATAGGTCCGTAATAGTGGTAAATATCAATCAGTACCGAAAAGTTATGGTTGTATGGGCTATTCTGGATCCAATTCGGTTCGGGTTGTGTTATTTTATCTCGGAGAAGGGCTCATGTCGATGGCGGCTGGAGGGGCGGGCATGAGCGATACCGATTCCGGGCCGCGGCCGCTGCTCCGCCGCGCCGAGGAGGTCGAGTACGAGGACGTGGCTGCCGCCGAGGGGATGTCCAAGGGTGTCCTCGTCGGTGAGGGTGACGGCGCGCCGAACCTCGCCATCCGCCGGTTCACGCTCGCGCCGGGCGCCGAGGTCCCGAAGCACACCAACGATATCGAACACGAGCAGTACGTCCTCGCGGGCGAGTACGTCGTCGGCCTCGGTGACGAGGAGCACGTCGTACGCGCCGGTGACTCGCTGCTCATCCCCGCGGGAACTGTCCACTGGTACCGCAACGAGGGTGACGAGGAGGGGGCGTTCATCTGTGCGGTCCCGACCGGCGACGACAGCATCGACCTGCTGGACGAGTGAGCACACACCGTCGTTTCTGGTGGACGGCGCTCGGTGGGACGAGCCATGCGGGCGCGCCTTCGACAGAGTTCTGGGGTGTGGCTTTCGGGCGATCCTGACAGAGACTCCCATGTGGTAGGCGGACTCCGAACGCTGAAATCCCCCCTTCCCCTACCGCTATCCGTGTCACAGCAGGTCGCGTCGGTGGATACGCTGTTCTGCCACCAGCGGGACGAGGACGACTTCACGGTCGCCGTCTACCGTGACGGGAACCGGGTCCTTCGGGCCCGGCTCCAGCTGAAGGAGACGGACGCCGGCGCCCGCCCCGGGCGGTTCCGCATCGTCGACGGCGACGACGAGGAGCCGCGCTCACCGGACCAGTTCGTCGACATCGCGCGGCGGGCCTCGCGCATCCGCATCTCCGAGCAGACCGCGCCCGGGGCCCGCGAGCGCCTGCGAGAACTGTTCGCCGGCTACCAGCTCGACGACAAGACCAAGGCCGTCCGCACGTGCCGGAAGTGCGCGTCGGCGGGCCGGTACTCGCCGCTGACGAGCGAGCGCCAGATCGAGTCGAACAACGAGTACATCTGCCCGGACTGCGCGATGCGCGAACTCGAGCGGGAGGCCGAGTACCGCGGGCTCCGGTCGGGGGCCCGCGACCGGCTGGAGGAACTGCTCCTCGACGTGGGCGACCTCGAACGCATCCGGAACCTGCTCTCGGGTAACCTCGATCCCGACCTGACGAAGTTCGACGAGATATCGGCGACCGTCGACGAGGTCGACCCGGTGCCGACGGACTCGCTCGACTTGCACCCCGGCATCCAGTCGAAGCTGGAGGGGCGGTTCGACACGCTCCTCCCGGTGCAGTCGCTGGCGGTCGCCAACGGCGCACTGGAGGGTCAGGACCAGCTCGTCGTCAGCGCCACGGCGACCGGGAAGACCCTCGTGGGGGAGATGGCCGGTATCGACCGCGCACTCAACGGCGAGGGGAAGATGCTGTTCCTCGTGCCGCTCGTGGCGCTGGCCAACCAGAAGTACGACGACTTCCAGGACCGGTACGGCGACGTCGTCGACGTGACGCTCCGGGTCGGGGCCTCCCGCGTCAACGACGACGGGAACCGGTTCGACCCCGGCGCGGACGTCATCGTCGGCACGTACGAGGGTATCGACCACGCGCTCCGGACCGGGCGGAACCTCGGGGAGATCGGGACCGTGGTCATCGACGAGGTCCACACGCTCGGCGAGGACGAGCGCGGCCACCGGCTGGACGGCTTCATCTCGCGGCTGAAGTACTACACGGAGCGCGGGACGACGGAGTCGTCCCGGAACGGCGAGCGGCGGAGCCGCGAGCAGCGGAACCAGGACACCCAGTGGATCTACCTCTCGGCGACCGTCGGGAACCCGGAATCGCTGGCGAAGTCCCTGCAGGCCACGCTCATCGAGTTCGAGGAGCGGCCGGTCCCTATCGAGCGCCACGTCACCTTCGCGGACGGCCAGGAGAAGGTCGACATCGAGGACCGCCTCGTGAAGCGCGCGTTCGACACGAAGTCCTCGAAGGGGTATCGCGGGCAGACCATCATCTTCACCAACTCCCGGCGGCGGTGCCACGAGGTCTCCCGTCGATTGCAGTACGACTCGGCGCCCTATCATGCGGGCCTCGATTACAAGCGCCGCAAGCGCGTCGAGAAGCAGTTCGGCGACCAGGACCTCGCCGCGGTCGTCACGACGGCCGCCCTTGCGGCGGGTGTCGACTTCCCCGCCTCGCAGGTCATCTTCGACTCGCTGGCGATGGGCATCGAGTGGCTCTCGGTGCAGGAGTTCTCGCAGATGCTCGGCCGCGCCGGCCGCCCGGACTACCACGACAAGGGCACGGTCTACCTGCTCGTGGAGCCGGACGGCTCCTACCACAACTCCATGGAGATGACCGAGGACGAGGTGGCGTTCAAACTGCTGAAGGGCGAGATGGAGCCCGTCGTGACGACCTACGACGAGGGTGCCGCGGTCGAGGAGACGCTGGCGAACCTGGTCGTGGGCGGCGACCAGGCAAAGCGGCTCAACGCCCGGATGGTCGGCGAGGTGCCGACGAAGCACGCCCTCGGGAAACTGCTGGAGTACGGGTTCATCAGCGGCCTCGAACCGACGGACATGGGGCAGGTGGTCTGCCGGCACTTCCTCGCGCCGGACCAAGCGTTCACGATGCTCGACGGCATCCGCAAGGGCCGCTCGCCGGACCAGCTCGTCGCCGACATCGAGCTGATGGACGAGCACTGAGCCGGGCCGCTCCGTCTCTTCCGCTCCTCGGTCCCTGCCCCTCCGCCGCCGTCCCGCTCCCTTCCTGCCCCGATCCCAGGATCCCGACCCCCGCCCGGGGACGGATTGAAACCCATCCCGCCCCGAAGGGTGTGCATGAAGCTCTGCCCGTGCAAGCGCAGCGACCGCGGTGCTCGCTACGGCGCCCAGACCGGCGCGTATCTCGGAACGAAGGTCGGCACGAAGCAGGGTGGCCCGTTCGCGACCGGCTTCAACGCCGGCCTCGGTGCCGCGCTGGGCTACCTCGTGGGGAGTCTCCTCGACGGCGCGAAGCGGCAGGCCGAACCGACGCTCGTGCCGGACGGCGGCCGACCGATGGACGCTGACGAGGGCCGCGCCGATGCGGCCGACGACGGCCCGACTGACATCCCCGTCACCGAGGGCCCACTGTTCGACTGAGCGGCACCCCCGTCGCCATCGGCCGAGCACAAGGGCTTCGGCGCTCGCGCTCGCAGGTCGAGGTGTGTCAGCGGACGCCGCCCCCGACCCGCCCGAGTCGTTCCGCATCGCCGCCGAGGAGTGCGTCGAGTACTGGGACGACTACCCGCTGGACTTCACGCCCGCCTCGCTCCGGCATCTGGACTCGCTGGTCGACACGTACTACGGCCCCGAGGACGCCGAAGCAGAAGCCGACAGCGACCCGAGCGCACTGTCGGGCGTGGCCGTCCAGTTCGGGAGCTACTTCGGCGAGACGCTCGTGCGGAGTCACGACGGCGCGTGGCAGCAGGGCCGGGTGAACTGGTCGGTCGCGCTGGAGGGTCCCGATGGCGAGGCCACGGTGAACGTCTTCGGCGTCGCCGCGGGTGCGCTCGCGGAACCCGCCGCCTTCTACGAGACGTACCGCGAGGTCGCGACGGAGATCGGGCTGGCGTAGGCGGACCGCCCGCGGTCGCGGAGGCCGACCCGGCGGCGTTCGACGTGACGGCATCACCCGGGGACGAGGCCTGACCCGACGCCGCTAAACCGTCGCCACCCCAACGCCGCGTATGCCTACGCTGGGGGACGCCCTCCTCGCCCGCTACCCGCGCTTCTCGCTGTACAACTCCCCCTATCCGGCCCACGACCTCGGTTGTGCGGTCGACCTCTACCCCGACCGCGAGGACGAGGTGGCGCCCTCCCCGGTCGCGGGGACCGTCCTCGACATCGAGGAGCGGCGCGTCCCCGCGAAGGAGTACGCCGAGGTGACCGACACCGTCCTCCTCGTGGCCGTCGACGAGGCGGCCACGCCCGGCCTCACCCTCGACGGGAACGAGTACGACGAGGAGTGGGTTGCGCGGGTCCTCCACGTCGACCCGTCCGTCGTGCCGGGCGACGAGGTCGAGCCCGGCCAGCCGCTGGGCCGACTCGTCCGCTCGGGCTTCTTCGCGCCCTGGGTCGCGAACCACCTCCACCTCGAACTCCGTCACCGCGGCGCGAACCTGCTCCGGGCGCGTGGCTCGCCGCGACTCGCGCTCGACACCGACGTCGCCATCACGCCCGTCGGCTGGGACGGGCACGGCACCGTCGTCGAGGCCGGCAAGACGTACGTCCGGCTCGACCGGCCCGCATCCCCCGGCAGCGGGTGGGCGGCGCTCGCCAGCGACGACGGCGCCCCGCTGGACGGTGGCCTCCCCCACTACGCCGGCGGGGGTCGGTTCGGGTCGAGCGCCCCCCGCGACGAGTACCCCGTCTCGCTGCTCGGCCAGCGCGTCGGGGTCGTCCGTGACCGGGATGTCGAATGGGCCGACGTGGCGGTCCGGCTCGACGGCGAGCCGGTGACGGGGCTGTCGCTGTTCGTCGGGCGCGAGGAACTGGGGGCGAAAGTCGTCGCGCGCGGCCACGACCACGCCGTCGGCGACGAGGTGCAGGTGGACGTGGTCCCGACGGACGACCCCGTACGGCTCGGATAATTCGTCGGAGGTGGGTGTAATTCGAAAATTCTTGTGGTAATCGGCTTATCTGCTGGTTACGGGATGGAGTTCCTCACCCGTACTCCTCCGTCCACTCGGCCTTGCGGCGCTGGTACACCTCGTCCTTGCGGACCTCGTCCAGCGCGGCCTTGTAGACGAGCGCGATCTCGCGCTTCTCCTCGTCGTACCACTGCTGTGGCTCGCGCTCGACGCGTTCGCCCTCGTCGGTCGTCTCGTACTTCTGCCCGCCCGGGTACTTCGCGTAGCGCATCGCGCGCGTCCAGCCCATCTGGAGGTACTTGCGGGCCATGTCCATCCCCGGGAACTCGTCGTCCTCGCGGTACTGCTCGAACCGCTCGCGGATGGCGGCGGCGCCCTCCTCGGCCTCCGCGACCGTCTTGATGCCCCAGAGCGGCAGGAGTTCGCTCTTGTACGGTTCGACCTTGAACGCGCCTTCCTCACCCCGGCCGACCCGGTACTCGGTCGGGTGCTCGCGGAAGTCCGTGTCGTACTCCGGGCCGTCGTCGCTCACGGCCGAACATCGGGTCGCGAGCCCCCTGAATCCCGGGTCCGCGACACGGGTGGCCGCCCGTCGTCGGCCGGTGCCGTCTCCTCGGTACCGTTCGTCGTGCCGTCGAGCGTCCGGACCGCCGTCGAGAGCCGGGCGGGGTCGTAGTCAGCGGGCGCGACGCGCGTGGGCAGCGCCGTCAGCCCCAGCGAGCAGGCCGCCGTACCGCCGAAGGCGTCCGGGATGGAGGTGGGCGGGAGCGCGCCCGCGCCGGGGAGGCCCGCCGGGACGCTGGCGCCAGCGGGAAGCAGCGCAGCCCCACGCCGAGGCCTGCGACGCTGGTGCCGACCACGGCGGTCGCGAGGGCCACGACCGAATACTCCCGGAGCACACAGGCTGAAACGGACGTTGAACCGTACGGCAACTTTACCCCGGTTCTGGTCCCAGTCCCGGGCACATGGCTGTCATCGAGACGGCGTCGCTGACGAAACGGTACGGGTCGGTCACGGCGGTCCGGTCGCTGGACCTGGCCGTCGAGCGGGGGGAGGTGTTCGGGTTCCTGGGGCCGAACGGTGCCGGCAAGTCCACCACCATCGACCTGTTGCTGGGGCTGGCCGAGCCGACCGGTGGCACCGTCAGGGTGCTCGACCGCGACCCGTGGGTCGACTCGCGGGCGGTCCGCCAGCGGGTCGGCGCGGTGGCGGAGGGGACCGGGTTCTACGACCGGTCGACCGCTCGCGACCACCTCCGGCTCGCCGTGGAGATGCAGCGGACCGACGAGGACCCGGCGGCGCTGCTCGAACGGGTCGGCATCGGGGCCGCCGCGGACCGCCCCGTCGGCGAGTTCTCGACCGGGATGCGCCAGCGGCTGGCGCTGGCGGTCGCGCTCGTCGGGGAGCCGGAGCTGCTCGTCCTCGACGAGCCGCTCGCCGGCCTCGACCCGGAGGGGGCCCGCCGGGTCCGCCGGGTCATCCGTGAGGAGCGCGACCGCGGGGCCGCCGTCTTCCTCTCCAGCCACATCACCGGCCAGGTGGAGACGCTCTGTGACCGGCTCGGAGTCCTGCACGAGGGCGAACTGGTCGCCGTCGACACCGTAGCCGGGCTCCGGGAACGGGTCGACGGGCGCGCCGAACACGTCGTCGTGGCGACGGAGGTCCCCGAGGATGTCGACCCCGGCGTCGGCGACGGCGTACTCGGGGTCGGACGCGACGACGGGCACGTCCGGGTCCGCTGTGTCGACGCGGCCGCCACCGGCCCCGTGGCCACCCGACTGACCGACGCCGGCGCGACCGTCACGCGGGTCGGGCAGGCGGGCCCGTCACTGGAGCAGCTGTTCGTCGAACTCACGGACGCGGCTGCCCCCCGGGACGGCACCGGCCGAGCGGCCGGCGGGACGACCGAGGGCGCCGACGCGACCGCCGGAGCCGACGCCGGGGGGACCGAGCGATGACGCCGGACACGGGGACGCGCATCCCGACGATTACCCGGGAGGACCTCCGACAGGCGCGCCGGAGCCGACTGCTGTGGGGGGCGCTGGTCCTGGTGGCGCTGCTCGTGCTGCCGGCCTTCTGGAGCCGGACCTCGAACCTCCGGGCGATCGAGGGGCAGCCGCCCCCGGCCGTCGAGGGCGTCCTGCTCGTTCCGGGCTACCTGTCGACCTACCTGTTCCTGGTGGTGGCCGCCCTGGCGTACGGCGCCGTCGCTGCCGAGCGCGAGTCCGGGTCGGTCCGGCTGTTGCTGGGTCTCGCCGGCACCCGCCGGGACGTGCTCGTCGGGAAGCTGCTGGCGCGCGTGGCGATGCTGGTGGGGGTGCTGGCGGCGCTCCTCGCGGCCATGGCCGGGATGCTCGCGCTCAACGAGCGCGTCGCCGTCGTGCCGTTCCTGCTGGTCGGCGGCTGGGTCCTGGTGTACGGTGCCGCCTGGACCGCCTTCGCGGTCGGGGTCTCGGCCGCGTTCGCCTCGCAGTACCGCGCGCTGGTCGCCATCGCCGGCACCTACGTCGTCCTGGCGTGGAACGCGCCGGTCTGGAAGGCGGTGCTGGAGCCGGGGCTGCGGGCACTCCTGCCGCCGGGACTGTCGCCGTACGTGTCGGCGCTCAACCCCACGCTGTCGCTGGCCGTGGTGAGCCGCTGGCTCGTGGCCGCATCCACGTCGGCGCCCGACGAGGTCGGGGCCGGACCGGCGGCCGTCTCGGGGCTGGTGCTGCTGGGGATTGCCGCTGTCGGCCTCCTCGTCGGTGCCCGACGGTTCGGCACCGTCGACGTCGGGTGACCTCCCGCGGGGGGAGCGTCATCCCTCCCCGTCCGCGACCCCGAACTCCTCGCGGAGTTCCCGCTCGATGGCCGCGACCAGCCGGTCGAGGATGGCCTGGAACGCCTCCGGGTCCCCTGGCTGCCCCGCCCGCTCGTAGGGGTCCTCGGGCAGGTCGACCCGGAACTCGCCGTCGCCCTCGTAGAACGGCTCGCTCGCCGATAGCACCCGCCGGTCGATGGGTCGGAGGATGCCGGAGTCCACCTCGCCGTGCAGGGCCTGGTACGCCGCGGTGTAGGCCGATTCGAGTTCCTCGAAGTAGTGGACGTACTTGCCTTCCTCGAACCGCTCCGGGTCGAAATCGATCATGTACCGGGCGAGACGGCGCGGCCGGGAAACCGTTGCGGAGACCCGAACGGCCTTGCCGGCGATGCCCCTGAGGTCCACATGGACAGCGATTCCCTCCGTCCGCGGCCCCTGTTCGGTGGCCTCCAGCTGACGCTCGTGGCGGTGTTCCTGTCGAACCTCCCCGGCGACCTCACGCTCGGGCTCGCCGTCCTCCTGCTGCTGGTCGGCTCGTTCCTCGTGTTCAACGGCCTCCTCGGGGACGGTGTCGACCCGGCGACGTGACGTAGCCCGTCCTGCACTCGCGGCGACGTTCGGCCTACCGGCCGAACCTCCGTGACTTCGCTGTGCTCGTCACGGGATTCGGCCTACCGGCCGAACCGTCGCTGACGGTCCTGGAAGTCCCGGACCGCGCGGAGGTAGTCCCGGTAGCGGAAGTCCCGCCAGTTGACGTCGGTGAAGTAGAGCTCGGAGTAGACGGACTGCCAGATCATGAAGTCGGAGAGCCGCTCGGCACCGGTCTTCAGGACCACGTCCGGCGGCTCGGGGAAGACGAGCCGGTCCTCGATGTCGGCCTCCGTGATGTCGTCGGGGTCGAGGTCGCCGGCCTGGACCTCCTCGGCGACGCCCCGGACGGCGGCGGCGAACTCGTCGCGGCCGCCGAGCCCCATCGAGACCCGGATGGGCGCGTCGGCCCGCTCCTCGTCACCCGGACCGCGGACCGCGACCTCGCGTGGGGCCTCCACCTCGTCGAACGCCCGGCGCAGCGTCGGGACGGCGTCCTCGTCGATGACGCTCACGTAGACGGTGACGCGCTCGGCACCGAGGTCGAACGCCCAGCCGAAGAAGTCCGCGAGGGTATCGTACGCCCCCGGCTCCAGCAGGTCCCGCTCCGTGATGACCAGCGCGACGTGCTCGGGGCGGTCGGCGTCGCTCGTTCGTACCCGCGCCTCCAGATACCGGTCGTAGATGCCCACGGACGGCGTTGGCCGGGGTATGGCCTAAACGGTGTGGTCGAGTGTCCCGGGGCCGGGGGCCCGGTCCCGAGGGAGTTTACCTGGCCGTGTCCACAAGCGGGCGTATGATACGCGAGGCCACCGTCGGCGATGCCGCGCTCATCGCCGAGGAGTTCTGGTACCCACTGGCCCAGGAGATGGAACCGTACTCGGCGCTCAACGAGCTGTGCGAGGACGCGCTGGAGCGGGCGACGGCCGGCTTCGAGGAGCTGCTGGCGGCCGACCAGCGGTGGGACTTCCTGCTCGAAACCGACGGGGCCGCCGTCGGCTACGTCTCCGCGGAGGCCGACACCCGCGCCACGCGCACGCACGACAGCTACCTCGCCATCCCGGACCTGTACGTCAAGCCGGGGTTCAGAGGCGAGGGGCACGGGACGGCGCTCCTCGAACGGGTCGAGCGGCTTGCCGAGGTCGAGGGCTGCGAGTTCATCACGCTCGGGACCGAGTGGGCCAACGACCGTGCGCGGGCGTTCTACGAGGCGAACGGCTACGAGCCGAAACAGGTCGAGTACGCCAAGCTGGTGGCCTGAGGCGGCCGGGCCCCGTTCGAGGACCGGTCCGCGGGACACCCCTTCGGAAGCTGGTTCTCCGGACCGGCCTGTTCGGGAGCGTTAAGTGCGCGTCGCGGGAACGGGCGGGTCGTGACGGGGAACGTGCGGCGGGCGGGGGCGTACGCCCTCGTCGGCTCGCTGGCGCTGGTGGTGCCGCTGCTCGTGGGCCGGGGGCTCGACCCCCTGACCACCGCCGGGGCCGCAGCACTCCCCTTCGTCGCGGTCGGGCTGGCCGCGCTGTACGTCGTCGACGAGGGCCCGCTGTTCGACCTGCTGGCGCGCCCCGGCGACTACGAGGAGGGCCGGCTGTTCGGGCTCGCGGCCTTTGCCTTCGCCTGTGCGGGCCTCGCGCTGCTGGTCCCGCTCCGGCAGGTCGGCCTTCCGCCGACGGCGTTCGTCGGCAGCGTGGCTGCCCTGGTGGTCGGCAACGTCGCCGCCGAACTCGTGCGGCTCCGGACGACCGACCCGTTCGCGGTCACCGCCGGGTTCACCCTCGGCGGGGTGGTGGCCGCCGCCGCGGGCTTCCTCGCCGTGGGGGAGATCGCCGGTGGGCGGCTCGCGTTCCCGCTGGTCGCCTTCCTCGCGGCCGTCGCCGCGCTCGGGGCGGCGCTGCTGCGCGCGGCACTGTTCGAGCGCGACGACCCGCTCGTCCTGGTGTCGGTGGCGCTCCTGCTGTGGGGCTTCCTCGAACTCGGCATCGCCGCGCCCGCCGTCCGCGTCGGGGTGGGTATCGGCGTCTCGGCGCTCCTGGGCTACGTCGCGTTCGCGCTCGGCACCGCCTCGCTCTCGGGGATGCTGACGGGCGTGCTGCTCGCGCTCCTGGCCATCGTTCTCGGCGGCTACGGCTGGTTCGCGCTGCTCATCACCTTCTTCGGCCTCGGCGGCCTCTCCTCGAAGTTCCGCTACGACGAGAAGGCCGCACGCGGCATCGCCGAGGACAACGAGGGCGCACGTGGCGGCGGCAACGTCCTCGCGAACTCCGCCGTGGCGCTGGTCGCGGTCGTCCTGTTCGCGGCCTCGACCCGTGTCGGCGTGCCGCCCGAACTGTTCCGGTACGCGTTCGCCGGGAGCGTCGCCACGGCGATGGCCGACACCCTCTCCAGCGAGATCGGCGGGCTGTACGACGGGCCCCGGCTGGTCACCACGCTCGAACGCGTCGAGCCCGGCACCGACGGCGCCGTCACGTGGCAGGGGCAGGTCGCGGGCCTCGTCGGCGCGGGCATCATCGCGGGCATCGCCGCGGTCTTCTTCGAGCTGGGCCCGGTCGCGACCGCCGTCGTCGTCGTGGGCGGGTTCGCCGGCACGCTCGCCGACAGCCTGCTCGGGGCCACGCTCGAAGGGCCGGTGCTCGGCAACCAGGGTGTCAACCTGTTCGCCACGCTCGCCGGCGCGGTCGTGGGAGCGGGACTCGCACTCGCACTGGGACTGGTATGAGCGGCGACCCTGCGGGGGCGCCCCCCGATGCGGCCGGATCTGGTATCCGGACCGCGAGCGAGGCCGACCTGCCGCGGCTGCTGGCCATCCAGGCGGCGGCCTTTCCCGACCCGCATCGGGCGCTGCTCAGGAGCGGCGTCCGCGCGGGCCTCGCGCTCGTCGCGCTCGACGGACCGGCCGCCCCCGGGGAACCGGGGGAATCCGACGGGACAGCCGGGGCGGTCGGGGCGGTCGGGACGGGTGTCACCGGACCGGAGGTCGTCGGGTACGCACTGTTCACCGTCGACGAGCCGTCGGTGTACGTCGCGGAGTTGGCCGTCGCTCCGGGCCACCGCCGTCGGGGGCACGGGGGCCGGCTGCTGGCTGCGCTGGCGGCTCGGCACACGGGGTGCGAGCGGCTGCGGCTCACAACCCGGGTCGACAACGACGACGCGCGGGCGTTCTACGCCAGCCTGGGCTTTCGCGAGGTCCGGGAGCTCCCCGGGTACTACGACGGTGGCGAGGGGCGCGACGGAGCGCGCGACGCGGAGCGCGCCGACCGGAGCGACACCGGCCTGGGTGGCAACGGCGAGGACGACACGAACGCTGGTTCGGACCCGAACGCCAGCGACGACGCGGACGCCAGCGACGGCTCCGGAGAGAACGCGGAGTCGACCGACGGCGTGCTACTCGTCCGCGACCTCGAGTAGGTCCGACAGCGTCCGGACGCGGACGCCGGTCGGTCGCTTGACCAGTTCGCCGAGCGAGGCCGCGACGACCTGGTCGACGCCGCGCTGTGCACAGATATCGAGCAGTCGCTGGCTCAGTTCGCCGTCCAGGACGACCACTGTCGGGACCGGTTCGGCGGCCTCGACGCGGTCGAACGCCTCGTCGGCGGGGGCGACCGCGAGCGCCGCCATCTCCCCGTCGAGGAGCCGGACCTCGCCCGTATCGACGGTCGCCCGGACGTGCCCCCGGAGGGTCTCCGGCTCGGCGTCCCCGTCGTCGCCGGCGTCCTCGTCGTCGGCATCGGTCGCGTCCCCGTCGTCACCCTCGGCCTCGCCGGCGTCGGGGACCGCGGCGGCGTCCGGTTCGTCGGTGGACGGCGGCTCCTCCGGTTCGGCGGGCTCGGCAGCGGCTGACACGTCGCCTGCGTCCGCCCGGGGGTCGACGGCCGGCCCGGCCTCGGGTGTCGTCTCGGTGGCCGTCCCGGGCGCCGGTGACCGTGGCGTCGGGGGTGTCTCCGGCGTCTCCGGTGTGGGCGCGGTCCCCGCCCCGTCGTTCGCGTCGGGTGCGGGCCGGCTCGACCCGTCCGTGGCGGCGACCTCGTGGGCACCGGCCTCGCGGTCGGCGATGGTCTCGTACGGGACCTTGTCCCGGAGCGCGGCCATCACCTCGTGGCGCGAGAGGTCCTCGACGGACTGGCCTTCCGGGGCGAAGGCGACGTAGTCGACCTCCCCGACCTGGACGAGTTCCTTCAGGATGAGGTCGCCGCCGCGGTCACCGTCGAGGAACGCGGTGACCGTCTTGTGGCGGGTCAGGTCCGCCACCTCCTCGGGGACGTTCGTCCCCTCGACGGCGACGGCGTTCTTGATGCCGTACCCGAGCAGCTGGGCCACGTCGGCGCGTCCCTCGACGACGATGACGGCGTCGCTGCCGCCGACGTTGGGGCCCGCGGGGAGTCCCTCGAACTCGGCCATGTCCTCGACGCGGATGGAGCGCCGGACCTCCTCGACGAGTTCCTGTGAGGTCATCATCGAGCCCTCGAACGCCTCGCCGAGCAGTTCCTTCGCCCGGTCGACGACCTCGCGGCGTTTGGCGGCCCGGACGTCCTCGATGCTCGTGACCTCCAGGTCAGCCCGGCAGGGACCGACCCGGTCGATGGTCTCGAGGCCGGCGGCGAGGATGGCCGTCTCGACCTTGTCGAGACTGGTGGCGATGGTCAGGTGGCCGAAGGACTGGCCGCCCTCGGAGTCGATCTCGACGTCGATGCGGCCGACCTTCGAGGACTCCTGGAGGTCCCGGAGGTCGAGGTCGTCGCCGAGCAGGCCCTCGGTCTGGCCGAAGACCGCCCCGACGACGTCGTTCCGTTCGACCACTCCGTCGGCGCTGATGCGTGCGTGGATGAGGTACTTGGCTGTATCCGGCATATGCGAACTGCCCCGGTGGGGGGCTGGATGGTGAACCGCTGATGGGTGAACCGCGTGCTGATGAACCGCATGTTGGTGAACCGCGTGATGGTGATGCGCCCATGAGCTGCCCCATGTGCAACTGGTGGTCACGCACTCGACGCTTAAAAGGGTCGGCACGGTTCCGGCGCCGTGGGTCCCGTGTCCCGACAGCGTGGGCGGCGGTCGCCGCCGTCGCCCGAACGCTCTTGTCCCGACTCCGTGAGCCCCCGACCATGGGCATCGAGGAATCCGATATCGACCCGGCGGCGTTCCTGGAGGACGTGGAGCTGCGTGTGGGGACGGTCGTCTCGGTCGCGGACTTCCCGGAGGCGCGCAAGGACGTCTACAAGCTGGCGGTCGATTTCGGCTCGGAGACCCGGCAGTCGGCAGCCGGCCTGACGGACAACTACACGAAAGCCGAGCTGGAGGGCCGGCAGGTGCTCGCCGTCGTCAATCTCGGCACGGTCAACATCGCGGGCTTCGAATCACAGTGTCTCGTGACGGGTGTCGACGACGGCGACGGCGGCGTGGTCCACCTGCAACCGGAGCGGGAGGTGCCCGACGGGACGCGGGTGTACTGAGTCAGCGAACCCTGCTCTCCGTCACTCGCAGTCCGGACACTCGAACACGACGGCACTGGGGCCATGCGAGACCCACTCCTTGTGGCTCCCGCAGGTCGAGCACACGCTGGCCCGTTCGCGGCGGGTCGACTCGTCGCCACAGCCACAGTTGACGCCGGGTGCGTCCTGCATGGCTGTCACACTCGTCGGCGGTCACAAGTAGCTTCGTCAGACATCGGTCGGGTCGACCGGCTCTGTACACCCGACGCCTTTTCACCCAGTCCGGCGAAGCCTCGTCCATGCAGACGCACATCGTGCCGGTCGGGTTCGACTACGACCGGCTCATCGCGCCCCTGGTGCGCGATCAACTCGATGTCGACCGGGTGGTCCTGCTGGAGGGGGCGGTGGGGAGCGAGGCCAACGTGGAGTACTCGCGGAACCTGGCGACGAAACTGGAGCAGGACTTCCAGAACCTGCTCGGGGCGAGCACGGAGCGGTTCGTCGTCGAGGACGTCTACGACTACGACGCGGCGTTCGAGACGGCCTACGCGCTCATCGAGGCCGAACTCGACCGGGGCGACGCCGAGGTGTGGGTCAACGTCTCCTCGATGCCCCGGACGGTGTCGTTCGCGTTCGCGACGGCCGCTCACTCCATCATGGTCGAGCGCGAGGGCGACCGCAACCGCATCCACACCTACTACACGGTCCCCGAGAAGTACCTGGAGACCGAACTCGCTGAGGAACTCCGGACGCAGGCGGACCTGCTGGAGGACCTGCTCGACGGCGGGGTCGACGACGAGCGGATGCGCGAGCGCCTGGAGAGCGCCCGCGACCTGCTCGGCGAGTTCGACGAGCGCGGGACGACCATCGGCGCGAAACGCATCGGCGACGCCCACATCGTCGAGCTGCCGGTGGCGTCGTTCTCGAACGTGAAGCCGTTCGAGGAGCTCATCCTGTTCACGCTCGGCGAGCACGGCGAGTTCGAATCCGTCTCCGAACTCGCGCAGACCCTCGCGCGCGAACTCGGCGAGGAGTACACGGACGCCTTCCGCTCGAAGGTCATCTACAACGTCGACCGGCTGGGGCCGGGCGGGAAGGGGTACGTCGAGCAGGAGTCGCACGGGAAGTCCTACCGGACGCGGCTCTCGCGGATCGGGGAACTGTGGGTGCGGAGCCACGCCGACGACTCCGAGCGGTTCGAGTGGTAAGCGGGCGCTCCCGGTCGTCGCGCGTCAGCCCTCCAGTTCCGCCCGCAACGTCGCCGCCCGGGTCGAGAGTGCGAGGAAGACGCAGGTGACCGTGAGCGCGATGGCGACCGCCGCCGCGATGTCGTGCGCGGGGACGTTGTGGTTGAAGCCGGTCCCCACGAAGGGCTCGGCGTTCAGGACCGTGTGGTGTGGCTCGCCGACGATGGGGACGAGGTAGTCGACCACGTCGTTGAACGTGTACCACGCGGTCGCCAGCGCCACCGCGCCCGCGGAGAACGAGGCGTACCGGTGGACGAGGAACGCCTCCACCACCATCGCGAGGTGGCTCGTGACGAGGAAGGTGTAGAGGCCGTACTCCCAGACGAACCCGAGCGTCCCGAGCGCCGCCAGCGAGCCGGCGGGGTACTCGACGGGGAAGACGGTGAGGACGACCGGCGTCCAGGCACCGAGTTTGATGCAGCCGAAGAAGGCCAGCGCGTGGAGCCAGGGCACACGGTCGGCGTAGCCCAGTTTCCACGACGCCAGCGACAGGGCGATGAACAGCGTCGCCATCGGCGAGTCCGGCACGAACGGCCACATCACGGGCTCGGTGATGGTGAACTGGAAGCCGTAGAACCAGAAGCCGAAGGCCGTGCCCGCCAGGTTGATGGCGACGACGAGCCAGGCCAGCCGCAGCCCGAGGTCCTCCAGCCAGCCGGGCAGGGGCGCGACGAACCACGGGAGGTCGGGTCGGGCGGGGAGGTCGTCGGCGGGGAACCACCGGTCGTACGCGTGTCGGGCGCGGTCGGTGGCCGAGGCACCGCTCATGGCCGGGGGTGTGCCCGCCGCCGACACAAGCCTGCCGGTCGTGCGGGGCCGCCGCCAGCGGGGCCGAACGCCTTTGTTCGGGCGGGCGAATCCACAGCCAGTGACGACGACTCCGCTCGACGTGGCCGACCCGGTCGCGCTCTCCCACGCGTTCCTCCGGCGCGTCAGACTGGGTGAGTCCACGCACGCAGTGGCCTCGCGGCTCCGCGACCTGGACCGCTCTACCCTCGCCGATGGGCTCGACACCGACGATGCCCGCCTCGCGTTCTGGGTGAACGTCTACAACGCCGCCGCCCGCGACCTGCTCGCCGCCGCGCCCGAGACCTTCCGCGACAAGTCGAGCCTCTTCGGCGCGGACATCGTGACCGTGGCGGGCCGGGGCCTCTCGTTGGACGAGGTGGAGCACGGGCTGTTGCGGGGCGCCCGGCCGAAATGGGGGCTGGGCTACGTCCGGGATCCGTTCCCGCCGGCGTTCGTGGAACGGTTCGGCGTCCGCGAGCGCGACCCGCGGATCCACTTCGCGCTCAACTGCGGCGCGGCGGCGTGTCCGCCCATCGCGGCCTACTCCCGGGACGGCATCCGGGACGAGCTGGAGACGGCGACCCGGTCGTACCTGGAGCAGGAGGCCGTCTACGACGCCGACGCCGACGTGGCGCGGGCGCCCCGGCTGCTGCTCTGGTTCCTCGGCGACTTCGGCGGACCGAGTGGCGCGAAGGCGTTCCTCCGCGAGCGTGAGGTCTTCCCGAAGACGGCCGACCCGAGCCTCCGCTTCCGGCCGTACGACTGGTCGTTCGAACTCGGCACGTTCGCCGCCCCCGAGGAGTGGTAGACGAGGTCGCGCCGGAGCCACACGCTTTTCGCCGCGCGCCGTCCGAGTCAGGGTATGCAGACGCTCGCGTTCGACGGGGGGATGGGCGCCTCCGGCGACATGATCCTGGCCGCACTGCTCGCGGCGGGCGCCGACCGCGACGCCCTCGCGCCCGTCGAGGACGCGCTCCCCGTCCGGTACGCGGTCGACCGGACCACGAAGAACGGCATCCGCGCGACGACCGTCGACGTCTTGCTGACCGACGGGGACGATGGCGGTGCGGACGAGGACGAGGAGCACGACCACGCACACGGGGACGAGGAGCACGACCACGCACACGGGGACGACGACCACACGCACGCCGAGGGCCACGGCCACACGCGGACGTACCGCGAGGTGGTCGACCTCGTCGACGAGATGGGGCTCCCCGACGGGGTGGCCAGCGACGCCCGTCGGATATTCACCATCCTCGGGGAGGCCGAGGCCGCGGTCCACGGGACCGATCTCGAGGAGGCGGCGTTCCACGAGGTCGGGGCGGACGACGCCGTCGCGGACGTGGTCGGTGCGTGCCTGCTGCTCGACGACCTCGGCGTCGAGCGTGTCGTGACGACGCCGCTCGCCACGGGCGGCGGCCGTGTCGAGATGAGTCACGGCACCTATCCCGTGCCGACGCCCGCCGTCGTCAACATCGCGGCCGAGGCGTCCTGGGAACTGCAGGGCGGGCCCGTGGACGCCGAGTTGCTCACCCCGACGGGCGCCGCGATTCTGGCCCACCTCGCGGAGGGCGTCGACTCGTTCCCCCCGCTTCGGGTCGAACGGACGGGTTACGGCGCGGGGGGTTACACCTTCGAGTCGCACCCGAACGTCCTGCGCGCGACGGTCGGCACACAGCGCGGTGGCCTCGTCCGCGACGGCGTGCGGGTGCTGGAGACGAACCTCGACGACGCGACGCCGGAGGTGCTGGGCGGCCTGCAGGAGCGCCTGAAGGAGGCGGGTGCGCGCGACGTGACGGTGCTGCCGGCGACGATGAAGAAGTCCCGACCCGGCCACCTCGTGAAGGTCATCGTCAAGCCGGCGGACGTACAGGAGGTGGCGCGCACGCTGGCCGCGGAGACGGGTACGCTCGGCGTGCGCGAGACGAGCGCCGACCACCGCTGGGTGGCCGAGCGCCGGTACGAGACGGTCGAACTCGCGTTCGACGGCGCGGACGGGTCCCACGAGGTGACGGTGAAGGTCGCCAGCGACGACGCCGGCGAGGTGTACGACGTGAGTGCGGAGTACGACGACTGCGAGGCCGTCGCCGGCCTCGTCGACGTGCCGACGCGGGAGGTCATGCGCCGCGCGGAGGCGGCTGTCCATGAGGAACTCGACGGCGACGCCGAGTAATCAGGCGTCGTCGTTCCCGTCCTCGCTCCCGTCGGTCTCGCTTCCGTCCTCGTTCCGGTGTGCGGCCAGGGCCTCGTCAACGTCCAGCTCGCCGAGGGCCACGCGCCGTGCCAGCCCGTCCGGGAGTTCGCGGTTCTCCGGCGAGACCTCCCGCGAGCGCGTCTTGACGACGCGTATCTCGCCGGCCGTCGGCTCCACGTCCCGCGAGTCGACGGGGTCGCCCTCGATGCGCGCGATGTTGACCGCCGCGAGCACGTCGCCCATCCCGCGGGCGCCCTGGCCCAGATACGGCGTCGTGCCCGTCTCGTCGACCAGTTCGACGCGCACGTCGTCCGGGAGGCCGTCGATGATCTGCGCGCCCTGCAACCGGGCGCCGTCGCCGACCCGGACGACGGGGTCGGCGCCCGCGGCCTCCGCGAGTTCCTCGGTGACGACGTCGGCGGCGTCAGCCAGCGGGACAGCGAAGGCGGCGACGACGGTGTCGCCGGAGAGAACCGCCACGCCAGGGCGTTCGCCGGGGTCGACGCCGACCACGGTGCGGTCGCCGCCGCCGCGCAGGAGCCGGAGCGCGTGGTCCACGGCGGCGCGCGGGTTCTCGGGGTCCGCGCGGACGAACTCCACGGGGTCCTCGACGGCCACGTCGTCGTCCGGCCCGACGATGAGCGCCTCCGTGCCCTCGGGGAGGGGCTCGTCGCTGGTGGCGTCGAGGGTGGTGAACGTCACGCCGCGCTCACGGAGTTCCGTGACGACGCCGTGGTACACCTCGAAGTTGTCGGTTTTAACGACTATCATTCAGTTTCGCGGGATGTAGTGTGGATTATCGGATTATTTTCGGGTATCGGGGATAATCCCTGCGAGTCCTCGGTGCTGGTACCTGGGTGCGTCCGCGCTTAACTCCGGCGGGTACAGGGTGTAGATGAGTTGTGCGAAGCCCTCGCGCTCTCTCAGGACAGCGACGACAACGGAGACGGCTACGAAGCCCTCGCGCTCTCGACTCGGGGGCCTCGCTGCGCTCCTCGGCCTCACTTCGTTCGGCCTGCGGTGCTTGCGTCGTCCGCCTTCGTCGAGAGCGCTCGCCCTTCGAGTCCGCCAGGGTGCTGTGTTCCGAATCGAGCGACGCGCGTGGTGGTTCCAGCGGAGTGCTAGTGGCCCCACACCTCCCCGCGCTCGCGCCGAAGTGTTCCGACCCCCTCGCTTCGCTCGGGGTCTCCACAGGAAGGGCGCGAGCGCGCTTCCTGGTCCCGGAACCGCTGGCCGAGCAACCACTCTCCGGCCGGGAGCGCGTGGCCGAGCGGCTTGCCCGCGAGGCCCGCGCGACCCGGGGAAGGGCAGGGCCACAGCGCCCGTGCCAAATTCAATCCCTGGCGGACTCGAAGGGCGAGCGCGCTCAGGCACCTCCGGCGAAGCAAGGACCGCAGGGAGCGCAGCGACCGAGGACCGCAGCGAGCCGCGGGTGCCTGAGCGCGCGAGGGCTTCGTAGGTGTCGGTATCGTGGTCGTGAGCTCCGTCGACCATCTCGGCTGCCTCGTTGTCACACCTGATTTCGAGGTTACCGTATCCACCACGCCAATCCGTTGCTAGCGACCACCCGGAGTTTTCCCGTCGCCCCGCGACACCGAGACCAAGCATGACCGACACGCGACGCGCGCTCCTCGTCGACGCGTTCACCGACACCCCGCTGACGGGCAACGCGGCCGGCGTCGTCACGGACGCGAGCGGCCTCGAAACCGACCAGATGCAGTCCATCGCGGCGGAACTGGGGGCGAGCGAGACCGCCTTCCTCTCGCCGAGCGACGAGGCCGACCGCCGGGTCCGCTACTTCACGCCGAGCCAGGAGGTCGACCTCTGCGGGCACGCCACCATCGGCTCGCACGCGCTGCTGGCGATGGAGGGGCAGCTCGACGAAGGGGTGCACACGCTGGAGACCAACGCCGGGGTGCTCGACATCGAGATCGATGACGGGACCGTCTGGATGACCCAGAACCCGCCGGAGATCCGCGAACTCGACGACCTGGACTACGGAACCGTCGCCGACGCGCTCGGGGTGCGCGAGTCCGCGCTCACGGGGCTGTCGGCGGACCTCCCGCTGGCGCGGGCGACGACCGGGCTCCCCTTCCTCGTGGTCCCGGTCGAGTACCTCGCGGACCTGAGCGAGATGGACCCGGACATGGGGACCATCGAGGCACTCAGCGAGGCACACGACTGCGCGGGCGTCTACGCGTTCACGTTCGACACGCTCGATGCGGAGTCGACGCTCCACGCGCGGATGTTCGCGCCCGGCGCGGGCGTCCCCGAGGACCCCGTGACGGGCACCGCATCGGGCGCCTGCGGCGCCTACCTCGACCGATTCGGCGCGCTCGACCCCACTCCCGAGCGGATGCGCTTCGAGCAGGGCCACTTCATGGACCGCGACGGCATCGTCCACGTCGAGGCGAGCGAGGCCACGACGGAGGGGCTGGTCCGCGTCGGCGGCGAGGCCGTCGTCGCGCTCGACGGCGAGGTCGCGGTCCCCGAACCCGAGTCCGACGACATCATCGAGGCCTGACACACCACCGGGACCGGCCGCACCGCCGGGGCGCGACGCGCCAGCGCGCCCGCATCTCGAACACCGCGCCGGACGCACGACACGGGCTTTTTGTCGCCCCTCGCGCTATCGGGCGGACAGATGCCCGCCGAAGCATCCCCGACATCCCTCCGCAGCCGCCTCCGTCGGCGCCCGCCCGCCGGCACCCTGCACCGATTCGCTCGCCACCCCCAGCGCCGACCCCGCCGACTCCACGGTCGGCTGGTCGCGCCGTGAGCGACGACCCGCATGAAGGGGCTCGAGAGCGGCTCGCGCGGCTCCTCGACGACCGGCGGGCGGTCGCCCGGCTCGCGGTCCTCCTGCTCGTGGTGACGCTGACCGGCGTCGGCGCCGCCGACACCGCGGCCTACGAGCGGCCGCGGGTCGCACCCGGAACCATCGAGGCGCCGGCCGCCGGCGAGACGGTCATCTCCGTCCAGGGGGACAACATCGGCGGCGACGTGAACCCGAACAAGCCCGCCCGGCTCGTCGGCGTCGGCCCGCGCGGCGAGACGCGCTGGCGGGTCGCCCAGTCCGCGCTGAACGTCTCCTGGTTCTACGACGTGGACCCGCTGCCCGACGGCGACCTGCTCGTGGTCGGGACCGTCGACCGACGGACGCGGGTCATGCGGCTGGACGGCGACACCCGCGGGGTCGAGTGGACCGAGACGCTGCCGCTGTGGGACACCCACGACGTGACCCTGACCAGCGAGGGGAACCTGCTGGTCGCGAACATGCGGAACACGAACGACGGGACGAGCGACGACCGCGTCTTCGTCTACAACCGGACGACCGGGGGCGTCGAGTGGGAGTGGCTGTTCCGCGAGCACTACCCCGAGGACACGGACGAGGGCGTCTCCTCGGGCGACTGGACCCACGTCAACGACGTGGACGTCATCGCCGAGGACCTCTACCTGCTGTCCCCGCGCAACTTCGACCAGATCGTCGTGGTGAACCGCTCGACCGACGAGGTCGTCATGCGGCTGGGCGCGGACGGGAACCACTCGATGCTCGACGAGCAGCACAACCCCGCGTACCTGCAGACCGAGGCCGGCGCCCCCGCGATGCTGGTGGCCGACTCCGAGAACGACCGCGTCATCGAGTACACCTGCGACCGCGCCGACCCGGACCACCCGCTCGACGGTGACATGGAGCCCAACTGCGACTGGGAGCGGACCTGGTCGGTCGGCGGGTTCGAGTGGCCCCGCGACGCCGACCGCCTCCCGAACGGCAACACGCTCGTCACGGACACCATCGAGCACCGCGTGGTCGAGGTGACGCCACGCGGCGAGGTGGTCTGGGAGTACCACGCCCCCTGGCTCCCGTTCGACGCCGAACGGCCCGTCCACGGCCGGGAGGCCGGCGGCCCGGCGATGCGGGACCTGAACGTCTCGGGCGCGTTCACCGCCCACGACGCCGGGGCGGCGACCGCCGACACCGCCGGGGCGGACGGCTCCGCGCTCGCGGCGCTGCCCGGCTACGGCGTCGTCGTCGAGGCCGGCGAGACCGTCCAGGGGGTGCTCCCGTGGCTCCGCCCCGTCTGGATGCCCGCGAGCGGCTTCCTCCTGTTCGCGGCGGCCGGGCTGGTGGTGCTGTGCTGGGGCGCCGCCGAGGCGTGGCTGGCGCGGGACCAGCTCCGCCGCCGGCTGGCGGGTCTCCGCGGTCGCTCCCGGGCGCCCGAGTGAGTCGGTGGCGGGGCCTCGCCGCTTCCTGGAGAACACCCATCCGCGGCGCTGGACCGCGACGGGGCACGCCTCGTCTCGGTGGATAGGAACAGTGTCGAACCGGCCGGTCCGTCAGTCGTCCCCGCCTTTCATCTCCTGGAGCCGGTCGACGAGTTCGTCCGTGTCGGCGTCGTTCTCGAAGCTGACCTCGCCGTCGTGGTCGTGCTCGTGGACGTTGACGGCCTCGACGTCGTCCTCGTCGGTGGATTGCTGCTGGTTCTCCTGCTCGGATTCGTCGTAGCTGCCAAAGCCCATACACTCGTGGGTCGGGACAGGGACGGATAAGTCGCGTGATGCGGCCGACGCCGTGCGTGTAGATGGCGTGACCGGCGGGCGTCGACCCTGGTGGTGACCCGCAGAGTCGTGGCGGCCAGGGTCGACTGCTCGACCGGCTCTCCCCAGTTTGGGGACGACGGCGATGTGGCGTCACCCGGCGGGAGGTGGCCCTCGCGGCGCTCCGCTCCGGTGCCCGGGCCCCGCCGCCCATCACTCCGTGCGGCCGTGAATCACTCGGTGGCGATCGTCTCGCCGGCCGTCACCGCCCGTTCGGTGACGACGACCGTCCCGTCCCCGACGGCGTAGCGGCCCGGGTGCGCGACCCGGACGGAGAACGCCCCGTCCTCGTCGGTGGTCGTCTCGCGGACGTAGTCGAATCCGGCGTCGGTGGCGCCCTCGAGTTCGACCGTGGTCGAGACTCGGACCCGCTCTCGGGTGGGGTCCGTGCGGCCCGCGAGCGTCGCGCCGGGGACGAGCGTGAACACCTTGACCCCGCCGTCGGGACTCGCGTAGACGGCCCGGTAGTGCCCGAGGCCGTCGGTCCCGCCGGCGGCACTCCCGAGGAACCGATGCAATCGGGTGTACGTCCGGCGGGAGGCGACACTGCCGAGGTCGTCGAGGTCCGTCGTGACCACGAAGCCGACCCGCCCGTCGAGCCGGCCGTACCAGGTCTCCGGGTCGCTCGAGAACAGGAACGCCTCGTAGACCTGCTCGGCGTAGGCGTACGACTCCGCCTGTCCGTTCACGAAGTGGTTGAACATCCGGTTCCGGTCCCACTCGGACAGGACGTACGTCTCCGGATAGACCCAGCCCCGCTCGCCAGCGTACGCCCGCATCCACTTCGCGGCCCGGACGGCCTCCGGGTCGATGCTGAGGCGTTCCGAGATGATGCCGGTGAAGAGGGTCCCCGTCCCGAGGACGATCGACCCGATCCCGCCGAGGAGTGCGAGGCGGGTCCGGTCCGGCGGATGGAGTATCCCCTCGGCCGGCGGGTCCTCGCGGTCCGTGGGCCGGAGCGTGGCTGGGGGGGTGATCAGCTCGAACCAGGCGAGCACCCAGACGAAACCGAACCCCCCCACCACGGCGAGGGTCGGGGCGAGTTCGCCGGCGAAGCGCCGCTGCACCAGCGCGAGACCGGTGAAGTAGAGCACGTAGACGAGGACAGGCACCCAGGCGATGTCCCGCCGTCGCCGGAGCTGACGGACCGCGAGTGCGATCCCCGGGAGCGCGAGGAACGGCGCGAAGCCAAGGAGGATCAGCGGCCCGAGAACGGGCCCGAAGGCCGTCCCGAGTCCGGCGACCTCCCCGATGGGGCTCCGGGCTGTCAGTCGGGCGAGTCCCCCCTCGAGCACGGTGGGCACCCCCCCAGCGAGCAGCCACAGGGCAGTCCCGGTGGCGACGAGTCCGGCCAGCCCGACCCCGGCGAGCGCGCCCGGCCCGGCCCCTGCACGCCGAACGGCCTCGGTCGCGGCGTGCACACCCAGCGTGCCGAGCAGCAGGAGTCCCAGGCTGGCCGCCGTCGCCGTGGACTGCCAGCCCAGACCCGCGTGCGCCAACAGCACGAGCCCCGCGCCGCCGCCGACCCCCACCACGACGGGGACCAGCGACGATGGGCGTCCTGTCGCCCGTCCGACGGCATCGAACGCCCCCACCGCGACGGCCAGTCCAGCCGGCACGATCAGCAGCGGCCCCGCGTTCCAGGCCAGGACCTGCCCGGCGAGTCCGACCGCGAGGCCGCCCGACAGGAGCCACGTGGTCCGGTCGCGCGCCGGGCGGTCGAGCAGGACCGTCAGCGCGTAGGCCGTCATCGTGAGCCACAGGTAGTCGAAGGCATGGTGATCGGCGAACCCGACGACCGTCCGGATCGCGTGGGCGGGGACGGTCGCCAGCAACAGCACCGCCGCGAGCCCGACCCGGTGGTCGTCGCTGACGTACGTCCCCAGCCGGTAGACGAGGTAGCCCGTCAGGACCGTCGTGACGACCGGGTACCACGCCAGGACCGCGCCCGTGGCCCACTGGCTGCCGGCGACGGGGAGCGACACCAGCCACAGGACCGTGACCAGTAGCGGCTCCCCGTTTGCGACCGCCGCCGGGAGGTCCCAGGGGGCGCCGCCCGCGTGCATCACGTCCACCCAGTACCGGTAGTAGTACGGGTCGTTCGACGGGAGGACGACGCTCCCGTCCCGGAACACGGACGGGAGCGGCAGGAGCCGCACGAGCGCGAGGAACCCGAGGCTGGCCAGAAGTGCGCCGCGGCGCCGACCGACGGGGCCGGTCACCGCCGACCTCGGGCGCCCCGGCTCACTGCCCGCCCTCGGGGAGCAGCGCCCGGAGGTAGAGCCAGCGGTTCACCCAGAGCTGCCGGGCGGCCGAGAGCGCGAACAGCACCAGGTAGAAGCTCGCGATGAAGACCGGATCGATGGACTCGAGGAACGGCGTCCCCAGGCTGCCGGCCACGATCGTCATCAGCGCCAGCACGCCCAGCGAGCGGTAGTAGTCCGCCCACGTGATGCCGTACTCGTTGACCACCTCCATGTGGACGTACACCTCGCGGGCGCCGTCCTCGAGCTGGACGGTCTTGCGGTCGCGGTCGTACTCGATGACCCCGCGCTCGTCCAGTTTCGGGAGATGCGTCTGGTGCAGCGAGTTGTAGACGCTCTCCCGGACGTTCCGCGGCGGCGGTGACTCCCCCGTCTCGCGCTCGGCGATGGCCTCCGAGAGCGCGCGCAGGGACACCGACCCCAGCTTCTTCCGCAGGACCTCGATCGTCGCGCGACGACGGTCGTTGCGGAGGATCTCGTACACTTCGCTCCTGTCGATGGCGTCTCCGTATCTTGATAGTACTCCCATGGTCCCCCTCCCCTGGGCTTGCTCGGCCGCTCGGTCTCGGCCGTTGGGTGGCTTCCAGCACCCGGCGGGAGGGCATAAAGCATTGGGTAGGGTCACATACCCGGTTCGTATCACGTTCCATCGAACCGGGAACCCCCCGACAGCATCGGGCTTAATCGGTCGCTAGGTCTCATCCGTCCAGTCGTTCGACGGGTTCAATCATCGCTTCGACGATTTCAACGAGCGAATCGATGCGTTCGAATGTCGCGTTAGCAGCCCCGAACGCGCCGTTTCTCTCGATACCCCGGTCATTAGCTTAGTGGGTGGGGGTGAATGGCATGGACAGGTCCGGCGCGCCCCATCGGGGGGCCCGGACGCCAAGACCATGTCAGACAAGCGCTACCAACTCACGCGGCGGAAAGCGCTCGCGGGACTCGCCACAGTGGGAGTCGCGGGGGCGGGGGCTGGACTGGGCACGAGCGCCCTGTTCAACGACACGGAATCGTTCGAAGAGAACATGATGACCGCGGGGGAGCTGGACCTCGCGGTCGACTACGTCGTCCACGAGGACCAGGGAATGGCGGGGAGCTATACGATCAACAGCTTCACCGAAACGGTCAACGGCAGTTCGGCCGATGTTCCCACTGTCAACGGGGACGGCACGTCGATGAGTCAGGACCTCGACGACATCAAGCCCGGTGACAGCGGTCACTCGTACTTCTGCTTCACCATCGACGACAACCCCGCGTACATGTGGGCGTGCGGCGAACTGACCGGCACGGCGGAGCAGGGTCCAGGTGGGGACGGCCCCTACACCGAGCCCGAACCCCAGGACAACAACGGCGAAGGCGAACTGGAGGAGAACATCGACGTCACGATGTCGTACTGCGACATCGACGAGTCGGACGGCTCGCTGAACTCGACGGGGGCCGAGATCTTCTCCGGGTCGCTCCGCGAACTCCTCACCGCCCTACAGGCCGGAATCCCGCTTGATGGGACCGGCGTGGCCAATCCCACGCCCGGTTCGCAGGCGGCCTACGACGGGACGACCAACTCCACCGGGAACTCGGACGTCACCAACCCCTGCATCTGCTTCGAGTGGGAGGTCCCGATCTCCGTCGAGAACATCATCCAGGGTGACACCCTCTCGTTCGACCTCTCGTTCTACGCCGAGCAGGCCCGGCACAACGACGGGTCCGAGAACCCGTGCAAGGACGAATCGTACTCGGCGGACTACGTCAATCCTGACGGTATCGACCAGCCGATTCCCGACGGGGTCCTGAACGTCGATGTCGCCTACGGTGCCGAGCAGGTCGTGTACTGTATCGAATTCGACGAGCCGGCAGACAGTGAGTACAGTCTGGCAGACCCAGGCTTTGCCAGCACGAGCTTCTCTATCGCGTTTAACGCCGATTCCGAAGACGACGACATCTACGACTTCCAGCTGGCCTGGGATCCCGACGGAGGATTCCCGGACTCACCCTTCGGATACTCCGCGGTCGACGAGGCCGTTCCAGAGTGGGTGAAGGACACTTCGGCAGGTTGGTCGGCACTTCCATCCGGCTTCTCGATGTCCAAGAGTGGAAACATGTTCACCGTCGTCGTCCCACGTTCGGCCCTGGACAAGGGCACTACGGACGAGTACAAGTTCGGGGTTAATGCTAGCGCCGGTGGGGAGCAGCCCTACGTCAGCATCCCGACCAGCGGCGTGTACTCCGGGGATGACAACTTCACGTCGGACAACAACAACGGCCTGACGACCACGCTCCCGTAGCGTAGTCGTCATATACCCTGACCCACGCTGGCACACGTCGTCGTCGGCTCTTGCCGATGGCCCGTGACGCGGCCTCGCCGCGGGACGGCGGTTCGACTCCGCCGGTGGGTTCTCCCCGAAGGGGGTCAACCATGAGCGACCGACGAATGAACATCACGCGGCGGAAGGTGCTGGCGGCCGTGGGGGCCGTCGGCGCAGCCGGAGCCGGGGCTGGACTGGGCACGAGTGCGCTGTTCAACGACACCGAATCGTTCGAGGGGAACAGTATCACGGCTGGGGAGCTGGATCTGCTGGTCGACTGGCAGCAGACGTACGACGGGGCCGGCGACCCCGTCTACGTCAACGCCCACCCGGACCACGACGGCGACGGACGCCAGTCGGTCCTCCACCCGACCGAGCCGTACGCGGTCGAGTACACGGAGGCGAACCTCGTCGACTTCCTCACCTGCGACACGCCGGGGTTCGACGACGACTACGACTTCGACGGCAACGAGACACAGGACTCGCTCGTGGAGCTATCGGACGTCAAACCCGGGGACACTGGCGAGATCACCTTCAGCCTCCATCTCTGTGACAATCCCGGCTACATCTGGATGCAGGCCGCCAACGTCGACGAGGACGACGGGGCACACCCCGAACCGGAACCGGGGACGCCGGTGCCGTCAGAGTCGGGAGACGACGGTGTCGACGGCGGCCAACTCGCCGAGAACATCCAGGTGGAGATGTGGTACGACGATGACTGCAATAACGTTCCGGGCGACGGCCGGACGGCGGACATCATGCTCACTCTGGACTTCTCGGGGTCGATGCTGTACAACCAGTACGGTGGTGTCGTCTCGAACGATTCCATCACGATCAACGGCAGCACGTACAGTGAGACCACGAAGATCGACCTCGTCGAGAAGGGGACCCGACAGTTCGTCGACTTCCTCGACGACACGGGCGCGGACGCCCAGGTCGGCGTGGCGTACTTCGACGGGAGCACGGACGACATCCCACGGGTCGGCATCCTGCAGGGCCTCACCTCGGACCTGAACGATGTCGAGGCGGCCCTCACAGGGCTCCGAAAGAAGCTCGCCAACGTCGTCACCGCCGACCCCTCGCCGACTGTCGATGATGGGAACCCGGACCCGTATGCCTCCGTCAGTATCGCCGAGGGGACGTACATCGGCGAGGGGGTGAACCTCGCACAGGAGGAGCTGGACGATAACGGGCGTTCGGGAGTCGAGTACGACAACATCGTCCTCTCGGATGGGAACGCCTTCGAGGGCACCGACGGCAACGAGTTCATCACCCCTTCCGATGCCGCAGACGACGCAAAGGCCGACCTCACCGAGAATCCTCCGACGGACCTCTACGCGATCGCGGTCGACACCGGGGCGAACGGCGTGAACACGCTTCAGGGGATGGCCGGGCCCGGAGCCGGCTCGACCAGCGACCCGCCGTACTTCTTCGACGTCGACGATCCCCTGGACATCCCGACGGTGTTCAGCACCCTCGCCAACGTTCTCGCGCCCGAACAGGTGTTCTTCGACGGGACGCTCGCCCAGGCACTCGCCGAACTGACGGACGGTGACGGCATCGCGCTCGACGCGGATCCCGTCTCGGAGTTCATCGAGGTCGGCGACGAGGGGACGCTCGACGACGAGGACCCCGACAACGCCGCCAGCCGCGAGTGCTTCGTCGCGGAGGAGTCGTACTGTCTCGGGTTCCGCTGGGAGCTCCCCGCCAGCGTCGGCAACGTCGTCCAGGGGGACTCGGTGGAGTTCGATCTCGGGTTCTACACCCAGCAGTGCCGGAACAACGACGGTACCGGACCGAACCCTGACTGATCATGCACGCACGCGATTCAACCCACGCTGGTCCGCGATGCCATCGTCGCACGGCGGTTCGACTCCGCCGGTGGGCTCTCCCCGAAGGGGGTCAACCATGAGCGACCGACAGATGGATATCACGCGACGGAAGGTCCTCGGTGCGCTGGGGGCCGTGGGGGCTGCGGGTGCCGGTGCCGGATTCGGCACGAGCGCCCTGTTCAACGACACCGAATCGTTCGAGGAGAACGTGATCACTGCCGGCGAACTCGACCTGAAGGTCGACTGGGAGGAGCACTACTCCTACCCGCAGGCGGTCGGATTTGGTGATCCGACAGACGGACTCACCGTCACTCGATCCGAACCGGAAGACACGTCGAACTACGTTGGGCTGCCGTATCCCACGGATCCCGTCCTCTGGGTTCACGAGGACAATCTCGATGCCTACATGGCGAATACTGCCATCGAGGCGTTCCCGGACTTCGACGGCGATGGAACGCAGGACGCCGGAAGCGTAGAGGAAGACTACGTCCCGTGCCGGGACGGCGCGGACACGCCCGACGACCTCGACCCGACGGGCAACCGGACGGACAACGCGGACACCAAACTCGACGACGGGAGTACCGCGCCACTCGTCAACCTGGGCGACGTGAAGCCGGGTGATTTCGGCGAACTCACGCTCAGCTTCCACCTCTGTGACAACCCCGGCTGGGTCTGGCTCCAGGGTGGGAACCTCTCGGAGAGCGAGAACGGGGAGACCGAGCCAGAGGGAGAGGTCGACGATAGCCCGGGCGGTGAGCTGGCCGAGAACATCAAGACCGTCTGGTGGTACGACACCGACGGCGACAACGTCCTCGACACGACGCGGGGCAAACTGGACGTGATGGTGCTCCTGGACCGGTCCGGATCGCTCAATTCCTCGGAGTACAACTCGCTCCGGTCGGCGGGCAACACCCTCGTGGACGACCTGCTGGGGGCTGGCGACGTCGAGGTCGGGGGCATCACCTTCGGCGATAGCGACGGCGTGAGCGTCACGAGCACGCTCGGCTCGTCGTCGTTCGACTTCCCGTCCGGAACGCCTAATGGTGGCAACAACACGCCGATGCCACCGGCGCTCGACATCGCCGACCAGCACCTCGACAACGCTGGTCGCGCTGGTGCCGAGCAGGTCATCGTCCTCCTCACCGACGGTGGGCCGAACTACGTCAACACCACCTATACGTCCAGTGGTGCGGCGTCACTGACCGCTCCCCGCGCGAACAACTGGTCGGCCGACGCTGGCGATCAGGCGTACGACAACGCCACCAACAGCAAGGACGGAACGGTTTCGAGCGGCGAACTCGACGAGACCGAACTCGTCGCGGATAACATCAAGACGCCTTCGGGTGACAGCACCGACGACCCGTCGCGCATCGTCACTGTCGGCATCGGTGACCCGCAGAACGTCGCGGGCACGACGCTCGACGAGTTCCTCCGGGACCGGGTGGCATCCTCGCCGGCGAACCACTACAACGCGAACTTCTCCAACCTCGCGGATGTCGTCAACGACGTGGTCGCCGGGGTGGCGCTCGGCGAGGAGGTGTTCCACACCGGAACGCTGGCCTCGGACCTGTCCACGCTATCCTCGGGAGGGGGGATTCCACTCGACGGGGACCTAGTAACCGACTTCGACGAAGTCGCCGGGACCGGGAATCGTGAGTGCTTCCAGCCGTCGACCACCCACTACATCGGATTCGGGTGGTGGCTCCCGGCGACCGTCGGAAACGAGATCCAGTCCGACTCCGTCACGTTCGATCTCGGCTTCTACACCGAGCAGTGCCGCCATAATCCGACGCCGGACGCGCCGACGGACGGGGTGTAGCCACCACCATCCAGCCCACGCTGGCGTACGGCGGTTCGACTCCGCCGGTGGGCCTTCCCCAACAGGGGGGGTATACGATGACAGATCGAAGCTTCGAACTCACGCGACGGAAGGCGCTTGCGGGGCTCGCCACGGTGGGAGCCGCGGGTGCGGGCGCTGGGCTGGGCACGAGTGCCCTGTTCAACGACACGGAATCGTTCCTGAACAACTCGATCCAGGCGGGGACGCTGAATCTGCAGGTCAACGGCCAGCTAATCGCGTCGAACTACGCGGACGCTCCTGGCCCGACCGTGACGAAAGACGGGGATACACCGAAGGCTGTAATCGAACTGTCGGACGTGAAGCCGGGAGACTACTACGTCTACTGCTTCGAGATGATCGTGCAGGGGAACCCCGGCTACGTTCAGGTGTTTTCCGGAGGGCTCGATAGCAACGAAGGGACCGGACCGAATGCCAATCCGGAACCGGAGACGAACACGGACCCCTCGGATGGCGGCGAACTCGACGACCTGCTCCTCACGACACTCTGGCAGTCGTTCGATGGACCGACCGACGGCACCGGGACCCGGGAAGACCTCGCCAACCTGCTGCCGGAGACGAACGACGACAGTGACAGCGTCGAGACGGTATCGTACCAGATGCCGGCAGCAATCCCGGGACCGGAGTACGGAGCGGTGAGCGGTACCGTCGACTACACGACGTTCTCGCAGGTGTACGAACGCTTCGATGGCGGCGTAACTATCGTCGACGGGAGCGGAATGCCGCTCGCAATCGGGTCCGGCGACCCCAGCTCATCGGGTGACGAGCCGGATCGGCTGTTCATGTATCTCCTCCTCGAACTTCCGGCCGAGGTCGGCAACGAGGTTCAGGGCGACGAACTTTCCTTCGACTTGGAATTCGTCGCCGAGCAGACCCGGAATAACGACGTTCCGTTCAACGACCTCCAGGGACTTATCGATGAGACGCCGTCCGGTGGAACCCTTTCCCTCCCTCCCGGCGACTACCGTGGAGGCGTGACCATCGACAAGCCCATCACCATCAAGGGCCCTACCGCCGGGACTAGCGGGAAGACCGCGAACAATGCTGGCAGTCCTAGTGCGACCATCTACCCGATTACGGATGATTCGGCTGGAATCGTCCTCGATGTCCAGTCGGACGGGGTCGTCATCGACGGAGTCGTCGTTGATGGAGACAGTCCGGAGCTCACCGGTGGGACCAGTCTGAACGGTGCAGAGGTGAACGCGGGCTACGGTGTCCTCAATACCGGCCCCGGCAGGAACGGCGACATGACTGTCCGCAATACCATCTTCCGGAATCTTCCCTTTGGACTGTACTTCTGGGGGCCCAACAGCGGGGCCACAGGTGGCGTAGCAAAGGGGTGCCTCTTCCAGAATACTGACCGCGGAATAATTCCAATATTCAATTCGTATCCGGAGATTGCTGGAAATTGCATGCGTGATGTGCGTATAGGAATCCAGACGAACACGTATTACAACGCCAACAGTGGAGGTGCCGCACTGATCGAGGACAACGATATCGAATCATCCCGCCTCGGCATCTGGCACAATCTGCACTTCTCGAACGCTTCGCCGTTTACGATTCAGGACAACCTCCTCTCGTCGACCACTGGCAGTTCGGAGAACTGGGGACTGTTCCTCTCCTCGATCCAGAGTGGCGTTGATGCCGACGTTCTCGATAATGAAGTGAAGGACTCCGAGTACGGTGTCGCAGCGTGGAACCTTCCGACGAGTGCGACTGTCTCAGTCGAAGGGGGGACCCTGACGAACAACAAAGTCGGTGCCGTCGCCTTCGAGGACTACGTCGACTACAACGGGGACGGAAACGCCGATGGGGCCCCCTTCTCCGTGACCTTCGACGGCATCAGCATCAGCGGTTCTTCAGATGTCGATGTACTTGCCACGGAGGACAGCGGGTACGAGACATTCTCCGAGGACGACGACGCTGGTTCCAGCGGAGTCCAGGATTCTGGCGAGCCTGAAGTCCAGGTGACGCTCCAGAACATGGGTGGCGTCTCGACGCGAGAAGAGGGCGGCGCAGAGATCAACTGAACAACGAACTCGACCCACTCGGAGCACGGCGGTTCGACTCCGCCGGTGGGTCTTCCCCGACAGGGGGTGGACGATGACGGAGCACATCGACATCACGCGACGGAAGGTACTCGCCGCTGCGGGAGCCGTGGGTGTCACTGGACTGGGGGCCGGGCTGGGGACGAGCGCCCTGTTCAACGACACCGAATCGTTCGCGCGCAACACGCTCGCGGCGGGCGACCTCGACCTGCGGGTGGACTGGCAGCAGACCTACAGCGGGCCACACCCCGGGACCGGCGACGTCGGTACGCACGCGGTCAACGCCTACCCGGACCACGACGGCGACGGCCTGCAGTCGTTCAACGAGGTCCAGTACGGCGGTCCGGGGGCCACGGCCAGCGCCGACGAGATCCCCGGCGTCTGCTGTGACTGCGATGCCGACGAGTTCCTGCTGGTCCAGGGTGGGGAGACGTACTGTATCGACGCCGTCGAGGACACCGTTCCCATCGAGGACTACTACGACTACGAGGGCTCGGTGTTCGCCTCGCAGAGGGACGCCATCCAGGACCCGAACACGAGTTCGGTCTTCGTCTACCGGAACGTCGACACCGGGAACGTGAGCCTGGTGGTGGTCCACGGCAGTCGCTCCGGCGGCGGGGACGGCGGCGCGGCGTCGTTCGACTACTACGGGCTCGACAGCGGGGCGAGCTGGCTCGTCACGGACGACCCGCCGAGCGGTCGGGACAGCTACTCCGTCGACCCGGGATTCAGCAACCACCTCTGGGACGCGGGCTACACCGACGGGGGTGCCGTCGGGCCCCTGTCCGATGGCTTCTGCGTCACGGTCGTCCCGGCGTTCAACGAGGCGGCGGAACTGTACGGCACTGAGGGCATCGACGGGACCGTCGACGAGTGGCGTGCGTTCGACGGCCACCCGGATAACACGGTCGACCTTCTGGACGGAACGGACCCGGTAAACGCGTCACCGATTACGATCTGCTCGGGCTGCAGCGTCCGGAGCGGGTCGAACCTGGATGTCCCCGAGGTCTTCCGGAGCGAGGCGTATCCGGAGCAGGACCACCTGATCGAGCTCTCGGACGTGAAACCCGGCGACACGGGGGAGATCACGTTCAGCCTCCACAACTGCCACAACCCGGCGTACCTCTGGCTGGACGTGCTGAACCTGACCGGCGCCGAGAACGGCATGACCGAACCCGAAAGTACCGTCGACAGCGACGGGAACAGCGAACTGCCGGATGCCGTCGAGGTCCGGTTCTGGTACGACCGGGACTGCGACAACGCGCTCGACGACGGCGAGCGGCTGATCTACCCCGCGTCGGGCTACGCGACCGTCGCGGACCTGTTCGAGAGCGCTGGGGAGCCCATCGACGGCGGACGGCGGATCGAACTGGACGGCCAGCCGTACGACGATGGCTCCCGCGAGCTTCCCGGCGACGGCGGCACGCTGTGCATCGGCTTCGAGTGGCGAGTTCCGACGGGGGTCGGCAACGAGATCCAGAGCGATTCGCTCGGGTTCGACCTCCGGTACTACACGGAACAGAGCCGGAACCAGTGAGGTGGGGGACGGATGCGTCTCCCTGGTTCCACCACGACGCCGGTCGCCCTGCGCGTCCGGCGGTCCCCACGCGGGTGCGCGACGGCGGTTCGACTCCGCCGGTGGGCCTGGACTGAACTGATGGCGAGCAAAACAGACGGCCGGTCCCGGAACGGCCCCCGGCAGGGTGCCAGCACGCCACCACCGTCACGAGCCGCGGGACCCGGCTGCTGGGCCGCCGACTGCTGGTCTCGTCGGCTTCCCGGCGGGTCGCGGGGGGCGGATCGCCGCCGGACCTGTCCCCTACCCGGGGAGTCCGGAGATTTATGGGGAGTGTCACCGAACACCGAAGCAGGGCCGAACCGCTGGGAGTACACGGCCCGGGGGGGAACATGAGCGAGCACGACGGGGATAGGGGCATCGCCCGCCGAAAGGTACTGGCAGCGGCGGCTGGCGTCGGCGGGCTGGGGGTCGCCGGTGGCGTCGGGAGCGCCGCGATCCTGCGTGACGAGGAGTCCTTCGGTGGCCTGTTCGGAAGCGGTTCCCTCGATCTGGCGGTCACGTGGGAGGGGATCGAGGACGGGGAGGCCGAGACGGACGGCGGAAGCCTGACGGCGAAGCTCCAGCCCTCGGATAGAGACGGCAGCGGGCTCCTGAAGCTCGCGCTTCCGGGCCCCGCGAACAACCCGGGCCACGTCTGGCTCCGGCCGACCTGCCCGTCCGAGGCGGGACTCGCCGACGTGCTGGAACTCACGATCAGCTACGCCGATGCCCAGGGGGTCGCGGGCGAGTTCGTCCACGACAGCGACGGCGAGGACATCGACGGCCGGACGCTCCGCGACCTCGCCGAGCAGCCGGGGACGAAGCTCCGGTTCGGCGACGACGGCTGCCTCGACGGCGACGCGTCCCGCTACCTGCTCGTCGAGTGGGAGTACACGACGAGCGGTGCCGGCTTCGAGACGGCGGACTTCGACTTCGAGTTCTTCGCCGGACAGTGCCGGAACGACGACTCACCGGCGAACCCGTACGACCCGCAGGGCTGTGCCACCCCGACGCCGACCCCGGCGGAGACGCCGACCAACGAGCACGCCATCAGCAACATCGGCTTCTGCACGGACTCGGCCGGCCCCATCAACCCCGCGGTCACGAGCGTCAACAACGCCGATCCGAACAACCCCACGTCGGTCGACTGGGAGACGGACGTCGAGGTGGACTTCGTCACGCTGTTCTTCGGGTACAACGGTGGACCCCGGATGACCATCTACGATTACCGGGACGACGACGACCGGACGTCGGGGACCGCGCTCAGGAACGACCCGGACGCGGCCGTCCAGCTGTACGACCCGGGCGGGACGACGGGCGGCGGCGGGAACGGGAACGGCGGAGGTGCCGGGGGCGCTCCCTCCCGGCCCTGTGAGATCGCCGACGAACAGCTCGACACGGACGACAGTTTCTCGGTTTCGAGCACGGCCAAACTGGAGTTCGTCGAGGAGAACGCCGAGTTCGAGGAGGTGGACGATGACGACTGACGAGCGAGCCCCCCCGACGGGGACGGAGACCGGACCGACCCGAGCGACCTGGCGGACCGCCGCCAACGTCCTCGGCGTCCTCCTCCTGATCGCGCTCGTCGTCCCGTTCGTCGTCTACGCCGTGCCAGCGGTCGTCGGCGCGGACGCGAGCTACGTCGTGCTCTCGGGGAGCATGGAGCCGGCCATGAGTCCCGGCGACGTGATTGTCGTCGATGAGGTGCCGCCCGAGCGCATCGCCACGGGCGACGTCGTGACCTTCCGGCGGAGCGGCGAGTCCCGCCCGACGACCCATCGCGTGATCGAGGTGGTCGAGACCGAGCAGGGGCTCGCGTTCCGCACCGCGGGCGACGCGAACGAGGACCCGGACCCCTCGCTGGTGTCGGCCGAGCAGGTCGTCGGCGAGGTGATGACCGTCGGCGGCTACCTGCTCGTCATCCCGCTGATGGGCTACGTCGTCCAGTTCGCCGGGACCACGACGGGCATGCTCACCCTGATCGTCGCGCCGCTGGCGCTGCTGGTGCTCTCGGAGGCCTACGTGCTCGCTCGCTCTACCCGGGGCGGGGACGACACGGCGGCCGACGGCACGGCCGCGACCGGGGCGGACGACCCCGACGACCACCCGGACCAGCCCGCCGGTCGGGGCGGGGCTGCCGAGAGCGGGGGGGGCGGTGCTGCGGCCGCCGTGGGCGAGACGAGCGCCGAGCCCGACGAGGCCGCGGGGGGCATCACGCTCACTCCGATGGACCTCCGGCTGACCGTCGGGGTGCTGCTCCTGTTCACGGCGTATGCCGTCTGGGTGGCGTACATGACTCGCGAGGTCTGGTCCGTGACCGCGGCGACGACCGTGGGCGCGACGCTCGTCCTCGTCGGCGCGATGTACCTGTTCGGCGGCTCGCCGCCGGCCGAGGACGCCGACCGGCCGGCTGCGGAGGCGCCCGGCTCCGCGCCTGAATCATCGGCGGAGCCGTCCGCGGAGCCGTCCGCGGGGCCGTCCCCTCGGCGCACCGCGGTAGCGCACGACGGCGGTGCCGAGCGGGCCGTCACGCGGGTCGCCGACGACCCGGGTACGGTCACGCGCAACGCGGGGGCTGGCGCACCCCGGATGGGGTCCGATACGGCCACCGGCGAGGGATCGCCCGACGGCGCGGCTCCCGGGGCGGTGGCCACCGACCCACCGGCGCCGAGACCGGTCGCCAGCCGGTGCGAGCTGACGCCGGCGATCATGCCTGCCGCGAGCGACCCGGAACCGGCGATCATGCCTGCCGCGAGCGACCCGGAACCGGCCATCACGGCCGCTGACGAGTCGACCGACATCAGGTCTCCGGTCGCCGACGATCCGACGGCGGACGACGCTGGCCCGTCCACCGGAACGCACACCGGAACGGCCGACGCTCCCGCCGCCACCGCGAAGGCCGATACCGCCGCAACCGGGGCCACCGACGCGGAGGCTGACACCACAGCGGCCGAGGCCACAGCGACCGGGGGCGGGGGCGACCGCGGCGGACCTCGCCCGCTGTCCAGCAATCCGCTGATCGCCGTGCCGTTCGTCCTGCTCTACTACGTGGGCTACGCGGTCGTCGAGCCGATCCGGTTCGTCTATCGTCGGCTCCCGCTCGTCGGTGGAGGTGGTGGCGATGCCTGATCGGCGGCGGCTCCTGGTCGTGCTCGTCCTGGCTCTCGTGTTCGGCTTGAGTCTCGCCGGCGGGTACAGCTACGCGGTCCTCAGCGACGAGGAGGAGGTCGAGGTCACGATCGACGCGTCCGGACTTGAGGATGATAATGAGGTCGCAGCTGCCGAACAACCGACACCGACCGACTCGTCAACACCGACACCGACCGACTCGTCAACACCGACACCGACCGACTCGTCAACACCGGAATCTGGATCCCGCGACGGGGCTTCCACGGGGTCGAGTTGATCGACGAATGCGCCCCCGGATTCCACCCGCTCTCATCGGCAATATAATTCCGGGGATGGCGCCCGGGGCCCACAAGCGCAACGCGCTGGTGCTGCTGGTGTACCTGCTCCTGTCGTTCGTCGTGCTGTCCGCGGCCGGAATCGGCGTGCCGGAGATCCTTCCGTGGTGAGGTCGGGCCGCCCTCGGTGTGAACGCCCGGCCAGTGGAATCGTCCGGGACAGTCGGGTCTCGCGGTTGGCTGTGGGGGGTGACGGGGAAAGTTACAGTCGGCCTAACGGTGGCACCGTGCCAAATAAACGCGTGGCCGATCGAATTGACCGGAGTCGGAAGCTACTTCCGGTTGATGAGTCCCGTTCCCTCCGAATTCGGCACTTCCGGGCGAGCCAGCTGACGCGGGAGTAACGAAGCACCTATCACCGGGGCTGGCAAGGTAACGACCAAATGGCTACACCGGACGCGGGTGCGAACGAGTTCGTCCTCTGGCTGGACGAGATCGGGTCCGACGACCTCGATCTGGTCGGCGGCAAGGGCGCCTCGCTCGGGGAGATGACCGCCGCTGGACTCCCCGTCCCTCCGGGGTTCGTCGTGACCGCGGGCACCTACCGCGAGTTCATCGAGTCGACCGGCATCGACGAGGAACTGTTCGCTGCCGTCGACGTGGACGCCGAGGACTCCACGGCGCTCGCGGAGGCCGAGGCCCACGCGAAGGAACTCATCCTCGAGACGGAGATGCCCGAGGACATCCGACAGGGTATCCTCGACGCCTACGCCGACCTCGACGACGGCGAGGCGTTCGTCGCCGTCCGCTCCTCGGCCACCGCGGAGGACCTCCCGGACGCGTCCTTCGCCGGCCAGCAGGAGACCTTCCTCAACATCACCGAGGAGGACCTCGTCGACCGCGTGAAGCGATGCTGGGCCTCGCTGTTCACCCAGCGCGCCATCTACTACCGCCAGGAACAGGGCTTCGCCCACGACAAGGTCGACATCGCGGTCGTCGTCCAGCGGATGGTCGACGCGGAGAAGTCCGGTGTGATGTTCACCTCGCACCCCTCGACGGGCGAACCGAAGATCATCATCGAGGCCGCGTGGGGGCTGGGTGAGGCCGTCGTCTCCGGCTCCGTCTCGCCGGACAACTACGTCATCGACCGCGAGACGGGCGAGATCCTCGACGCCACCATCGCGGACAAGAAGACGATGATGGAGAAGGACCCCGAGACGGGGTCGACCATCGAGCGCGAGGTCGACGAGGAACTGCGCGAGGCGCAGGTGCTGGAGGCCGAGGAGATCGAGATGCTCATCGACATCGGCGAGCGCGCCGAGGACCACTACGACGACCCACAGGACATCGAGTGGGCGATGGTGGACGACGAGGTGTACATGCTCCAGTCCCGGCCCATCACGACCATCAGCGACGCCAGCGCCGGGGCGGGTGCCGATGCGGTGAGTGACGGGAGCGGCGACGGTGACGACGACGTCATCCTCAAGGGTCTCGGCGCCTCGCCGGGCATCGTCAGCGGTGCGGCGCGGGTCGTCCGCAAGCTCGACCAGCTTGACAAGGTCGGCGAGGGTGACATCATCGTGACCGAGATGACGACGCCGGACATGGTGCCCGCGATGAAGCGCGCCGCCGGCATCGTCACGGACGAGGGTGGGATGACCTCCCACGCCGCCATCGTCTCGCGCGAACTCGGCGTCCCCGCGGTGGTCGGCACCGGCACCGGCTCGGAGGTGCTGGGCGACGGCCAGCTCATCACCATCGACGGCGACAAGGGGACCATCACCGAGGGCACCGTCGACGAGGAGACCACCAAGGAGGACCGCCTGGACGAGGTGCGGCCGCAGAACCCCGTCAAGCCCATGACCGCGACCGAGGTCAAGGTGAACGTCTCCATCCCCGAAGCCGCCGAGCGGGCGGCACAGACCGGCGCCGACGGCGTCGGCCTGCTCCGGATGGAGCACATGATCCTCTCGACCAACGAGACGCCCGAGCACTACATCGAGAACCACGGCGAGGACGCCTACGTCGACGAGATCGTCCGCGGTGTGCGGGGCGTGGCCGACGAGTTCTACCCCCGGCCCGTCCGCGTGCGCACCCTGGACGCCCCGACCGACGAGTTCCGCCAGCTCGAGGGCGGCGAGGACGAGCCCCACGAGCACAACCCGATGCTCGGGTATCGGGGCATCCGGCGCTCGCTCGACCGGCCGGACGTGTTCGCCCACGAGCTGGAGGCGTTCCGCCGGCTCTGGGAGATGGGCTACGACAACGTCGAACTGATGCTCCCACTCGTCAACGACGCCGAGGACGTCCTCCGGGCGCGCACCCTGATGGAGGAGGCCGGCATCGACCCCGAGAAGCAGAACTGGGGCGTGATGATCGAGACGCCCGCCGCCGCACTCACGGTCGAGTCGATGATCGAGCACGGCATCGACTTCGCCTCCTTCGGGACGAACGACCTCACCCAGTACACGCTCGCGGTCGACCGGAACAACGGCAACGTCGCCGACCGGTTCGACGAGCTCCACCCCGCGGTGCTGGAGCTCATCGCGACGGTCATCGAGACCTGCCGCGAGCACGATGTCTCGACATCCATCTGTGGCCAGGCCGGCTCGAAGCCGGAGATGGCGCGCTTCCTCGTCAACGAGGGCGTCTCCTCCATCTCGGCCAACATCGACGCCGTCCGTGATGTCCAGCACGAGGTCAAGCGCGTCGAGCAGAAGCTGCTGCTCGACTCCGTCCGCTAGAGAGGACCCCCGATCCCGGTGGCTGCACTGGGCCCCTCGCGGAAATCGACCCCTTGTCTCTCGCTCCCTTCTGCACCATCCCTTCTGCATCCGTTCCAGCCGCCGTCCGACAGGGCACCCCCCAGCGGGACCACGCGCCGGTGGACTCGCAGGTCGACTCCCTGACGGCGATGTCTCGCTGGACACCGCGGGCCTCAGCGGGCGAAAGTTTAGGATGGCGGTCGTCGAACTGCGGGTATGGTCCGTGCGTTCATCATGGTCAAGGCCGAGGCCGGCTACGCCGAGTCGACCCTGGAGGCGGTGCTCGAACTGGAGCGTGTCACCGAGGCGAACGTCGTCGCCGGGGACTTCGACCTCGTCGTCGAGGCCGAGGGCGAGGAGGTGTACGACGTGCTCCACTCGGCGTCGAACGCCATCCGTGCCATCGAGGGCGTGACGGACACGAAGACGTACGTCTGCCTGGAATGAGTGGGAACGGCGACGACCCACGGCCGGCGGCCGAGCTGGCGCGGGAGTACTTCGGCCACGTCCGGGACCGGGACCCGGACGCCATGGCCGAGATGGTCCACGAGGACCTCGTCGAGGAGTTCCTCGTCCTGGGGACCTTCCACGGCCGCGCGGCACTGCGGGACCTCTTCGCGGAGCTGTTCGCGGCCGTCCCGGACTCGACCTTCGAGACCGAGACCGTCCACGCCGTCGACGAGGACACCGCCATCGGGCAGTGGCGCTTCACCGGCACGTTCGACGGCGGCCCCTTCCAGGGCATCGAGCCGACCGGCGCCGAACTCGACTTCCGCGGCGTCGACGTGATGGAGTTCGAAGTCCGCGACGGCGAGAAGCTCCTGAGTCACAACACCATCTACTACGACGGGCTCACCTTCGCCCGGCAGGTCGGCCTGCTCCCCGACGAGGACTCGCTCGGCGACCGGGCGCTGATGACGGGCTTCAACGGGCTGACGAAGGTGCGGCGGGAACTGTTGGACTGAGTTCCGGAGCGAAACGCGAGCTCGGAGGGATTCTCACCACAGTCACTCCGCTCGCTGGCGCTCGCTCCGTTCCCTGATTCGAATCCCTCGTGACCGCTCCGCTCCTCACGTCCGTTCGTCGCAGGAGCGAGCCCGGAGGGATTCGAACCCCCGACAACCAGGTCCGGAACCTGGCACTCTGTCCGCTGAGCTACGGGCCCTCGTCGTCCGGTAGCGGAGTCCCCCGTTTAACCGTTACCACTCCGGCGCGGAACCCGAACCACGCTGTCGCGCCTGCACGCGTCCGACAGGCGTCGTACACGCGGGACAAGCACTTTGTGCTCCGTTCTGTAGCGGTTCGCGATGATGGGCTCACTGCGGTCGCGGCTCGCCAGCCTCCGTCGGCCGGACGGCCCGGCCCCGGCCGAGGTGCCGGCCATCGGCGACGCCGCGCCCGAGTGCCCCCACGTGGCTCCCGGCACGCCGCGGGTGGTCGCGTTCCTGGGTCACACCGGCGACGTGTTCGGGGAGCGGCTGCTCGGGTCGCTCCGGGAGACCGCCCGGGAGAACCGGGATGTGGCGTTCGTCGCGGTCACGCACGGTGACCCGGCAGCGGCGACGGCGTGGTGCGGGGCGCTCGGCCTGGACCGCTCCGGGGTCCGGACCGTGGACGCAGTCGAGAGCGACGACCGGGATGGTGCGGGCCCCGAGAACCTCCACGTCGTCGTGGACGAGGGGCGCGAACTGTACGCCGCGTGGGGACTCGGCCTCGGTGGCGTCGGCTACCTGTTCCGGCCGGCGGTGCTGCGAGCCCGGCGCCGCGCACGCCGGGGGGAGACGACGGCCCACCCACCGAGCGGCACGCGCTGGCAGCGCGCCGGCGTCTTCGGCGTCGACCCCGACGGGACCGTCAGGACACGCCACGTCGCCGCCCACGCCGCCGACCGCCCGGACGCCCGTGTCCTCCCGAGTTTCCTCGAACGGCCGACCGAGGTCCGCGAGACGACGACCGGGTCGGTGCAGGCCACTCCACGGCACGTCGCCGCGGATGCGACCCCGGCGGTCACCCGCGTCGCGCCCGACCCACGCGTCGTCGACGACGACGCGACCGCCGCGGTGCGGCGCGTGACCGGCACCGAGTCGACGGTCGAGCCGGGTGTCGAATCCGAGGACGGCGAGCGGGAGCGCCAGCGCCTCCGGACCGACGGCGGCTGAACGGGCCCGCGGCGCGTCGGCGTCCGCGCCGCCGTCCCTGCGGGTTCCGTTCCGAGAGGCTCCGATTACGGCTCCGTTCGCGGGTGTCCCGACTACTGCTCGGTCCCGCTGCCCGTGCGGCCCTCCTCGGTGGGGAGGTCCGCCTCGGTCGGCTCGGTGGCGCCGCCGGCCGGTTCCCGCCTGTCGACGACCGCGTCCTTCCAGGTCCCCCGGGTGAACCAGAGCCCCGCGGCGAGCGCCCCGAGGATATGCCCGGTCGTCATCCCGATCCAGATGCCGGTCGCACCCATGCTCGCGAGGAACGCCAGCCCGTACACCATCGGGACCCGGCCCACCCAGAGCGCGAGGAGCGAGAACCCGAGCGCGGTGCGGGTGTTGCCCGCGCCCCGGTAGGCGCCCAGCAGGACCTGGAAGACGCCGATGAAGGCGAACTCGACGGCCCGGATGCGGAGGTACTCGGTCGCGAGGTCGATGGTCGCCTCGGCCGTCGCCGTGCCCGTGGTCATGAAGACGCTCACGACCGGGCGCGCCGCGAGCAGCGCGACGACGCCCACCCCGAGCATGACGGCGGCCGCGGCACCGACCGCGAGTCCGACCGCGCGCTCGGCGCGCTCGGGCTTGCCCGCGCCGAGGTTCTGCCCGACCATCGTGTTCGTCGCGCGCCCCAGCCCCATGGCGGGGAGGAAGACGAGCGAGATGAGCCGGTTGCCCAGCCCGTACGCCGCCACCACGGGCGGGCCGAAGGCGGCGACCATCCCCGTCAGCGCGACCATCGCGAGCGCGCTGGTCGACTGCTCCAGCGCGGCGGGCGTTCCGATGGCGACGATCTCGCGGACCCGCCCGTACTGGAGCCGGAGGTGCTCGAGCGCGACGTCCGGCCCTCGGGTCGTCCGGAACAGGATGTAGAGCCCGACGACCGTCGCCAGTCCCCGCGAGATGACCGTCGCGTAGGCCGCGCCCGCGACCTCCAGACGCGGCGCGCCGAACCAGCCGAAGATGAGGACGGGGTCGAGCGCGACGTTCAGCGCCACCGACAGCGCCATCACCAGCATCGGGGTCCGCGTGTCGCCGTAGCCCCGCATCAGCGCCGAGAACAGGAAGAAGCCGAACAGGAACGGCGTCCCCATGAAGAACACGCGCATGTACTCGGCGGCCAGCGGCACGACGTCGTTCGCGGTGGCGGCGTCGGCCGGCAGGAGCGAGAGGAGCGGCACGACACCGAGGAACCCCAGCGCCCCGAGGCCAGTCGCCAGCAGCGTGACGAACGCGAGCGTCTGGCCGGCGACCTCGCCCGCGCTCGTGCCGGTGTCGGAATCGCCGGTCGTGTCGGTTCCCTCCGCCGTCTTGCCGGCCTCGGCGCCGGTGTGCTGGGCGACCAGCGTCGACCCGGCGACCGTGAACCCGCCGCCGACCGAGAGGACGAGGAACACGAGGGGGAAGGCGAGGCTCAGCGCGCCGACCGCCTCCGCCGAGAGGCGCCCCAGCCACAGCGTGTCGGCGATGTTGTAGGCCACCTGCAGCAGCTGGGTGACGACGATGGGCCACGCCAGCCCGAAGAGCGGCCGCGCCAGGCCACCCTCGGTGATGGTGTCCTCGGAGGGCTGCACCCACGGGGGAACGGTGGGGCTCCGTATGTGTCTGTTCCTTCGCCGGACGGCCCGTCGCTGTCGTCGCGCCACCGGCGGCGGGCCAAGAGCCGTCCCGTGGCTCGTAGCGTCTGGTTATCGCTGAAGATGCTAGTTAGACGATAAAAGTTGTATTTTCTTCATGAGAATTGCCCTTTCGAGGTCAAAATGCGGTTTCAGTGGATTGTTCGCCGGAGATGCGGAGGGTGAGCGTTAACAGGCCGGGCCCCGGAGCGTGGCCATGAGCGACACCGCCGACCGTCCGTTGCAGGTCGGGAGCGGCATCGACGCCGACCGCACGCCGACGGCGTTCGTCCCGGCGCACGTGACGGGCTTCTTCACGGCCGAACCTGCCGACGACCCGACGGAGGCCGGGTCGACCGGCGCCGGCCTCGCGCTCTCGGACGGCGTCACCGTCCGGGTCGAACCGGCGACGCCCGGGACGTACGAGGTCACGCTCGACGGCGAGTCGCTGGACATCGCCGCACCGAAGCGGGTCCTGCGGGCGCTCCGCGTCGACGGCGCGCACGTGCGGGCCCGCTCGGAGGTCCCGCTCGCCTCCGGGTTCGGCGTCAGCGGCGCGCTCGCGCTCGGGACGGCCCTCTGCGCGAACGCCGTCTTCGACCGCGAGCTCTCCGAGAACGAACTCGTCACGGTCGCTCACGGTGCCGAGGTGCAGGCTGGGACCGGGCTGGGCGACGTGGTCGCGCAGGCCCGCGGGGGGGTCCCGGTCCGTCTGGAACCCGGTGCCCCCGGGCAGGGCTTCATGGACGGCATCCCCGCCCGCTCGCGCGTGGAGTACGTCACGCTGGGGGAACTCTCGACCGAGGCGGTCCTGTCGGGCGACACGGACCTGCTGAGCCACGCCGGTCAGCGGGCGCTCTCCGCGCTCGTCCAGGAGCCGACGCTCGAGCGGTTCGTCCGGTCCTCGCGTCGATTCGCCCGCGAGGCCGAACTCCTCACCGACCGCGTCCGGGATGTCGTCCTCGACGTGAGCGAGGCCGACGGGTCGGCGTCGATGGCGATGCTCGGCGAGACCGTGTTCGCGCTCGGGACCGGCCTCTCGGACGCCGGACACGACCCCGCCGTCTGCCGGATCCACCCCACCGGCGCGCACCTCACGCTCGACGGCTGGTAGGGGTCCGGCTCCGTCCGCGGTCCGCGATGGGCGACACGCTGAAGCGCCGGCGGACCGACGGTTCGGACGTGTCCGAGGACGACCCGACCAGCATCCGCTCGCTGGCGATCACCACCGAGGACCTGCTGGCGGCGCTGGAGGCCAACGCCCGCCGGGACGCGGGCGCCGTCCTCCGGGTGACTCCGCCGTTCGCGGGCCGGATGCGCGCCCGCCTCCACCTCGCCGGGGCGGAGGGCGACTACGACGAGGCGCCGCGGCCGCTCCATATCGCCCCCGAGCGACTGCTCGACGACGACGCGCCCGCCTTCCCGAGCGTCGACGCCACCGAGGACGCCCTCCGGTCGGCCCCCGACGCCGAGTACACCCCCGAACGCCATCGCTCCTGCCACGAGCGGCGCGTCGAGACGTGGCGTGCGGCCGTCCGCGACCACGTCCGGGACGAGGCGACGGTCGAGACGCCCGCGGGTGCGGTGACGGTCGCGATCTCGCTGCTGGGATAGGCGGCCCGGCCGCGGGGGATACACCCTGTGGCGCCGCCACGGCGCGGCGCGTCGGGGAGACGCCGGACGGCGGCGGGAGTACCGGAGGGATATATAGCAGCAGGTAGCGGTCGGAGATATCGGATAGGACTGTTCAGAGGGCTCGATAAAACTTCTAACTGTTTCTGAGGTGTTCGTAAAAGGTCCGTAAAGGTCCGTTCATCCGCGGTGAAAGGTCCGAAACGAAACGAAGGCTCTCGCGGTTATATGCTGGTGTCGTGCCATGGGGTGAGTGAAGCACGATGTCCACGAACAGCCCGTCGCTCTGGCCCCCCGCCGACGCCTCCCCGACCCGTATCGCCGACCACCTCCGCCGCGGCCTCCGCACCGCCGTCGACCACGTCCGGCCGCTGCTCCAGGCGACCGCCTTCTGGTCCGCGGTCGCCATGCCGTTCCTCTACGTCCCGCTCCTGCTGGGCGGACTCACGGGCAGCGAGTTCTCGACGTTCGTCGCCCTCCTGCTCGTGAACGCGCTCGTCCTCGTGCTCGGGCACGGCCACGAGGTGGGCGAGCCCGCCGAGGAGCGCACCGACTCGAACGCACGGTAGCCGACGACTCGAACGCGACCCGGGTCGGACAACCGCCCTCCAATCGCCCTCCACCCCACTGCTTTCCAACCGGCCTCCCTCCAACCGCTCCGCCGTTCCCGGCTACCCTCCGGCCGTGAGCCAGCCGCTCGTCCCCCGGCGTTTTTGCGCTCGCCCTCCGTGTTCCGGAGCATGAGCGATGCCCTCGACCGGGTCGACTGCCTGCGGTTCCCCAGCGACGGGCCCGACACCGTACGCCTCGTTCCCGCGGGCGTGGGCGAGCGCGTGGTGGCGGCCCACCACGAGGAGATACGGCGCCGCCGCCGCCTCGCCGTCGCCGCAGCGGTGGTCGTGACGCTCCTCACCGGCGCCGCGGCGGTCATCGTCCTCGGCCCGACGCCCGTCACCGCCGTCGGGACGGTGCTCGTCGGCATCGTGATGCTCTACGCTGCCCGGCGGTCGCCCGACGGGACATCGACGCGGGCCCCCGAACTGGTCGAGACCGACACTCCGGCCGCCGAGGCCCGCGAGCGATACGCCGTGGCGGCCGCCTCGACGGACCCGTTCGGGACCGACGACGGCGGCGGGGTCGGACCCGGACGCACGGACGACACCGGGCCGCCGGCAGCCGAGGAGCGCTGACGGCGGCGACCTCTCAGTATGACTACGTGTCTCAGTTTCAGGGAAGCGTTTAGTCACTGCGACCGGGAGTTCGGGACATGCCAGGTCCCGCGTTCCGCCGCGGCGAGACCGTCGCCCTCCACCCCCCGAACGAGGAGGACATCGACTTCCTCCACGAACACACGATGGACCCGGAGGTCCGATGGGGACTGACGACGGCCTTCCCGCAGACCCGCTCGCAGGCCGAGAAGCGACACGAACAGCACGCCGAGGACGACTCCGGCGTCGGCCTCCTCGTCGTCACCCGCGACGGCGGGGAGCCCGTCGGCAACGTCATCGGCTTCGACATCGACCCCGACCACGGCACCGCCGAACTCGCCGCCTGGGTCGCCCCCGACCACCAGGGCGAGGGGTACGCCACCGAGGGCACCGCGCTGATGCTGGACTACCTGTTCGCCGAGCGCCGGCTGAACACCATCGTGGCCCGTGCCACCGTCGAGAACGAGGCCAGTCGCGCGACGCTGGAGGGGCTCGGGTTCCAGCTCGAGGGCATCCAGCCCGCGGAGAAGTACGTCGACGGCGAGCACGTCGACGTCGCGCGCTACTCGATGCTGGCCCGCGAGTGGGACGGCGCCGACGCGGCCCTCGACCGCGGAGGTGACGCCTGATGCCGGGGGCCCCGTTCCGCGAGAACGACGAGGTGGCGCTGTACACCATCGAACGCGAGGACCTCGAGTTCCTCGCGCGGCTCCGGAACGACCCGGAGATCCGCCACGGCGTGACGTTCACCCGACCTGAGTCCGATGTCGACCTCGAGACGTGGTTCGAGGAGCACGTCTCCGAGACCGACACGGACGACGAGGGCGCGCAGTTCCTGATCGTCCCCCACGACGACCCCGATTCGACCGAAGCGCTCGGGACCGACGGCGGAACGGTCGCGAACGGCGCGGACGACCGTGACGAGGGCGCTGATAGCGCGGACCCGGATGACGAACCGCTCACCCCGCAGCCGGTCGGCTACGTCTCGCTGTTCGACATCCAGCGGCCGGCCGGGCACGGCGAGGTGTCGGTCACGGTCGCCCCCGAGTACCGGGGGCAGGGCTACGCAACCGCCGCCATCCGGGAACTGGTCGCCTACGGCATCGAGGAACTCCGGCTGACGAAGGTCCGGGCCCGGGCGCTGGAGCGCAACGACGCCTCCCGTGCGGTCCTGGAGAACGTCGGCTTCCGGGTCGGGGAGACCCGGCGCGAGGCGAAACGCGTCGACGGCGCGCACGTCGACGTGGTGGCGTACTCGCTGCTGGCCGAGGACTGGTTCGACCGCTCGGACACCACCCGGGGCCTCCCCGGCAGCCCGCCCGGCGCGACCGCCGAGGAGCGTGGTCATCACCGGCCGTTCGCGACCGACGGCGACGGTGGCGACGGCAGCGCGGCCGACGGCGAGACGGACGAGCGCGCGACGGGCCAGGGAGGTGAGCGGTGATGCCGGGGCCCGTCTTCCGCGCGACCGACGACGGGGAGGTGACGCTCCGGCCGCGCCAGGAGGAGGACCACGAGTTCGTCCGCGACGTGACGAACCGGCCGGAGGTGCGTCAGCTCCTGCGGAACACGGAGCCGAAGAACCTGCACGCCGTCGAGAGCTCCTTCGAGGAGTACGCCGACAACGACGACGGCGCCGGGTTCTGCATCTGTGCGCCCGACGAGCCCGTCGGCCACATCGGGGTCTGGCGCATCGACCACGTCAACGCCAGCGCCTGGATGGGGGCCTGGATCCACCCCGACCACCACGGCGAGGGGTACGCCCCCCGCGGCACCGCGCTGGCCATCGACTGGGCGTTCGACGAGCTGGACCTCCACCGGCTCAACACCGGCGTCTTCGAGCCGAACCGCCCCTCGCAGCGCGTGATGGAGAAGCTGGGCTTCGTCCGCGAGGGCGTCGAGCGCGAGGCCATCTACATCGAGGGCGCCTGGTACGACACCTACCGGTACGGGCTGCTGCGGGAGGAGTGGGACGGCTACGACGGGTAGCCCCCGACACGGGAGTCACACCAGGCCCACTCCCAGGAACAGCACCGCGACGGCGACGGCGACCGCGGCGGCTGCGGCCCCGGAGACGTGGCGTTCGTGGGACAGCCCGAATCCCCAGATGGCGCCTCCCCAGGCCATCGTGAGGACGCCGCTGGCCTGGCCGACCAGCCGCATGGTGTCCAGCTGCGCGATGGCCTGGTCACGGAGCGTCGCCGGGTCGTAGCCGTCACCGACCGTGATGGGGTCGAAGGTGAGCCAGAGCGCGAGGAGCGTGGCCGCCATCCCGACCAGCGTCGGGACCAGTCCCCAGGCCGCGACGGCGAGGGTACGGCCGAACGGGCCCTCGCCGTTCGCGAGCCACGTCCCGGCGTGGAGCGCACCGGCGACCAGCAACAGGACGAGCGGCAGGCCGATGGCGAGCTGGCCGGCGACGTTCCCGACGGCCTGCCAGATGAAGTGGTCGATGTTCCGCTCGACCCGCTTCGGCTCGTCACAGCCGTGCGGTGTGAACTCCCCCGGTGAGTCGCCGTCGCAGAACGCGTCCCCCGGGTAGGCGGGGTTGTCGACGGTGACGGTCCCGTCGATGTTGGCGGCGAACACCCAGCCCAGCGTGTAGACACCGACCAGCAGGACCAGCATGGTGAGGAGGCTGACGGCGATGCCGCGGCCTGTGCTGGCCGTCCGCTCGCTGAAGTAGCGGTCGGGGTGGCGGAGGGGGGTGCGTGGCGGGGACATCGCTCGGCCGTATCGACGGGCGGCTCAAAAACTCGGTGGCGGAGACGGTCGGAGGTGCCCGGGGAGCTACAGCGACATGTCGCTCTCGGCCTCGGCGCCCTCGGTGGCGTCCTCGAGGCCGTCCTCCTTCATGTCGCTGGTCATGACGTTGCTGATTCCCGCGTCGGTGAGGACGTCCTCGAAGTCGGCCTGGTAGCGGGCGGAGACGCTGCGGATCTCGGTCTCGGTCTCGACGACGCGCCGGTAGCGTCGGACCGTCGAGGCCGACACCTCCAGCTCCTCGGCGATCTCGCTCGTCCCGCGGTCCTCGTTCAGCAGCCGCCGGAGCCGCTTCAGCTCGAACGGCGCGTCCCGGTCGCGGTCGCGGACCAGGTGGACGTCCAGCCGCGCCCGGACCACGTCGCGACGGTCGACATCGAGTGCCCCGGCGATGTCGGTGTCGTCCTCGCCCTCGTAGTAGCCCCGGACGAGGCGGGCGTACTCGGCGTCCGTGAGGTCGGTGTCGAACGTGTACTTCTCGCGCATCCGTGCGACCACCGCGGCCAGCCGCTCGGCGACCTCCTCGTCGTCCCCGCCCGCGAGCGTCCCCGGCGACTCCTCCTGGGTCTCGGTGACGGTCTCCTCCCCGGTCACCTCCTCGAAGATATCCCGCAGCTCCTCCGTCTTCTCGTCCATGATTTGGTGCCGAAACGACCGCGCTATTTAGTTCTGTGGGGCCGTTCCCGACCGTCGGGCACGCGTCCAGTCCCGGCCGGACGGGGCCGCCCCGACCGGACAGCCGGCGCCCGCTGCGACCGCACGGACGGGGTCGCTTCCATCGCGTGAGTGGGGGCTGGCCGCCACGGGGACCCACGAGATAAATCCCCCGTTCGCTACTGGTTTTACAGCGGAAGATGTGCTGGAATTTAGCGCGAAAGACGGCAACGGAGCGGGTGCGAGCGGTTGACAAGACTTAACCATACAGGCATCCGTTTCCGCCGTATGACGTGGACGCTACTCCAGGCGGGCGTCGACTCCGGGGTGACCACCCGGCCGACGTTCTGGAAGATCTCACATACGGGTGAGGTGGTGTTCTACTACCTCGCCGCTGTGACGATCTTCGTCTTCGCCTACGGGGTGTACGACCGGTTCGCCCGGTACGGGCGTGGCACCGAGGACTGGTTCGACCGGCTGGACGACCTCCCGGGACGCATCGTCGAGGCCGCGAAGATCGTGGGCTCCAACGAGAAGCAGTTCAACCGCGATCTGGTCGGCGGCGTGATGCACGCGTTCATCCTGTGGGGCTTCCTGACCCTGCTGATCGGGACGACCATCATCGCCATCGACATCGACTTCTTCCGGAACCTCACGATGCTGTTCACCGGCGAGCGCCAGTCGTTCTTCGTCGGTGACTTCTACCTCTCGTACTCGCTGGTGATGGACTTCATGGGCCTGCTGTTCGTCGTCGGTCTGGGCATCGCGCTCTGGCGGCGCTACGTGACCCGGAAGGACCGGCTGCACGGCAAGCACACCTCCTGGGAGGACGGGTTCCTGGTCTGGTCGCTGTTCCTGCTCGGGGTCGGTGGCTACATCCAGGAGGGTCTGCGCATCCTGGGCACCGCGAGCGTCGAGAACGGTGCCGTCCAGTTCATCTCCTTCGAGCAGGTCTCGTTCGTCGGCTGGTTCGTCGCCGACGTCCTGAACGGCACCTTCCAGGCGATGGGGATGGGCCCGAGCGAGTCCGTCGGCGCGGCCGAGGCACTCTACCCGGTCGGCTGGTGGTCGCACGCGCTGTTGGCGTTCCTCTTCGTGGCGGCGGTGCCGTACGCGAAGCCGTTCCACATGATCTCCTCGTTCGCGAACGTGGTCACGCGCGACGAGAAGGCCGGCAAGCGACTCCCCGGTGTCCCCGCCGACCTCGATGCGGATACGGGCGCCGAGTCCATCGACCAGTTCTCCTGGAAGGAGATGCTGGACCAGGACGCCTGCACGAAGTGTGGCCGCTGTTCGTCGGTCTGCCCGGCGAACGCCTCCGGTCGCAACCTCGACCCCCGTGACGTCATCCTCGACCTCAAACAGTACCGAGAGGAGGTCGATCGGACGGGCGAGGAGCAGGAGATCGTCGCCGAGTCCGGCGGCGTCATCGACGCGGAGACGATGGAGTCCTGTATGGCCTGTATGGCCTGTATGGACGCGTGCCCGGTCGAGATCGAGCATCTGAAGTCGTTCACCCGGCTCAACCGCCAGCTCACCGACCAGGGTGACATCCAGCCCTCGCTGCAGGAGGTGTTCCAGAACGTGATGCAGAAGGGCAACACGTTCGGGAACAGCCAGCGCAAGCGCGCCGACTGGGCCGACGAGCTGGAGTTCGACGTCACCGACGCCCGCGAGGAGGAGGTCGAGTACCTCTGGTACGTCGGCGACTACCCGAGCTACGACGACCGGAACAAGAAGGTGGCTCGCTCGCTGGCGAAACTGCTCGAGGAATCGGGCGTCTCGTTCGGTATCCTGTTCGACGACGAGAAGTACGACGGGAACGACATCCGGCGTGTCGGCGAGGAGTTCCTCTACGTCGAACTGGCGGGCCATCACGTCGACTCGTTCCAGGAGTGTGACTTCGAGAAGATCGTCTGTACGGACCCGCACTCGTACAACACGTTCAAGAACGAGTACCCGGAGGTCGACTTCGACGAGTTCGCCGACGACCCGATGATGCCCTTCGAGATCGAGGAGGGCTGGAACCAGAACGGCGAGGTCGACGTGCTGCACTGGACCCAGGTCGTCGAGGAACTGGTCGAGCGGAACGCGCTCGGGCTGTCCGGGACGGAACTGGACTACACGGTCACGTACCACGACCCGTGCCACCTCGGGCGGTACAACGACGAGTACGAGGCGCCGCGCGAACTGATCCGTGCGACGGGGTGTGACCTGCACGAGATGCCGCGCAACCGCGACAACTCCTACTGCTGCGGTGGCGGCGGCGGCGGGCTCTGGCTCGAGCACGAGGAGGACGAGAAGGCCTCCGAGGAACGCCTCCGCGAGGCACTCGAAGATACGGAGGCGGGCCAGGCCGTCGAGAAGTTCGTCGTGGCGTGCCCGATGTGCATGACGATGTACGAGGACGGGCGCAAGACCGGGGACTTCGAGGACGACATCGAGATCGTCGACATCTCCGAACTGCTCATCGAGGCCATCGAGCAGGGCGGCCCGACGGCGACGGCGGCCGGCGAGGCCGGCGGTCCGACTCCCGCGGACGACTGATCCCTCCCCGGCGCTCGGATTCTTCCGGGGTCTTCTCACGCCGTGAGAACGCTTTTCAGGGCCAGAAACTGCTGTTACCGGATTAATATACCCTGGGTGGTAGCCGTGAGTGAGTCAGGATGGCGCCGAACAATCCCAAGGTCCTCGTGGTGGAGGACGACGCACTGCTGGCTGACCTGTATGCGGACTGGCTCCGGGTCGACTACGAGGTCGAGGTGGTCCACGGTGGGGAGCCCGCGCTGGAACGACTGGCCGAGGGCGGCATCGATGTCGTCCTGCTGGATCGGCACATGCCGGACGTCTCCGGTGACGAGGTGCTGGTGACGCTCCGGGACTGGGGGCTCGATGCGCGGGTCGCGATGGTGACGGGGGTCACCCCCGAGATGGACATCCTGGAGATGGGGTTCGACGACTACCTGCTCAAGCCCGTGGACCGGGAGACGCTCGTGGGGACCGTCGAGCGGCTCCGCGAGCGCAGCACGTACGAGGAGCTCCGCATCGAACTCGGGTCGCTCCGGGTGAAGCGAAACGTCCTGCAGCTCGAGCAGTCCGAGCGTCGGCTGGCGGGAGATGGCCGGTTCGAGCGGCTCTGCAACCGCATCCGGCATCTCGAGGCGATGGTCGCCGAGCGCCGCTCGCAGGTCGGCATCCAGCCGGTCGCCGACGACTGAGGTCTCTCGACCCGACATCCGGCCGGCCCGCAGACGACATCCTCTTTCCCACGCGGCCGTGAGTGCTGTTCACGCACGCCACCACCATGCCACGTCACCTAGGACACCGTCAAAGCGTATTATGGACCTTAGTTGCGGTTAGTGAACCATTAGTCCTTAACAGGAACCCTCTTATGCGGCGTCGGGTGAGGTGTTGACATGCAGGAACGCACGACAGGGTCCGCGAGCGACGACGACGCGACGCTCCTCGCCGACCCCGAGGACCACCGCGCCAACTGCGGCGTCGGGGTGGTCTTCGACCTCGACGGCGACGGCGGCCACGACGTACTGGCGGACGGGCTCGACCTCCTCGAGAACCTCGAACACCGCGGGACGACCGGCGCCGAGGAGAACACCGGCGATGGCGCGGGCGTCCTCATCCAGATCCCGGACGAGTTCTTCCGCGACGAACTGGATGTCGACCTCCCGCCCGCCCGGGAGTACGCCGTCGGCTCCGTCTTTCTCCCGCAGGACGACGAGGCCGCGGCGAGCCTCCAGGCGGTCGTCGAGCAGGAACTCGCCGACCAGGGCCTCGAGACCTTCCACTGGCGCGGCGTCGAGACGGACAACTCGATGCTGGGCGAGACCGCGGTCGAGAGCGAACCGCAGGTCGCACAGGTGTTCGTCCGGCCCGAGGGGGCGTTCGACGCCGATGCATTCGACCGCGCGCTGTACGTCGGGCGGCGGTCCATCGAGAACCGCCTCGAGGACGAACAGCCCACGGGCGCCGAGCGCTTCTACATCGTCTCGCTGGACCGCAAGACGCTCGTCTACAAGGGACTCCTCAAGGCCGACCAGCTGGCGGGCTACTTCCCCGAACTCGGCGACGAGCGGATGGCGTCGACGTTCGCGATGGTCCACGCCCGCTTCTCGACGAACACGCTCGGCGCCTGGCACCTCGCCCATCCGTACCGCAACATCATCCACAACGGCGAGTTCAACACCATCCAGGGTAACATCAACTGGATGCGGGCGCGGGAGACGGACATCGCGCACGAGGACTACGGCGACGACATCGAGCGGATCAAGCCCATCATCGACGACCCGGAGCAGTCCGACACCGCGTCCGTCGACAACGCCCTCGAACTCCTCGTCGAGGGGGGCCGTGACCTCCCGCACGCCCTGCGGATGCTCATCCCCGAGGCGTGGCGCAAGGACGGCAACCACGTGCCCGAGGAGCGCCAGGAGTGGTACGACTACCACGCCTCGCTCGTCGAGCCGTGGGACGGCCCGGCGCTCGTGGCGGCGACCGACGGCGACCGCATCGGCGCCGTCCTCGACCGCAACGGGCTCCGCCCCTGCCGCTACGACGTGCTGACGGACAACACGCTCGTCATGGCCAGCGAGGCCGGCGCGCTCGACCACGACCCCTCGGAAATCGAGACGCGCGACCGGCTCCAGCCCGGCCAGCTCTTCCTGGCGGACCCCGAGGAGGGCCGGGTCATCCCGGACGAGGAGGTCTTCGACGGCCTCCTCGACGAGAAGTACGGCGAGTGGGTCGACGACGAGCAGGTCGACATCGACGACATCGCCGACCGCGAGGATCGGGCCCCCCGCGACGACGTGGACGGGCTGCGGGCCCACCAGGCGATGTACGGCTACACGTACGACGAGATGGACCACCTGCTGGAGCCGATGGCGAGCGAGGGGAAGGACCCCGTCGGCTCGATGGGCGACGACACGCCCCTCTCCGTACTGTCGCAGTTCAACCGGCCGCTGTTCACCTACTTCAAGCAGCTGTTCGCGCAGGTCACGAACCCGCCGCTGGACTACATCCGCGAGGAGGTCGTCACGTCGATGGAGACGCGGCTGGGCAACCAGCGCAACCTGCTGGACGAGACGCCCGCGCACGCCCGGCAACTGGTCTGTGACTCGCCGGTGCTGACCGACGCGGAGACGGCGAGCATCAAGGACCTCGACGGCGACGAGGGGGACCTCTCCTCGACGGTCGTCGACATCACCTACGACCCCGACGAGTTCGCGAGCCTCGAGGCCGCGGTCGAGGCCCTCCGCGCCGAGGCGAGCGAGGCCGCCGACGAACACGACATCGTCGTGCTGTCGGACCGCGCGGCCGGCGAGGACCGCGTCCCGGTTCCCTCGCTGCTCGCGGTCGGCGGCGTCCACCACCACCTCGTCCGCAACGGCCTGCGCAACCGCGCGGGCCTGGTTCTCGAATCGGGTGACCCGCGTGCCGTCCACCACTTCGCGACGCTCATCGGCTACGGGGCGGGCGCCGTGAACCCGTACCTGGCCTTCCAGTCCATCTCCGACCTCGTCGCCGGCCCGGACGGCGCCGACGAGGAGGCGGCTGTCGACGCGTACGTCCACGCCGTCGAGGACGGGCTGCTGAAGACGATGGCGAAGATGGGCATCTCGACGGTCGAGTCCTACCAGGGTGCCCAGATCTTCGAGGCCGTCGGCCTGGACTCGGACTTCGTCGCCGAGTACTTCGAGGGCACCACCGCTCGCACCGAGGGTATCGGCATCGAGGACGTGGAGGCCGACCTCCAGAAGCGCCACGAGGTCGCGTGGGGCGAGGAGGCCGACCTCGAGCGCCAGGGCGAGTACGAGCACCGCTCGGACGGCATCTTCCACGAGTGGAACCCCCAGTCCGTCGGGGCGCTCCAGCAGGCGGTCCGCACCGGTGACTACGAGCGCTACGGCGACTTCGCGGACCTGATGAACGAGCAGACCGAGCAGCTCCAGACCCTGCGTGGCCTGCTGGAGTTCGACTCGGACCGCGACCCGGTCGACATCGACGACGTCCAGCCGGTCGAGGAGATCGTGAAGCACTTCTCGACGGCCGCGATGAGCCTCGGGAGCCTCTCACCGGAGGCCCACGAGAACAACTCCATCGCGATGAACCGGCTCGGCGCCAAATCCAACACCGGCGAGGGTGGCGAGCCGCCCGAGCGCTTCGACACGGAGAAGGAGTGCAACATCAAGCAGGTCGCCTCGGGGCGCTTCGGGGTCACCTCGGACTACCTGACGAACGCCGAGGAGATCCAGATCAAGATGGCCCAGGGCTCCAAGCCCGGCGAGGGCGGCCACCTGCCCGGCAAGAAGGTCAACGAGATGATCGCACACGTCCGGTACGCGACGCCGGGCGTGGGCCTCATCTCGCCGCCGCCGCTGCACGACATCTACTCCATCGAGGACCTCAAGCAGCTCATCCACGACCTGAAGGCGGCGAACCCGGACGCCGACATCAACGTCAAGCTCGTGAGCGAGGCCGGCATCGGCACCATCGCCGCGGGTGTGGCGAAGGCCAACGCCGACGTGGTCCACATCTCGGGCCACTCCGGCGGGACGGGCGCCTCGCCGAAGACGAGCATCAAGAACGCGGGCCTGCCGTGGGAGCTCGGCCTCGCCGAGGCCAACCAGATGCTCCGCGCGACGGACCTGCGCAACCGCATCCGCGTGACGGCCGACGGCGGCCTGAAGACCGGCCGCGACGTGGCCATCGCCGCGCTGCTGGGCGCCGAGGAGTACGTCTTCGGCACCGCGTCGCTGGTCACCTCGGGCTGCGTGATGGCCCGACAGTGCCACGAGAACACCTGCCCCGTCGGCGTCGCCACGCAGCGCGACGAGCTCCGCAACCGGTTCCCCGGCGAGCCCGACCACGTCATCAACTACATGACGTTCATGGCCCAGGAACTGCGCGAGATCATGGCCGAGCTGGGCTTCGAGTCGCTGGACGAGATGATCGGCCGGCCGGAGTACCTGGCCCAGCGGACGGACGTGAAACAGGAGAAGGCGAGGAAGCTCGACCTCTCCTCGGTCATCGCGCAGCCGCCGGGCGACCAGCGCCGCAAGACCGAGCCCCAGACCCACGAGGTCGACGAGCAGCTCGACTGGGAGATCATGGACGAACTGGGTGACGCCCTCGAGACGGGCGAGCCCGCCCATCTGGACATGGAGATCGACAACCAGCACCGCGCCGTCGGTGCGACGCTCTCGAACCACATCTCGAAGGAGCACGGCATCGACGGGCTCCCCGAGGACACGTTCCGCATCGACTTCGACGGCGTCGCCGGCCAGTCGTTCGGCGCCTTCTGCAAGCACGGCGTCACGATGTCGCTGACCGGCAGCGGCAACGACTACGTCGGCAAGGGGCTCTCGGGCGGGAAGCTGGTCGTCCAGACGCCCAACTCGGCGCCGTACGAGCCCGAGAAGAACATCGTCATCGGCAACGTCGCGCTGTACGGCGCGACGCAGGGGCAGGCCTACATCAACGGGAAGGCCGGCGAGCGCTTCGCCGTCCGCAACTCCGGCGTGAAGGCCGTCGTCGAATCGGTCGGCGACCACGGCTGCGAGTACATGACCGGCGGCGTCGTCGTCTGTCTCGGCGACACGGGCAAGAACTTCGCCGCCGGGATGTCCGGCGGTGTGGCCTACGTCCTCGACCGCGAGGGCGACTTCGAGGACCGCGTCAACTACGGCATGGTCGAGACCACCCGTGAACTCGGCGAGCAGGACCGGCGCATGATGCGCCGCCTCGTCGAGAACCACGTCGCACACACCGACTCGGACCGCGCCGAGTACGTCCTCGAGCACTGGGAGGAGGAGCTCGAGAAGTTCGTGAAGGTGATGCCCGAGGCATACAGTCGCGCGCTCAGCGAGGGCGCAGAGGACGTCCGCGAGGACCTGCCCGACTCGGTCGGCCCCGACGCCGAGGCCGCCGGCGAGGGCTTCGCGGCCTCGACCGACGACTGACACGAGCTTTTTCACCGCGAGCTTTTTTGACGGCTCGGGTACCGCTTGACCGGCGGCGGAGCCGCCGGTCTGCGGGTACCACTCGCCGCAAAAAACGTTCAGAAAAAATGCCGCTGGCTCCCAGCGGTCGCCAGCGGTGGAACGCGCTCGCTTCGCTCGCGCGTATGCAGAGTCCTGTTGCTAGCCGCACCGAGCGTTTGTTGAATTCTGACTCGTCGAAATTATCAGTGGTTGACAGAAACGGCGTGCTGCATACAGAGACCAAGTTCAGTACGGAATCGTGGCGCGCCACTCGTTCTGATTTTGGTAACTGCCTCGAGTTGGCCGAGCCTCTCAGTCGCGAGTGCGTATATTGAGTCGAGCGCTGGCGCCACCGCCCGCCAGCTGGAGTCGCTGGCGTCTCGGTAGTCAGAACCCGCGGCTGCTTCTTCTCCGCCCACCGGTTGCGTCAGCGTACTTCGCCGACCACCAAGCGAGCACCCAGAGTGCGATGAAGCAGTTGGTAGCTACGACCAGCACCTCGAGGCCCGTGATGGGCGGGATCCAAATCGGCAGGAGGACGCGAACGTATAAATCGATGACGGCACCCAGCCCCATGAGGTCTGCCATGATGACCTGCTGGCGCCCCCACAGCCCGTACCTGAGCAGGTAGAGGGCGTAGCCGGCTGTGGTGACACCACTGCCGATGGCGTAGGCGTAGATGAACTGGCGGCTGAACAGCGTGCCGATGAAGTGGTTGAGCCACCTCCCCATGGGCGGCGGTAGTGTATGCTACCTGATAAGCGCTGGGCGGAACCGGGGTGTGGCGGCCGTTCTACAGCGCGGTTGATATCCCCGCCGTATCGAACAATTCGGTCGGACACTGGCACCCCATCTCGACCGATATGTGCGTTGTATTCAGCACGGCCTCACCGGACCATCAATGAGATAATATTTCAAAAACTATTCCAATCTTTCGAATTAAGATATTATATTCGGAATATATGATTTGTATAGTGGTTTGATAGATAATTCCTCGTTGGGTTCGCCCTCCGGAGTAGCCTTGCCTCGGCACAACCGCTATCCTCGACGCACTCGACCGCCCGATATGGCCACGCTCCAGCTCCTGCGCCACGCGACCCTCCGACTCGAACTCGGCGACACCACACTTCTCGTCGACCCGATGCTGTCCGAGCCGGGGGAGATGCCGCCCATCCCGAACTCGCCGAACGACCGGCGGAAACCCGCTCGTCGAGTTGCCGGACGCCCCGCTGGACCACGACGCACTGCTGGTGACGCATCTCCACCGTGACCACCTCGACGACGCGGCGCGCGAGGAATTGGCCGACGGGCAGCCGACGCTCTGCCAGCCCGACGACGCCGACGAGCTGGCCGACGACGGCTTCGACCCGCGCCCGGTCGACGATACGGCGGCGCTGGATGACCTGTCCGTGACGCGGACGCCGGCGCGGCACGGCTACGGCGACCTGGCCGAGCAGATGGGACCGGTGTCGGGGTTCGTGCTCGACGCCCCGGGCGAGCCGACCGTCTACCACGCCGGCGACACCGTACCGTACGAGGCCGTCCAGGAGACGCTGGACGAGCACGAGCCGGACGTTGTCGTGGCGAACGCCGGCGCCGCGCAGTTCACCGAGGGCCGACCCATCACGATGACGCCCGAGGACGTGGTGGCGCTGTGCGAGTGGACGGACGCGACCATCGTCGCGGACCACATGGACAGCATCAACCACTGCCTCGCGACGCGCGAGGACCTGCACACGGCGCTCGCCGAGGCCGGTGTCGAGGGACAGGTCGAGGTGCCCGACGACGGCGAGACGGTCGCCCTCTGAGTCGGCCGGTCCGACCGCCGACCGGCGCGGCGCGTCACAAGGCGTTTGGCGGTCGGCGCCGAGTCTCCGTCCGATGGCCGGCCTCGCCGACGTGTTCCTAACCCCGCTCGGGTTGCTCGCCCTCCTCGCGGTCGTGCCGATCCTGCTGCTGTACCTGGTCCGGCCGGACCCCCAGCGGCTGCGCCTGCCGACGCTGGAGTTCCTCGCGGCCGGGGAGGAGGGTGGAACCGACAGCGCCGCGCTCGAGACGCTCCGCCGGAACCTCCTGTTGCTCCTCCAGCTGCTGGTCGTGGTGCTGGTGGCGCTCGCGCTGGCCTCGCCGTACATCACGAGCACGGGGACCGCGACGGTCACGGAGACGGTGGTCGTGCTGGACACCTCCGCGAGCATGGCGGTCGAGGACGCGGGCGGGGGGAGCCGGTTCGTCCGGGCCCGGAGCGTTGCCCGGGAGTCGGTCTCGGAGACCACGTCCGTCGTGACGGCCGGCGCGACCCCACGGGTCCGGCTCCAGGGCGGCGGCGCGGCGGACGCCCGCGAGGTGCTCGACGGCCTCTCGCGGACGGACGCCACGGGCGACCTCGGGGCGGCCGTCTCGCAGGCGGTCGCCGTGGCCGACGAGGACGCACGCATCGTCGTCGTCAGCGACTTCGCCGGCGACGCCGCGTGGCGCGACGCGGTCGCGACCGCCCGCGGCCGTGGGTACACCGTCGACCTGCGGCCGGTCGGCGGCGACGCCACCAACGTCGGCTTCGTCGACGCCGAGTACGGCCGCACGAGCGTCACGCTCTCGGTGAAGAGCTACGCCGACCGCCCGGTCGAGCGGACGGTCAGCCTGGGCGGCGCCCGCGAGACGCTCGAGCTCCAGCCCGGCGACGTGGGGACCGCGACGCTGCCGGTCCCGACCGGCGACGCGACCGCGCGCCTCTCGCCCGGCGACGGGTTCGCGCTCGACGACCGGGTCGCCGTGGCCGGCCCCGAGGACGCGCGGGTTCGGGTCCTGCTCGTGAGCAACGACCGCGACCGGTACGTGACGACGGCGCTGGAGGTGCTCGACGAGGTCTCGCTGACGGTCGCCGAGCCGCCGGCGGCCGTGGAGGGTGAGTACGACGTGGTCGTCTTCGCGGGCGTCGACCGCCAGCGGCTGCTCCGGAGCACGCGCGAGGCCGCCGAATCGGTGACGCGCGAGGGCGGCGGCACCATCGTCGTCGCGCAGGACGACCTCGCGCAGGTCGGGTACGGCGGGCTCCTGCCGGTCGAGCCGACCGGGCGCGGGTCGAGTCCCTCGGTCCGGGCGAGCGACGACCCGCTCGTCCGGGGCATCAGCTTCCCGCCCCCGAGGTCGTACCTGACCGCCGAGTTGCGCAACGGCTCCCGGAGCCTCGTGCGGGCGAACGACTCGCCGCTCATCGCCCGTGGGCGACTCGGTGACGGTCGGACCCTCTACTACGGCTACCTCCAGGGCGCCAGCCAGTTCCAGTTCAACTACCAGTACCCGGTGCTGTGGAAACGGCTCGTCTACGAGGCGGCCGGGCGCGAGCCGCTCCCGCGGACCAACTACGAGACGGGGACGCGCCTCTCGGTCCCCAACGGGACGACAGTGACGGCCCCGGACGGGAGCCGGACCGCGGCCGACGGCTCGGTCACCCTGGACGCCGCGGGCCACTACCGGCTCGGCGACCGGCGGGTGGCGGCCGCGCTGCTCGACACGGAGGAGTCGAACGTCTCGGCTCCGGCGCTCCGGACCGGCCCCGGCGGCGTCGCACGCTCGCGGGAGGAGGTCGTCCAGCGGCCGCTGGACCTCTCGCCGGCGGTCGCGCTGGGAGCACTCGGGGCGTTGCTTGCCGAGGTGGCGCTGCTCCGGCACCGGGGTGACCTGTGATGGGCGCGCTCGATCCCCTTCCGGCCGGCGTACCCGGTTCCGGGACGCTCCAGGCTGGCCTCCCCGGGACCGAGGCGACCGAGTTCACTATCCGGGGTGTGACCCTCGGCGTCGAGCTGCCGCTCGTCGCGCTGGCGCTCCCGGTCGTGCTCGTCGCACTGGTGGCACTGACGGTCCACGTCCGCGGGGCGGGCGGTGACTGGAGCCGGCGGCGCCGGCTGGGGCTGCTGGCCTCGCGGGTCCTCCTCGCGACGCTGCTGGTGGCCGCTGCCGCCGGCCCCTACACGGTCACCGCCCGCGAGACACCCGGTGACCCCCGTGTCCGTCTGCTGGCCGACGAGTCCGACTCGATGGCCGTGACCGACGCGAACGTCGACGCGCTCGCGGCCGCCATCGAGGCCGAGGGCGTCCCCGTCAGCCGGTCGGTCGTCGGCTCGGGAACCACCTCGCGGCTGGGCGACGCCGTCGTCGCCAACACCGAGCCGGGGGCGGAACTCCTGGTCGTCTCGGACGGGCAGGTGACGGGCGGCCGGTCGCTGGGCGAGGCCGCCGAGGTCGCCGCGGGCGCCGGCGCCACCGTCCACGCGGTGCGGCTCTCGACCACGCGGACGGAGCGGTACGTCACGCTGGCCGGGCCCGCCAAGACCAGCGCCGGGGTCGGTAACAGCTTCCTCGTCCGTGTCGGCGGGACGGATCTGGGCTCGGAGAACGCGACCGTCACGGTCACGGCCGACGGGACCCCGGTGTTCACGGAGCAGATATCGGGCGCCGGGGCCGCGGAGTTCACGTACACCTTCGACGAGGTCGGCACGCACGAGGTGGTGGCCAGGGTCGACAGCGACGACGTCCACGACGGGAACGATGTCGTCCGGCGGAGCGTCCGCGTCGTCCCGAAGCCACGCGTCCTGTACGTCGCTCGCAACGAGTACCCGCTGGAGGGACTGCTCGACCGTCTCTACAACGTGACCAGCCGCCCCGAGGTCCCGGACGACCTCGACCCGTACCAGGCCGTCGTCCTGCAGGACCTCCCCGCCGACGAGGCGGGCAACGTGACCGCCCTCCAGCGGGCGGTCATCGACGGGACGGGGCTCGTGGCGGTCGGGGGGCGGAGCGCGTACGACAACGGCGGGTACGCGAACTCCTCGCTGGGGTCGATGCTCCCCGTCAGCGTCGGGGAGGGCGGCGGTCGGACGACGCGGATGGTGCTGCTGGTCGACGTCTCCGGTAGCTCGGAGGGGGGGATGGAGACCCAGAAGCGGGTCGCCCTCGACGTGCTGGAGCAGCTCGGTGACGGCAACGAGGTGGGACTCGTCGGCTTCAACTGGCAGGCCCACCTCGTCAACAACATCGTCCCGCTGGGGTCGAACCGGGAGCAGCTCCGCTCGAAGGTCCGGCGGCTGCGCAGCGGCGGCGGGACCGACCTCGGCGTGGGCCTGCAGGGCGCCGCCGACCTGCTCGACGGGCCCGGGACCGTCATCGTCATCTCGGACGGCCAGGCCCAGGACGTCACCACCCGGGCGGTCGCGCGGCGGCTGAACCAGCAGGGCGTGGAGGTCGTGACCGTCGGTGTCGGCCGGCGGGTGAACGAGGAGCTGCTGTCGGACGTGGCCGCGGCCACCGGCGGACAGTACCTGCGAGCCGACGAGACCGACCGGCTCCGGCTCCTGTTCGGCGGGGAGTCGCGGACCTTCGCCGCCGGGAAGCTGACCGTCGTCGACCGGAACCAGTTCATCACGGCGGGGGTCGAGCCCGAGTCTGACCCGGGGCTGGCCAACGAGGTATCGGTCAAGGCCGGCGCGGAGTTCCTCGTCGCCACCGGCGAGGGTGACCCCGCGCTGGCCCAGTGGCGCTACGGGCTCGGCCGCGTCGTCTCGGTCACGGCCTACGGCGTCGACGGCTCGCTGGACGGCCTGCTGGAGCGGCCGGACTCGCTCCTGCTGTCGAAGTCGGTCAACTGGGTCGTCGGCGACCCGGAGCGCGACGCCCGGGGTGTCGTGTCGGCCCCCGATGCCCGCGTCGGCGAGCAGGTGACGGTCCGGTACGTCGGTCGCGAGCGCCCCGAGGGCCCGCCGCGCTTCCGCCAGGTCGCACCCGAGACGTACGAGGCGACGCTGGTCCCCGAGGAACCGGGCTTCCGGGACGTGCTGGGGACCACCGTCGCGGTCAACTACCCCCGCGAGTACGAGGGGTACGGCCAGTCCGACGCGCTGGCCGGCCTCGTCCGGACGACCGGCGGGCAGGAGTTCCGTGCGGGCGAGGCCGCGGCCATCGCCGAGACGGTCAGGCAGTCCGCCAGCCGGACCCGCGAGGTCCGCCGGGAGTGGGGGTGGCTGTTGCTCGCCGCCGCGCTCCTGCTGTTCCTGCTCGAGGTGGCGGCCCGGCGGCTCTCGCGGTACCGCCGGCGAACCGCCTCGACCGCCACCGCTGCCGACGACTGACGGCGGGGACCGAACTGGCCACCGAAGAGATTTGTGAACCGCGGGGCTGGGTCCGCGTATGAAGCTCCTCGGTGGCAGCATCAACCTGGTCCTCGTCCTCCTCGTCGGCGCCACCATGGCGGGTACCGCCGGGGCGACCCTCTACTACCAGGAGTCGGTCGAGGACCTCAGAGACCGGAACGAGCAGCTCCGCGAGCAGAACGCCGAACTGGCGACGCAGGTGGACGAGAAGCAGGAGCAGCTGGCCGCGGCCGAGCGGCGGCTCCGGAGCCTGAACCGGAGCATCGACACCCGGCAGTCCGACCTGCAGCGGGTGACCGAGGACCTCCGGGAGACCGAACAGCAGTTGCGGGAGGCCGAGGACGAGCTCCTGCAGACCCGCGAGACGCTGCAGACCGCCCGCTCGCAGCTCGTCCAGCTGCGGACGGAGAAAGAGGACCTCGAGGAGCGGGTGGACGAGCTGGAGACGAAGCGACAGCAGCTCCGGTCGACCAACGCGGACCTCGAGGACCGCGTGGACACCCTCGAGGGGCGGGTCGACTCGCTGGACGGGCTCGTCACGCGGCTCCGGAACCGGACCAGCACGCTCCAGTCCGAGGTGGAGACGCTCGAGACCGAGAAGGGGAACCTCGAGGCCGAGAACACCCGCCTGGAGGACGAGAACCAGGAGCTCCGGACCGAGAACGACGAGCTCGAAGCGGAGAACCGGCGGCTGAAACGGGAGCTGGAGGAGTGCCGGAACAACAACGACGGCAGCAGCGGGTCGAACTCGTGACCGACGATGCGCCGGACGGTGGCGCCGGAGCCACCCCGAACGACGATGCCGCTCCGACCGACGACCCCGACGACGAGCCGGCGGGCGACGCGGTCCCAGCCGGGGAACTCAGGGAGCGCGTCGAGCGGGCCGTCCGGCAGGTCCGGTGGGAGGCCCGGAAGGCCGCGGCGGTCCACGCCGTCGTCGACGGTGTGGTCGTCCTCCTGGCGGCGAACCTCGCGCTGACCGTCGCCGGAGTCACGCTCCCGGGGCCGGCCCGGCTGGACCTCGCCGTCGTGGTCGGCCTGGGCGTCGTGGCGGCCATCGCCGAGTTCCTCCTCCGAACCCGGCAGCCGCTGGTCGAGCAGTTCGAGGCCGCGAACCCGGCCGTCCGGGAGGCGCTCCGGACGGCCCGCGACGCCGCCGCGGACGGCGCGGAGACAGGGATGGCCCGCCGCCTGTACGCCGACGTCCTCGACGGGCTCCGCTCGGCCTCAAGCGGCGACCTGATCTCGACCCGGCAGGTCTCGGCCGGCGCCGGCCTCGTCGCGGTGCTGGCGGTCTCGACGGTCGTCGTCAGCGCCGCCGGTCTCGGCCTCGGCCTGGGTCCCGACGCCGGCCCGGGCGGGCCGACCGACGGCGACCTCCCGCCGGGCGGGTCCAGCGACTACGACGGCCTGCAGGACGGCGACGCGGTGCTGGGCGAGGAGACGAACGTGAGCGAGGGCGACGAGGCCGAGGACGTCGTCATCGGCGGGAGCACCGGCGGGGCCGGCGACGCACCCGCCAGCGACGGTGGCTTCGACACCGGCGGGTTCGCCGCCGAGGGCTCGTACGACGCCCAGCAGGCCGGCTTCGACTCCCCGGACGACGTGGAGAACGCCGACATCATCCGGGAGTACAACCTCCGCATCCGTGCCGAGGACGACGAGACGTGACGAGACGAGACGCAACCACGGTCCCCGACTGCCACACATGAGTCAGGATACCACGACGGACGACCTCGAACTGGACATCGACGAACTGCAGACGAAACTGGCGCGCGTCCGCGAGGAGGTGGGCAAGCGGCTGGTCGGCCAGGAGCGCGTCCTCGAGGACCTGCTCGCCTGTGTCCTCGCCGACGGGAACGCCCTGCTGGAGTCGAACCCCGGTCTGGCGAAGACGCTCACCGTGCGGACGCTCGCGAACGTCACCGATCTGGACTTCTCGCGGATCCAGAACACGCCGGACCTGATGCCCTCGGACGTCACCGGCACCGAGATCATCCGCGAGGGGGAGGGCGGCAGCCGGGACTTCGTCTTCGAGAAGGGGCCGGTCTTCGCCAACATCGTCCTGGCCGACGAGATCAACCGCGCGACCCCGAAGACGCAGGCCGCGCTGCTGGAGGCGATGGAGGAGAAGCAGGTGACGGCCGGCGGTGAGACCCGGGCGCTCCCGGAGCCGTTCTTCGTGATGGCGACGCAGAACCCCATCGACCAGGAGGGGACCTTCCCGCTCCCGGAGGCCCAGACCGACCGCTTCCTGCTGAAGATCCTCGTCGACTACCCCGAACTGGACGAGGAACTGGAGGTGGTCGACCGCTACACGAGCCGGGTCGACCGGACGATCCCGGTCGAGCAGGTGTTCACCCGGGACGAGATCCGGGACGCCCAGGTCCTCACGCGCGAGATGCCGATCGCCGACGACATCCGGGAGCGGGCGGTCCGGCTGGTCCGCGAGACACGGGCGGCCGACCACATCGAGTACGGCGCCTCGCCCCGCGCGAGCATGGCGCTGGTGGTGACGGCGAAGGCACGCGCGCTCATCGAGGGCCGGGCCTACGTCAGCGAGGACGACATCGAGCGGATGGCGAAGCCGGTGCTCCGCCACCGCATCATCGTGGACTTCCGCGCCGAACGGGACGGGATGACCCCCGACGACGCCGTCGACGAGCTGCTATGACGGGCCGTCGGACCGTCGAGGGGGACCGATGACCATCGACCCCTCGTTCCTCGACGAGCTGGAGCGGTTCGCCCGGGCCCGCGAGCGGGACGTGGCCGACCGACGGCAGGGCGAGCAGCGGACCCGCGACCGGGGCGAGGGACTGACCTTCGCTGACTACCGGCGCTACTCGCCCGGCGACGACACGCGCCGCATCGACTGGAAGCTGTTCGCCCGCACCGACGAGTTCTACGTGACCGAGTACGAGGCCGAGCGCAACCGCACGCTCCACGTCCTGCTCGACACCAGCGGGTCGATGGGGTTCGCGGGCGACGAGGCGACTCCGACCAAGTTCGAGTTCGCAGCGAAACTGGGCCTGGGGTTCGCGTACCTGGTCGCCCGCGACCACGACGAGTTCCGGTTCTCCCTGTTCGACGAGCGCCCGCGCCGCATCGACCGCGGTCGGTCGAACCGAGGCGAGGTGCTGTCGCTGGTCGACGAGGTGGATGGGATCACGCCCGCGGGCGAGGGCGACTTCGGCGCGGCGCTGGAGGCGTACGCCGACGAGATCGGGTCGCGGTCGCTGGTGCTGGTCTGCAGCGACTGCCTGGCGCCGGTCGACGAGGTCGAGCGCGGGCTGGAGGCGCTGGCCCGGAACGAGGTGATACTCGCGCGGGTGCTGGACCCGGTCGAGCGCGACCTCCCCGTGAGCGGCGATGTCGTCGCCGAGGACCCCGAGTCGACGCGGTCGTTGCGGACCCACGTCGGGCGCCGCCGCCGCGAGGGGTACCGCTCCCGACTGACCGACCACGTCGACGACGTGGCCGAGCGGGCACGGACCCTCCGGGTCGCTCACCGGCTCGTCGAGACGGACGCGGACTTCTTCGACGCGTTCGGCGAGGTCTGGACGGCCTGAACCGACGCCCCACGCCGACCGACTCCGGCCGAGAGCGTGGCGGCGCCGCCTACAGCCCGAGGAACCGGCGGACGCCGCTCGCGGGCTGGGTGTTCAGCACGTCCGCGGGCTCCGCCCAGCCCCGGCGGGCCGTGTGGACACCGTACCGGATGTACGCGTAGCTCTCGGGCCGGTGTGCGTCCGTGTCGATGGCGATGGTGGCTCCCTGCTCGATGACCTGTTTGACGGCCGCGCCACGGAGGTCGAGCCGGCGAGGATTGGCGTTGATCTCCAGTGCCACGCCGTGCTCGGCCGCGGCCTTCCCGAGCGTCTCGAAGTCCAGGTCGAGCCCGGAGCGCTGGTTGAGCTGGCGGCCCGTCGGGTGGCCGACGATGTCCGTCGCGGGGTGTTCGATGGCCGCGACGAGGCGGTCGGTCCCGTCCCCATCCAGCGCGGCGTGCGGGGCGGCGACCACACAGTCCAGTTCGTCCAGCACGTCGTCGGCCACGCTCAGCCCGCCCTCGGCGTCGATGTTCGCCTCGACGCCGGTGAACACGTCCACGTCGGCGTCCGCGTCGACCGCGCGCACCTCGTCGACCTGCTCCAGCAGCTCGTCGTCCTCCACGCCGACGCCGCCGACCATCCCCGGGCCGGTGGCGTGGTCGGTGATGGCGATGTACTCGTGGCCGAACGCGGCGGCGGCCTCGGCCATCTCCGCGACCGTGTTGTTGCCGTCGGACCAGTCGCTGTGGAGGTGGAGGTCGCCCCGGAGGTCGGGCCCCTCGACGAGGTCGGGGAGGTCGCCGGCCGCGGCCGCGTCGACCTCGCCGCGGTCCTCGCGCAGCTCTGGCGGGATCCACGGCAGGTCGACGGCGGCGTACATCCCCCGCTCGGACTCGCTCGCGACGCGCTCGCCGGCGCGGGGCCCCGCCTCGTCGCGTTCCTCTTCGCTCAGGCCCGAGATGTCGAAGACGCCGTACTCGTTCATCGTCAGCCCGCGCTCGATGGCGCGGTTGCGCACCCGGACGTTGTGGTCGCGGTTCCCCGTGAAGTACTGGAGCGCGGCCCCGAACTCGTCCGGGTCGACGACACGCAGGTCGACGCGGAGGCCGTCGGCCCGGACGGACGCCTTGGCCTCGCCCGCCTCGATGACGCGGTCGGTGCCGTCCCAGGAGGTGAACGCCTCGAACACGGTTCCGGGCTCGTCGCTGGAGACCAGCACGTCCACGTCACCGATGGTGGGCTTCCAGCGCCGGAGCGACCCCGCGGGCTCGGCTCGCTCGACGGCACTCTCGGCCTCCAGGTGGTTGATGATGCGGTCGGCGAGCGGCCGACCCTCGCCCAGCAACTCGCGGCCATGGCTCTCCCGGGCGAACGCGATGCCCTCCAGGATGTTCTGCTCGGTCTTCGGGCCGAAACCCTTCACGTCCTGTATCTCGCCGGCCTCGGCCGCAGCCTCCAGGTCGTCCAGCGTCTCCACGCCGAGTTCGCGGTAGAGGTCGCCGACGGTCTTCGGCCCGACCCCCTCGACGCGGGTGAGCGCCCCGATGTCCGCCGGAAGCTCGGCGCGAAGCTCCTCCAGCTCCTCGATGGTGCCGGTCTCGACGTACTCGACGACCTTCTCCGCGATGGCGTCGCCGACGCCCTCGATCTCCCGCACGGCGTCCTCGCCCTCGGCGACCAGGCCCGCCACGTCGGCCGGGTGGCCACGGATGTTCTCCGCCGCCCGGCGGTAGGCCCGTGGCTTGTACTCCACGTCCATCGCCTCCAGCCGGTCGGCCATCTCCTCCAGCAGGTCCGCGACGGCGGCGTTCTGGGTCATTGTCGTGACCGACTCGCGCCGGCGTGATAGTTCGGACGGGTGGTGCCGGAGCGGGAGGCTTTACTCGTGGGTCGCCGAAGCGCGCGTATGAGCCTCCCCGCGGTCCTCCGGAAGGACTTCGAGGACGCCGTCAGGTCGTACTCGCTGCTGGCGTCGGTCCTGCTGTTCGCCCTCTTCGCGGCCCTCATCGCGGCCCTCCAGTTCTTCCCGACGCTGTACGTAGACGACGGCAGTACCGCCCCAGCGACCACGCTAGCCCTGCTGAACAGCATGCGGCAGCCGGCGGTGTTCTTCGTCCCGCTGTTCGGACTCATGGTCGCGTACGACACCATCGTCGGCGAGCGCGAGAGCGGGAGCATCCGTCTCCTCCTCAGCCTCCCCAACTCACGGCTGGAGGCCGTGCTCGGGAAGTTCCTCGGCCGCACGGGCGTCGTCGCGGCCGCGGTCCTGGCCGGGTACGCCGTCGCCGGTGGCATCGCCCTGGTCACCTACGACTCGTTCGACGGCGCCGTCTTCACCCTCTTCACGCTCCTCACGCTGGTCTACGGGGCCGTCTACGTCGCCATCGCCACGGGGTTCTCCGCGGGGATGCGGTCGCGGCTCGGCGCCTTCGTCGGAGCGGGTGGCCTCTACTTCCTGTTCATCATCGGCTGGGACATCGCGCTGTTGCTGCTCCAGCTGGCGATCTACGGGCAGGACATCCCGGAGGCCGGGCTGCCCGACTGGTTCAACTTCGTCGGGATGCTGAACCCCTCGACCGCCTTCATGCACGCGGCCCGGACCGTCATCCCGGCGTACCGCGAGATCACCTTCTACCCCGAGGCGAGCGCCGCCTACGCCCAGGGCTGGGTCGGGTTCCCCATCCTCGCAGCCTGGATACTGCTCCCGCTCGCCTTCGGCTACCTCCGCTTCCAGCGGTTCGAGATCTGACCGCCGTCCCACAGGGTCGGACGCCCCCCGCCGTCGGGCGCCACGCCCCCGCCGCCACGCCACCGTCGGACGCTCCCACGACGGGTACGGACGGCTCCGGGTTCCGATGCCCCGTCCGGTAGACACGGCGGGTCAGTAGCCGCCGCGTTTCCCCGTATCGTCCTCGCGGCCGAGCGCCTGCTTCAGGAACTTCATCCAGCGCTTCTTGTCCGCGGCTTCCTGGGCCTTCGCCTCCTGTTCGATGCTCGTCGGCCCGAGCGACTGCAACGCCTCGAGCGCCCGGTCGATACCGATGATGGACTCGACCAGCACCTCCCCCTCCTCGAACGTCATGTCCGTGTCCTCGTCCTCCAGGCGTTGCTTGCGCTGGAGGCGCTCGCGCCGGAGGTTCTTCTTCGCCTCCTCGACCTTCTCGCGCTCGCCCGGCGGGACGGTGTCCCGGCGCTTGATCTCGAAGACGAACTGGTGCAGTTCGACCGTCTCGCCCTGCACCTCGATCTCGTCGGGGATGTCAGCACCGAGCGTGGCCCCCTCGCGCTCGACGCGTTCGAGGAGCTGTTTCCGCTCGAACTCTCGCATTACGTGTACTGTTGTTCCTCTGGCTGATTAGTGGCGCGCTCCGGGCGTGGTTCGATGGTGAGTGCTGGTGATACTGTGACCGCCGCGGTCCCCTTGAAAGCCCCCGGGCGCTGGGGGCGCCGCGGCTCGCTGTGCGCTTCGGCCTCGCTTCACTCGGCCTGCAGTGCTTGCGTCGCCGGGGCACCGCCCAGCGCCCGGCCCCTTTCAGTCCCACCCGGTTCGGTGTCGCACGGAACGTCGTCACTCGCTGGACTGGTGTGTACGATGTCGGCTGCGGCGGATTCGACCCCTACGCCAGCGGCGTCCGCTCGACGACGGTCCCGTCGTACGTGGGATACTGCTCGACGATCTCGCCCTCCTCGGCGTCGCCGTCCTCGACCATCTCCTCCAGCAGCCACCACGCCAGCTCGACGTGGTCGGATTTGACGGTGTAGAACTCGTCGGGGACGCCGAGCGCCTCCAGTTCGGCCTCGTCGAGCCAGGTCTTGCCGTAGACGAGCGTGCCGTCGTCGGTGACCTCGTCGAACGGGCGGCGGATGTTCCGGGCCATCCGCTTGAGGCGGTTGCGGTGCTGGGCGGCGTCCTTGAACACGCTCGTACAGAAGTAGACGCGCTCGTGGTCGCCCATCACCTCGAGGATGTCGTGGCTCCCCTCGACGGCGCTCATGTGGCCGTCCTTCAGCTCGAAGCCCGCCTCCTGCATCCGGCGGTAGTTCCCGTCGGACATCTCGAACTCGTTGATGTTGCAGAACTCGGCGGCCCCCTCGTCGAGGAACTCGAGGAACTCCGGCTCCGCGCGGATGCCCGGGATCTCGAACGACGGAGTGAGGCCCTCCTCGCGGGCGATGTAGAGGATCTCCTCCCACTCGGTCCCGTGGAGGTCACCCCACAGTTCGAACGGCGGGTGGAAGCGGATCTCGTCGAGGCCGGCCTCCGAGAGCCGGCGCATGTTCTCGCGCCCGCCCGTGATGCCCGTGTACAGGTGCGTGTGGTGGTCCTCACCGAACTCCTCTTTGAGCAGCGAGAGGTAGCGGGTGGTGCGGGCCATCGCCTCCTGGGGCTCGCCGCCCGTGATGGAGGTGCCGAGCGCGTCCATCCGTCTGGCCTCCTCGATGACGTCCTGGTCGGACTCGACGGGGCGCTCGTTGGCGTACACCTGATTCACGTTCTTGCGGTTCTCGCCGAGGGGGCAGTAGAAGCAGTCGCGCTGGTCGCAGTAGCCGTAGACGAACAGCACCATCTTCCCGCCGTCCGCGCACTGTTCGCACCCCTCGGATATCATCGTGTGTCTGCTCCCTGTTGTCGGAGCGACGTGAAAAGTCGTGCGTCTCGGGTAGCCGCGTGCGGCGGCGGCACACGGGAGCGCCCGGGAACCGCCGGAACCGGCGAGGTGTGGGTCGGTGGCCGGCCCCCGTCGGCGTCCGTCCAGAACGCACCCCCTGGAACCACGAATTGACACCATATGCGCGAAATATAAGGTGTACGTATCGTATTATCTACTTGAATCGGACATACACACAACTTTTTAGGCATTCGATTGTATGAACACGAGTGATGGCAGTACGCGAGACAACGGATGACGGAAGCGACCTCGAAACGACGACCGGATACTCGACCGGGCACGCCTGTCCGGACTGCGGCGCGAACGTGATCAACGGGCAGGGGCTCTACACCTGCTCGGAGTGCGAGTTCACGCTGGCGCCCACCGTCGGCACGGCGGACCGGGCGTTCGACCACCCGGTGTTCCTGCTCTGATGGCCGCCACCGAGCCCTCCGGCGAGAGCGACCCGCTCGCCGGCATCCCGGCGGCCACCTGCCCCTTCTGCGGTGGGGCGACGGGCATCGTCAGCGACCTGGCGACCTGCGGCGAATGCGGGTGGATGGACGCCGCCTGATTCGACCGGCGAGCGATGACCGTGTGCCATATCCTGGTTACGTCTCTACTATCTGCCCTATTCGATCTCTCTGGTACAGATAGTGACATCTGGGAACTTGTATCGCATTTTATCCTCGAGGGCGGTGTGCAGGTGGAGCAACGCTCCGGTCGGCCGACAGACCCATAGCCCCCGACCGGCTCCCCGCAGGTGTGCAAGACGAGACGACGGGCCGGCGCCGTCGGGCCCTCCTCGCCACGGCGGGGGCAGCCCTGGCATCGGGGCTGGCGGGCTGTGCCGCGCTCTCCGGTGAGGTCGCGCTGGACGCCGGGCGTGCCACCGTCGCGCGGCCCGCCCTCGACGCGACCCGCTACGACGAGGCGGGCATCACCGGCATCCCCTTCGAGCGCCGGGTGACGCTGGGTCCGGCCTCGCGGGACGTCCGCGTGACCAATATGCTCGCCGAGTACGACCGACGGGTCGGCCTCGACACGGGTCTCGGGCTCCCGACCGATGCCCGCGCCGCGGTGTTCGCGACGTTCACGACGCCCGCGGTCGAGGTGTTCGGTCGGACGCTCAATCCAGTCGGGAACCTCTCGACGGCGGAGCTCGCCGACCTGATCCAGCAGCACTACGGTTCGATCCGCGACCTCTCGCAGGAGGGGCGACTCGAGGGGGGACTGCTCGGATCGACGACGACACTCACCCGCTTCACGGCGCGGGCGGAACTGCTGAGCGCCGGCGTGGCCTCGACCGAGGTGCCCATCTACCTCTACGTCGGGAACCCGGTCCGGGCGGGCCCGGACTTCGTGCTCACGGTCGCCGCGCATCCGCAGGCCGTGGGGCGGCGCGAGGACACCGTCCGGACGCTGCTGTCGGGCGTGGAGCACGAGACGGCCGGGCGTGGCGGCGAGGCGGGGGGCTGACGAGCCCGGACGACGTGGTCGTGTACCCACAAGCGAATTAACCCGCGGCGTCGTAGCCGTGCGCGACCGTGCTGCTCGTCCTGTGTGTCGACCTCGACGACGACCTTGGCCGGAAGACGGACCACGACACGCCCGTCATCGGCCGCTCCTCAGTCGAGCGTGCGGCCGTCGACCTCGCCACGGCCGACCCCGAGGATTCGGACGTGAACGTCTGCTTCGAGGGGTGTCATCTCTACGACCGCATCACCGACGAGACCGTCGAGGTGGCCGTCGTCACGGGCAACGAGCGCGGCGACGTGGCCGCCAACCGCGAGGTCGGCGACGAGGTCGACACCGTGCTCGCATCCCTCGCGACCGGCGAGGACGTCCGCGCGCTGGTCGTCACCGACGGCGCCCAGGACGAGTCCGTCATCCCCGTCATCCGGTCGCGGGTTCCCATCGACGGCGTCCGACGCGTCGTCGTCCGGCAGGCCCAGGACCTGGAGTCGATGTACTACACCTTCAAGCAGGTGCTCTCGGACCCCGAGACGCGGGGGACCATCCTGGTCCCGCTGGGCATCCTGCTACTCATCTACCCCGTGGCCATCCTCGCCGACCAGCTCGGACTGCCTGGGTCGACACTGGGGCTGGTGTCGGCGCTGCTCGGCCTCTACATCCTCGGGCGGGGGCTCGCCGTCGAGCGGACCGTCGACCGCGTCGTCGAGCGCGCACGGACGAGCCTGTTCACCGGCCGCGTGACGCTCGTCACGTACGTCGTCGCGGCGGCGCTGCTCGTCGTCGGTGGGGTCACCGGCGTCGAGGTGGTCGAGACGCTCCGGGCGACGGCGGGCGGCCAGCTGGGGCCGGGACAGACGCTCGCGGCGCTGGTCAACGGCGCCGTCGAGTGGTTCGCCGCGGCCGGCGTCATCGCCTCGCTCGGGCGCATCACCGACGAGTACATCGCCGGCGGCTTCCGCTGGCGCTACCTCAACGCGCCGTTCTACGTCGTCGCCATCGCCGTCGTCCTCCACGGCGTGAGCGCGTTCTTCCTCGCGCTCCCGTACGCCGACCTCGCGTACCTGGCAGCCGCGCTCGCAGGCGGGACGCTGCTGGGGCTGTTCAGCACGCTCGCGTTCGCCATCGCCGAGCAGCGCTCTCCCCGCCGCCCGGACTCGAAGGCCGCGTAGCGATGGGACCGCGCCCACGGCCACGGTGATGACGCTCGTCGCCACTACTCGCGGGGCCGCTTCGTCCCCGAACGTCCCTGTCGGGACCCGAGTCCGGCGTCTGCGGTCCGAGACGGATGTCACGACTCCCGGCAATGCTGGGCGAGAGGGGCGCCCTCATATCCCGTGGGGTGGATGGGCGGGTATGAGCGACGACTCAGACGACCGCCAGCTCGCGACCGACTCGCTGCACGCCGGCCAGGAGCCCGACCCCGCGACGGGCGCCCGTGCGCCGCCGCTGTACCAGACCACCTCCTACGTCTTCGACGACGCCGAGGACGCCGCCGCGCAGTTCGAGCTCTCGAAGCCGGGCTACATCTACTCCCGGCTGATGAACCCCACCCTGGAGACGCTCCAGGAGCGCCTCGCCGCACTCGAGGGCGGGGTCGGCGCCGCGGTCACGGCCTCCGGGATGGCCGCGTTCGACCTGACGACGTTCCTGCTCGCCGAGGCCGGCGACAACATCGTCTCGGCCTCCTCGCTGTACGGCGGCACCTACACCTACCTCACCCACACCGTCGAGCGCCGCGGGGTCACGACGCGCTTCGTCGACACGCTCGACTACGACGCGTACGCCGAGGCCATCGACGACGACACCGCGTACGTCCACCTCGAGACCATCGGCAACCCCGCGCTGGACACGCCGGACATCGGGCGCATCGCCGATATCGCCCACGAGCACGGGACGCCGCTGTTCGTCGACAACACGTTCGCGACGCCCGCGCTCTGCCGGCCGCTCGAGCACGGCGCCGACCTCGTCTGGAACTCCACGACGAAGTGGCTCCACGGGTCCGGGACCACCATCGGCGGGGTCGTCGTCGACGGCGGTTCCTTCCCGTGGGCGGAGTACGCCGAGGACTACCCGGAGATCGCGAAGGACAACCCGGCGTACCACGGCGTCAACTTCGCCGAGACGTTCGGCGAGCAGGCGTTCACCTACGCTGCCATCGCCCGCGGGCTCCGTGACCTGGGCAACCAGCAGTCCCCGTTCGACGCCTGGCAGACCATCCAGGGCCTGGAGACCCTGCCGCTGCGGATGGAGCGTCACTGCGAGAACGCGATGGCCGTCGCGGAGTTCCTCGACCAGCACGACGACGTCGCGTGGGTCAACTATCCCGGCCTCGAATCGCACCCCACCCACGACACCGCCAGCGAGTACCTCGACGGGGGCTACGGCGGGATGATCACCTTCGGGCTGGAGGGGGGCTACGAGGCCGCCCGAACGACGGTCGAATCGACGGAGCTGGCGAGCCTCCTCGCGAACGTCGGCGACGCGAAGACGCTCATCATCCACCCCGCCTCCACGACCCACCAGCAGCTCACCGAGGAGGAGAAGGAATCGTCGGGGGTCACGGACGACCTCGTCCGGCTCTCGGTCGGCATCGAGGACCCCGGCCGCATCATCGAGGACCTCCGGCAGGCCATCGAGTCGGCGAACTGAGACGCGGCGTGGGGGTGGTGGTCGGCGCCGACGCGACGGGTGCCGGGCGAGTGCCCCGGGGCTCGACTCCGGGGCGGTTCACTCTCGCCGTGCCCGTCGGTCGGCCGCCGGTCGCTCCTCGGCCGACCCGTCCACAGACCGGTCTCCGGTGCTGTGTGACTGCTGGGTGACGTACCGGTATCCCAGTGCGGTGAGAAGCCCGAGCGAACCCCCCCAGACGAGGTGGTTCACGAGCAACAGCCCGGAGAACGTCGGGACGGGAACCGGTGTTCCGAGCAGCCGCAACCAGATGGGGGCCACGAACCCGGCCGCGACCAGCCAGACGGCCAGCCCCCACGCCGCCCCGAGGACCACGTACGCCGGGACGTGGTCACGATACCGCGCCGGGGCGAACGAGACGAGCCCGGCGAAGACGAACGCGAAGACCGCGCTGTGGAACTCGTGCGTGATCCACCCCACGACGGGATCGTTGATGCCGTAGAACACGCCGATGGCGGCGACGGAGCCACCGAGCTGTTCCGACATGAGGCCGTAGAGCACCCCGGCGAATACCGACGCACCGAGGATGACGGCCAGGTGTGGGACCGACGGTCGGATGCCGGTCAGTCCCGTGGAACTCGACTCGATACCTGTCGTCCGGTGCTCGGTACGGGGGAGGACGACCGTGACGGTGGTCCCGTCGTCGGTGACGTCGGTCTCGATTTCCCCGCCGAAGCTCTCGACGATGAGGCGGACGATGTTCAGGCCGTAGCCGTCCCTCGGGTCGTCGAACTCGGTTATCTCACCCGTTTCGAGGAGCCGTTGCTGGGGTTCGGGGAGGCCGGGGCCGTGGTCGCGGACGCTGAGGCGGACGCTGCCGTGGACGGTCGTCACCGCCACCTCGACATCGGTGTCCGCGGCCGTGTGCGTGACCGCGTTCTCGAGGAGCTGGGTGATGACCTGCTCGAGGCGCTCGCTGGCCTGGACCGACAGGTCGTCCGGCAGCGGGTCGACCGAGATGGTGGCGTCCGGGTGGCGCTCGCGGACGGTCCGGACGCTCGCCCGGAGTTCCGCTACGAGGTCGGTCGTGACATCCGGGGCGTCGCTCGTCGTCGCGCTCCAGGTGAGGTACGATACGTCCTCGATGGTCTGTGCGATGGCGGCGGATCGCTTCTTGATCGTCTCCGAGACACGGCCGCTGTCGTCGTCCAGCGTCGTGTACCCCTGGATGACGTTCACAGCGTTGAGCACCTCGTGGCGGAGCATCCGGTTGAGGACCTCGAGCCGGTTGGCCTGCTGCTGGAGGGCGTCGTTCTGCCGGCGGCTGCGAGCCGCGTACAGTCCCGTCAGGGTGCCGCCGATGCTCCCGCCGATGAGGAACGTCGAGAGCGTGGTTCCGGACCGGACCGCCTCCATCGTGGGGATGCCGCCGGCGGAGCCGAGCAGTGTGAGGACGACGAGCACGAGCATCGCCCCGGTGCCGATGACACACCAGCGCGCTGCCGACCGGACGAGTCTGGGGTCGACATCGGCGACGACGAGGGCGACCCCGAAGGCGGCCAGGACGAGGCCGAGCACCAGCGGCACGACGCCGGCGAAGTAGAAGCGGATCGGGTCCTCGTAGACCGCGAGCGCCACGGTGAACCTGGTGAGGACGAACCCGATGCCAGCGATGACGAGTCCGCTGTAGTTCGCTCGGTGGCCCATCGTTTCACTATCCGAGTTCTCTCGGATAAGCGTTCCTGGCAGCTTACCCCGCTCGCCACACCGACGCGTCCCGGCTCACCCCTTCAGCCCACTCCCGCTCAGGCCGACCACCACGTCCGCGTCCGTTCCGAGCACGCCCCGCTCCCGATACGCGCGCAGGGCGGCGGGCGCGACCGCACACGTCGGCTCGACGTAGAACCCCGCCCGGTGGCACGCGTCGAGTTCCCGCTCGACCGCCGCCGCGTCGAGCGCGATGGCGTCCCCATCGGTCGCCTCCACGGCATCGACGATCTCGTCGAACCGGACCGGCTCCCGTATCTGGATGCCGTCGGCGGCATCGTTCTCGCCGGCGGCTGCCTCCTCGCCGTGCAGTGCCGCCACGACGGGCGCGTAGCCGGCGGCCTGGGCGCCCAGCAGCCGCGGCATCGAGTCGATCCACCCCGCATCGTGGAGCGCACGGAACCCCCGGTACGCGCCGAGGAACATCGTCCCGTGGCCCAGCGGCAGGACGACGGCGTCGGGCACCGACCAGTCGCGCTGCCACGCGAGTTCGTACGCCATCGTCGCGGTCCCCGCGAAGAAGTACGGGTTCCAGGCGTGGCTGGCGTACCAGCCCTCTCCCCGCTCGACGGCCGCGACGCAGGCGTCGGTCACGTCCTGGCGCGACCCCTCGATGCGCTCGACCGCGGCCCCGGCACGCTCGATGGCCCGGACCTTCACCGGCTTCACCGACGCCGGCACGTACACCGCGCAGTCGATGCCCGCCCGCGCCGCGTAGGTGGCGATGGCGGCGCCCGCGTTCCCCGAGGAGTCCTCCACCACGCGCTCGACGCCCAGTTCGGCCGCCCGCGAGAGGACGGCCGTCGCGCCGCGGTCCTTGAACGACCCCGAGGGGAGCGTCCAGTCGAGTTTGAACTCGGCGTCCCAGTCGGGCGCCTCGACCAGCGGTGTCGGCCCCTCGCCCAGCGTCACCTCGGGGTCGACGGGCAGGAACTCCGAGAACGCCCACAGCCCCCGCGAGAAATCGAGGTCGGCTTCGGCGGGCGAGTCGGCCGCCGGCAGGGGCTGTTCGTAGTCCAGCGGTGCCCCGCACTCGCAGCGCCACCGGTCGGCGTACTCGTTTCCACACGAGGGGCAGTGGAGGTCGACCATGGACGTGGTCAGGCGCGGTGGTGGCGTGTCGGTTTCGGTCGTTCGTGCCGTGGACCGGTTCCTTCGAGTAGGTCCTCCCGGAACTGGCGACCGATGCCCGTCTACGACAGGTCCCCCGCGACCGACATCAGAGTCATCGACCGCTGGGCCGGCGGCGTCGGCTGGCTGGCTCACCCCGACGAGGAGGGCCGCCGCGCCAGCCACGCCGTCCGCGCCGACGACGGTGTCTGGGTGCTCGACCCGGTGGACGCGCCCGGCCTCGACGAGTTGCTGGCCGACCTCGGCGACCTGGCCGGCGTGGCGGTCTGCTCCAGCTACCACGCCCGCGACGCCGGCGCCGTCGCCGAGCGACACGACGTCGCCGTCCACATCCCCCGATGGATGGACCGCGTCGCCGGGAAGGTGGACGCTCCGGTCGAGCGGTTCGACCGCACGTTCGGTGCGAGCGGCTTCCAGCTCCACCGGTTCGAGCCGCTCGGGATGTGGCAGGAGGCGATCGCCTACCGCGAGGCCGACGGCACCCTCTACGTCCCGGACCTGCTCGGGTCCGGACCGGGCTACACCGTCGGCGACGAGCGGGTCGGCGTGGTGCTCTCCCACCGGCTCGTCCCGCCGCGGGAGACGCTCGGCGCCCTCGACCCCGACCGCCTGCTGTTCGGCCACGGTGAGGGCGTCCTCGACGACGCGGGGGCCGCGCTGGCCGACTGTCTCGACGGCGCCCGCCGCCGATTCCCCCGGGCGCTCGTCGGCCAGCTCGGGACGAACCTGCGGCTGCTGTTCGCTTCGATGCGGGGCTGAGTCGGCGGACGATGGTATCGGGGACTCCGCACGTCCACACCGGAGCGGGGGCACCGTCCGGAGCGCGTGGGGGCGGGTGACGGGTCTCCGAACGTCTCCGCGGCGTGGGGTGCCGCCGAAGTCGGCAGGCGAATCGCTGGCCAGTTCCCGCAGCGACGCGCTCCGTGCGCCATGGGGAGGCCCGACGACTGAAGAGTTCTCAGTACTGGTCGATGTCCGTCCCGACGCTACAGACGTACTCCCCGGTCGCGATCTGCGGGAGGCGCCGGGTCCGCCAGAAGATGCCCGCGGTGTCGGCGGTGACCTCGCTCTTGACGGTGCCGAACGCGTCCGTCACCTCGAACAGGGTGTCGCCGCGCTCGACGGTGTCCCCGAGGTCGGCGTGGAACGAGACGAGACCGCCGGCGGGGGCGCCGTACTGCTCGAACCCCGTCGCCCGGGTCTGGCTGTCGGGGTCGTGGGTCCCGTCGAGGAAGTCGTAGTAGGTGAGGACGTTCATGACACCCTCCAGACCCAGGCGGATGGACTCCTCGTCCCAGCCGACCGAGCCCCCCAGCTCCGGGTCGATGGTGGGGATCCCCTCGTCGGGGGCCGCGCGGGCGAGCTGGCCGTCCGGCCCCTTCTGGTCGAGGATGTAGCCACAGCCGAACACCTTCGCGAGTTCCAGACAGTCCCGGTGGAGGCGGTGGCGCGGGCCACAGCGGACGCGGGTCTCGTTGATCATCCGGCTGGTCGACCCCTGGTGGAGGTCCAGCACGAGGTCCGCGCGGGTTGCGGCGTCGAAGGTGGCGGCGGCGATGCGCTCGCTGGCGGTGCCGTTGGTGTTGCCGGGATAGGCGCGGTTGAGTTTCGTGTCGTCGATGGGGTTGCGGTGCTCGGCGATCTGGAAGCCGTAGTGGTTGACGATGCCGACGACGAGGACCGTCCCCGAGAGCTCCTTCGGGTTGATGCGTGGGTAGAGCCGCTGGACGACGCCCAGGCCGTTGAGCTCGTCGCCGTCGCTGACGGCCTGGATGTAGAGCGTACGACCGTCGCGTGCCCCGTTGACGACGGCGACCGGCAGGCCGACCTCCGACCCGTCGCGGGCCTCGCCGACCGTCAGGCGACCCGTGTCCTTCTCGCCGGGGGCCGCGCTCGCCGTCCCGAGGCTAGTCATGAACGTTAGTCATCCCGGGACCGCTATTAGGAGGTTCGGTATCCGCCCGCCCTGCCGGTTTCGGGAGCCATCGTCGGGGGCAGGTCGTCCGCGATGCCAACCGATTTGCCTGCGCACGCCGTACGTCCAGGTGTGTCCGACCGCGACGCCGAACACGCCACCGACGGGGACCGGAGCGGTGAGGCCGGTGCCCCCGGTTCGGACGTTCCCGACCGTCCGGGCGTCGCCAACGTCGTCGCGGCCCTGAACGTCCGCCGGAACGCCGCCGTCGGCTTCGCGCTGGGCGTCGCGTTCACCGTGTTCGTCGTCTACGTCTACGTCGTCGTTCCCGACCGGCCGTACTCGCTGGCGCTGTGGGCGACGCTGGGGTTCGTCCTCGCGGTCGGGACGGGGCTGCTGCTGACGGCGGTCCTCACGCTGCGCTCTGCACTCCACCGGGCACGGGAGCTGGAGTAGGTGCGGCCGATACGGCCTGCACAACCGCAGGATCAGCCCGTCTCGGGTGGTTCGTCGCCGGCGAGCTCGGCGAGCCGCCCGGCCCCGGAGCGGGTCCCCTTCGCGACGAAGCGGTCGTTCGCCCGGAGCCGGGTGTCCGGCCCCGGCGAGACGACCCAGTCCGACTCCCCCGCGGTCGCGGATTCGGCGGGTTCACCGCGCCGGACCGCGATGACCCGCATCCCCGTCTCCGTCGATACCTCCGCGTCGCCAAGGGTCGCCCCGTCGAGCGGGCTATCCGGCGACACCGTGTAGCGGACGACCACCTCGTCGGACTCCCACACCGCCTCGGTGATGACCGGGTGGGTCCCCAGCCCCCGGAGGACGCCCTCGCTGATCTCGACCGCGGCGTCGGAGATGACCTCGGTCGCGGTCGCGAGGTGGACGAGTCCACGGAGCGAGACGGGGTCGTCGACGCTCGCGGCCGCCCGCAGGATCCACGCCTCGAACCGGGACTGGAGCGCGTCGACCTCGGCCTCCAGCTCCAGCACCTCCTCGGCGAGCGCCTCGCTGTCGTAGAGGATCGCCCCGTACGCCAGGTCGACCGCGAGTTCGCTCATGTCCTTCATGAGGACGATGGAGTCCAGCGCCCGCTCGAGGTCCGCGATGGCGGGTTCGTCCGGATCGGGCGGCTCGTAGGGCTGGCCACAGAGCTGCTCGTGGACCTCGGCGATGCCGTCCTCGGGGCCCCGCAGGAGCGCCACGTCGCCGGTCCGGAGGTGGGTGTCGTGGGCCGGGTTGAGCAGCCAGTCGCCATCGCGCCGGATGGCGATGACCCGGACGCCGGTCTCGGTCTCGAGGTTCGACTCCCCGAGCGTCGTGTCCGCGAGCGGTGAATCGGCGGCGACCCCCACCGGGACGAGCGCCTCGACCGCCTCCGGCAGCGCCGTCCGCATCGACTCGGGCAGGCCGACCTCCTCGACGACGACCTTCGCGATGTCGCCGGCGGCGTCGCTGATCTTCTCGGCGGCGCCGACGACGCCCAGCACGGGGGCGAGCGCCTCGGCGTCCTCGGGGTTGCGAGCGGCCATCAGCAGGCTCATCCGGGCCTGCATCTGTAGCACGTCCATCCGCTCCTCGAGTTCCAGCACCTCCTCGGCGACCCCGGTGCTCCCGAGGAGGACCGCCGAGTACGAGAGGTCGATGAGCAGTTCGGCGGTGTCTTTCATCTCCGCCAGAACCTCCTTGACGCTCACCGGCTCGTACTCGATCTCCATGCTCGCGCCTTGCGCGGCACCCGACTAAAACGTTCGCGGACCGGGCCTCCCGTGTGCCACCGCGCCGGACGACCGCTCAAGTACCCCCGTCTCCAGGCGGCAAAGCGCCTAAGTCGGGGGACACGGAGGGATGGGGTGAACGTGCACGCCCGTCCTCCATCGCTGCCCACGTCGCACGGCCCCGCCACCCGCCCGGGGGTGTCACCGTGAGAAGTCCCCGGGAGTTCGCGCGTCTCCTCGTCGACGAGCGCCGGCGGCTCACCATCGTCGTCGTGCTCGCGGCCACGCTCCTGCTGGGTGCCGCGGCTCCCTCCGTCGAACTGTCGACCTCGCTCGAACAGTTCCGCGGCGGCACCGAACCGGCCGCGGCGGACGACTTCGTCGAGCGGGAGATGTCCGGCTCCGCCGCCGGCGTCGAGCAGTCGCTGCTGGTCGTCCGGGACACCCGGAACGACTCCGTCGGCGCGACCGAGCGGAACGTCCTCACGGCGGAGGGCTATCTGACGGTGTTGCGCATCCAGGAGCGGTTGCTGGCCAACGAGACCGTCAACCGGACCCTGGTGGCCGAGCAGCGGCCGATATCCATGGCCAACGCCGTCGCCATCATCGCCGTCCGGGACGACCAGGGGGTCCCCGTCGACGAGATGGACATCGAGCCGCGGCCGACGCTGGCGGAACAGAAGGCCGCGATCCGTAACGTCTCGGAGTTCGAGCGCCGCCTCTACACCACCTACGCCATCGGCGAGGTGCTGTCGGACCCCGAGCACACCTGGCCCCAGGGCGGCGGCTTCGCGTTCGTCCCGCTCAGCTACGGCGGCAACGACAAGACCGCCCCCGCGACGGGTATCGTCCTCTCGCACGACGAGGAGACGGACCCGAAGAACCTCACCGCCGCACAGCTCACCGCACAGCGGATCGCCAACGACGAGCTGTCGGCCTCGAACCGCGACGCGGTCATCGTCGGCAACGGCATCATCAACGCCGAACTCCGGCAGTCATCGCTGGACAGCCTCACCATCGTCGGCCCGTTCGCGCTGCTGTTGATGGTCCTCGTGCTGCTGTTCGCCTACCGTGACCTCGTGGACGCGGCGCTCGGCCTGCTGGGCGTCGGGATGGTCCTGACGTGGGCGTTCGGCTTCATGGGCTGGCTGGACATCACGTTCAACCAGCTGTTCGTCGCCGTCCCGGTCCTGCTGATGGGTCTCTCCGTGGACTACGCCATCCACGTCTTCATGCGCCACCGCGAGGAGCGCCCACCCGGGGCGAGCGGGGACACCGACCGGCACACGTCCCCCAGCGCCCGCGGCGCGACCGCGGACGGGGGCGCCAGGACCGACGGCGGCCACCCTCCCGAGGACGGAGACGAGGCGGACGGCGACGCGGGTGCGGGCGAGGCGGCCGACGACGCGGACGTGGAGGGGGGGTTCGTCTTCGGCGGCGACACCGACTCGGAGACGGCCGGGGCGGACGCGGGCGCCGATGAGGAAACGACCGCGGACGCAGACGGGGACACGACCGCGGATGTCGACGAGGACACCACCGCGGACGCCGACCCGTCCCCGGGCCAGCCGACCACCCCGGACGACGCCGGCGGGGCCACGGCCCCGGGCGGCGACGACCCCGACCCGCCCGGTGGCCCGTCCGGGGCGGCACGTGGGCCGCCGGACGACATCATGGGGACGATGGCCGTCGCGCTCGGTGGGGTGGGGACGGCGCTCGCGCTGGTGACGCTGACCACCGCGACCGGCTTCCTCGCGAACCTCACCAGCGGGGTCGGCCCCATCCGCGAGTTCGGCATCGTGAGTGCGGTCGGCATCGTCGCGGCCCTGGTCGTCTTCGGCGCGTTCGTCCCCGCGCTGAAGGTCGAGGTCGACCGCTTCCTCGAGGCCCGGGGCCACGACCGCCGCCGGGCCGCGTTCGGGACGCAGGGTCGGTTCGAGTCGTTCCTCGGGACCATCGTCGCGTTCGCCCGGCGGACGCCGTGGGCCGTCGTCGGGCTGGCGCTGCTGGCGACGGTCGGCGGCATCGCCGGCGCCACGCAGGTCTCCAACCAGTTCGAGCAGGACGACCTGCTGGTCGACGACGGCGACGTCCCCGGCTGGGCCGAGGACCTCCCGCCCGCCTTCCAGCCCGCCAACTACACCGCACAGGACAACCTCGACTACGTCGAGGAGGCGGGCTTCATCTACGACGGCACGTTCACCCAGTACGTCATCCGGGGGGAGGTGACGGGCGACCGGGCGCTGGAGCGGGCCCAGCAGGCCGGCGACCGCGTCAACGAGACCGGCGTCGCGCTCCAGCTCCCGGACGAGACCTACGCCACACAGACGCCCTCGCGGCTGATGCAGACGGTCGCCGAGCGCAACGAGACGTTCGCCCGCGTGCTGCGCGAGGCCGACACGGACGACAACGGCATCCCCGACCGGAACCTCGAACGGGTCTACGACACGCTCTACGAGGTCGCCCCCGCGGCCGCGGAGACGATGGTCGCCCGCGAGGACGGCGAGTACGTCGCGCTCCGGGTGAAGATCCCCGTCAACGGGACCTACTCGGAGTCCGAGATCACCGAGCGCGTGCGCAACGCCTCCGCGCCGGTCCAGGGCGACGGCCTCCGGACGGTCGCGACCGGCCAGCCCATCAAGAACCAGGCCGTCGCCGCACAGCTCCTCGGGACGGTCAACAAGGGTCTGGCCATCACGCTGAGCATCGTCCTCGTCATCCTCGTCCTCGTCTACCGCCGGACGGAGGACTACCCCTCGCTCGGGGCGGTGACGCTCCTCCCCATCGGGATGGCCGTCGCGTGGATCCTCGGGACGATGTACGTCCTGGGCATCCCGTTCAACGTGATGACGGCACTCATCACGTCGTTCACCATCGGCATCGGGGTGGACTACGCCATCCACCTCTCCGAGCGGTACATGCAGGAGCTGCACGCGCAGGGCGACATGGGCGCGGCGCTGGAGACCGCGGTGCTGGGCTCGGGCGGCGCGATGCTCGGCTCGGCCATCACCGACATCGCGGGCGTCGGCGTCCTCGCGTTCGCCATCCTCGTTCCGCTCCAGCAGTTCGGCGTCATCACCGCGCTCACCATCGCCTACTCGTTCGTCGGTGCCGTGGTGGTGCTGCCCGCGCTGCTGGTGCTGTGGACGCGGCGCTACGGCCCGGACGAGGTCCGGGACGAGACCGGGATCTCACGGAGCCGGTCGCCGGAGCCGATGAGCGTGGACGACTGAGCTACGTCAACATAGTCCAACGATTTATTGCTCTGTCGGACCTCGTTTTCGCATGGAACTCGGGGGGAGCGTGGCACTACGGGTACTGGACCAGTTCCCACTCAACGTCGCGATCCTCGACGACGACGGGGTCATCCAGTGGGTGAACGAGGCCTGGCGGGAGTACGGGACCCGGAACGACCTCAATTACGACGACCACGGCGTCGGGCAGCCGTACCTGCCCGAGCAGCGGGGCGCGCACGACCTGTTCGCCAGCCACGCCTACGACGGCGTCACCGCGGTCGTCGAGGGCGACCGGCCGAGTTTCTCGATGGAGTACCCCTGCCACGGGCCGGACGAACTCCGGTGGTTCCGGATGTACGTGGCCGGTGTCGAACTCGAGGGGCGTCGCTACTGCGTCGTCTCCCACGAGAACATCACCGACGAGAAACTCGCCGCCCTCATGACCGAGGCCCACCGCGAGCGGGCGGCCACCCTGACCCGCGTCCTGCTCCACGACATGCGCAACGCGGTGGGCATCGCGGACGGCTGGCTCACCGAACTGTTCCCCGACCCGGCCGAGCGCGAGCGACTCGAACCAGTCCTGCGGGCGCTCGCGCGCATCCAGGAGACGGTCGACGACTCGCGGGACCTGCTCGAACTGTCCGGGCAGCCCCCGGCGTACGAGAAGGTGGCCGTCGACGACCTGGCGCGGGCGGCCTGGGACGGAATCGAGCACGAGGACGCGTCGCTCGCCCTCGTGGACGAGTTTCCGGTCCTGTGCTACCGGGAGGAGGCCGAACTACTCCTCTCGTCGCTGTTCCGGAACGCCGTGGGGGCCGGGGCGGCCGAGGTCAGCGTCCGGCTCGGCGACCGCGAGTTCTACGTGGACGACGACCGGCCGGCCCCCCTTCCGGAGCCACCGGGCGAGGCGTTCGAGGAACCGTCCATCGGTCCCGACGGCCGGATGCTGTTCGAGATGAGCCTCGTCTCGCCGCTGGCCGTCGTCCACGGCTGGACGACCTCGTTGTCGCACTCACCGGCGGGCGGCTGGCGGTTCACCGTTCGAACCGAACAGCTCCACGTGTAAGTGGTTGATTTCAGACAAATATTCGAATTTATGAATCTGTTTGTAGTTTCTACTCGAAAACGCCGAGATTAGAAGAATATCTGCCGTCAGTTGTGCCACGACGCTGGCGGTCGTCGCCGCGCTACCCGACGATGACCACGGCGCCGTCGGTCTCCAGCAGGTCGCCGTCGCCGTCGTAGCGGCGCTCCTCCTCGACGTCGAACATCTCGGCGGTCAGTTCGTGCTCGCCGGCGATGAGCGTCGCGTCGTCGCCCTCGCCCTCGAGGACGTACTCGCCGGACCCGATGGCGGCCTCGATGTCCGGGACGTCGCCGCCGAACTCCGGGCCGACGACGGAGTAGTCGAGGTCGATCCCCGTCACGACCGTCTCGACGGCGGGCGCCTCGTCCAGCAGTTCGAGGTCCGCGACGTGCATCGCGCGGGCGATGTCGTCGACGTAGTCGGCCACGTCGCCGTACACCTCGACGCGGTCGAGCTCCGTGTTCAGCGCGAGGTCGCGCTCGGACTTGTACTTCCGCAGGGCACCGACGACCTCCAGCGCGCGCTCGCCGCCCTCGATGTCGGCGTCGAGGCCGAGCGGCTCGGGCCAGTCCGTCCGGTGGATGGAGTCGACTGCGGCACCACCGTCGGACCGCTGGTCCGACGAGGCTCGGCCTCCGGCCTCACCCCCATCCGCGGCCGCGGCGTCCTCGGCCCCGACCGCGTCGGCGTCGACGTACATCTCGTGCCACAGCTCCTCGGTGACGTGCGCGAGGACGGGTGCGAACAGCTTGAGGAACCGTTCGTGGGCGACACGCAGGGTGTAGCGCGCCCCCGCGTCGTCGGTCTCGCGGATGCGGCCCTTCGCGATCTCGAGGTAGTCGTCGCAGAACGTGTGCCAGAAGAACGACCGCAGGGAGTCCCGGTACTTCGAGAACGAACGGTTCTCGAGGTGGGTGGCGGCGCGCTCGACCTCCTCGTCGAGGCGGGCGAGCAGCCACTCGTCCAGCGCCGCCAGCTCGGGCTGCTCGTCGGGCACCTCGTCGGCGGGTGCGAGTTCGTCAACGAGCTTGGAGGCGTTCCAGAGCTTCTGGAGCAGGCGCTCGCCCGCGACGATGCCCTTCTCCTTGTAGGGGAGGTCGTCGCCGACGCTGGAGCCGGCGGCCCAGTACCGGGCGGCGTCGACGGGGTACTTCTCCAGCACGGAGTCGGGCGCGACGATGTTGCCCTTCGACTTGGACATCTTCTCGCGGTTCTCGTCGAGCACCATCCCGTTGATCATGACCGACTCGAACGGCGGCTCGCCGGTGTGCTCGTAGCACTTGACGACCGTGTGGAACAGCCAGAACGAGATGATGTCGTGGCCCTGCGGCCGCATGTCCATCGGGTAGAGTTCGGGGTGGGCCATCGCGTCGGAGTCGGGGTCGTCGTCGCCCTCGGCCCAGCCGGCGTTGATGAGCGGCGTCAGCGAGGAGGTGGCCCAGGTGTCGAAGACATCGTCCTCGGGGACGAACTCGTCGTGACCGCATTCCGGGCACGCGTCGACCGGCGGGTCGTCGGAGAGGGGGTCGACCGGCAGGTCGGCCTTCTCCGCGACGATCTCCGCGTCGCAATCGGCACAGTACCAGACCGGGAACGGGATGCCCGAGGAGCGCTGGCGCGAGATGCACCAGTCCCACTCCAGCCCCTCGATCCAGTGCTTGTACCGGGTGAACATCTTCTCCGGGTACCAGTCCATCTCCCGGCCGGCCTGCAGGTACTCCTCCTTCCGGTCGAGGATCTCGACGTACCACTGCTCGGTGACGAGGAACTCGACGGGCGTGCCACAGCGCTCGTGGACGTTGACAGTGTGGGTGATGGCGCGCTTGTCCAGCAGCGCGCCGGCCTCGTCGAGGTCCGCGACGATGGCCTCCCGGGCCTCGCCCGAATCCATCCCCTGGTACTCGCCGGCCTGCTCGGTCATCGTGCCGGTCTCGTCGATGGCGATGCGGAGCGGGAGGTCGTGGGCCTGGTACCACTCGATGTCCGTCTGGTCACCGAAGGTACAGCACATGACGACCCCGCTGCCCGTCTCCATGTCGACGCGCTCGTCCTCGATGATGGGGACCTCCTGGCCGAAGAGCGGAATCCTCGCCTCCTCGCCGACGAGGTGCTCGTTCTCGTCGTCGTCCGGGTGGACGAAGACGGAGACGCACGCGGGCAGGAGTTCGGGCCGCGTCGTGGAGATGGTGAACGCTTCCTCGGAATCCACGACCTGGAACTCGATGTCGTGGAAGTGGCTGCCGCGTTCGTCGTCCTCGGTCTCGACCTGGGAGATGGCGGTCGCACAGTCCGGACACCAGATGGTGGGGGCGCGCCGCCGGTACTCGCGGCCCTGCTCGTAGAGGTCGATGAACGAGCGCTGGGAGATGCGCTGGACGCGGGGTTCGATGGTCTGGTAGGTGTGGTCCCAGTCGATGGAGACGCCGAGGCTCTGCATCTTCTCCGTGAAGTCGGCCTCGTACTCGGCACAGACCTCGCGGCACTTGCGCTGGAACTCCCGGCGCTCGAAGTTCGAGTGCTCGATACCGAGTTCCTCCTCGGTGAGCCGCTCGCTCGCGATGCCGTTGTCGTCGTAGCCGAAGGGGAAGAACACCTCGTTGCCGTGCATCCGCTGGAACCGGGCGACGAAGTCCTGCAGGGTGGCGCCGTAGACGTGGCCCCAGTGCAGGTCGCCCGAGACCGTCGGTGGTGGCGTGTCGATGCTGAAGGACAGGTCCGGATCGTCGACCGACTCGTAGGCGTAGGTGGCGGCGTCGACCCACCGGTCCTGCCAGGCCGGTTCGACCGCGTCGGGGTCGTAGCTCCCGCTGGGCATTACCGTGGGATGGGCCCGGTTCGCGGTTAAAGGCCTCGGTCCGGTGGGGATGGGTGCCACAGCGTGGCGAGCGCCGAACCGCCAGCCGGCGACGGCCTGCCGGAACTAACTGGACGGTGACACATCTCGAAAACCGCGTGAGGGCGCTCGAATCGCTCGGGAACCGGCTCGAACAGCGGGGACCGCAACCCCCTTCTACGCTGGAACCCCAAACAGTGGACATGACCGACGAGCGCCGGTCGACCGCCGGAGAGGGCGAGCGCGGAGGCCGGGCCTCGTCAGCGCCCCCCGCTGACGGCGGCGACACGGAGCCCGAATCCGGCCACCCACACGCGGGCGAGCGGTGCGCGTTCTGCGAACAGCCCATCCCGACCGAGGGGGTCGAGGTGACCGCGGACGGGGAGACGTACCGCTGCTGCTCGGAGGCGTGCGCGGACGCGCTCGCGGGCGCCGACTACGACACGACCGTCGGCGGCGGCCACCGCCGCGTCCGCCCGGGCGTGGCGGCGCTGGACAGTTCGCTCCCCCAGGGGTTCCCCCGGAACGCGTTCGTCCTCCTGGCGGGCGAGGCCGGTGTCCGTGACCGTGCGGTGCACGCCGAACTCGTCTGGCGGGCGCTCCAGCGCGGCGAGCCCGCCGTGGTGGTCTCCTTCCAGGAGCCGCCCGCCAGCGTCGTCCAGCAGTTCCTCACGCTGGACTGGAACGTCCTCCCGTACCTGGAGTCCGGGCAACTCCACATCGTCGACTGCTTCACCTACCGGCTCTCGGACCGCGACCGGATGTTCGACCGGATGGACGAGTGGAACGCCCACCTCTACGACGTGGCGACCGACGCGACAACGACCATCCGCGACCCGTCGGACCTGGGCGAGGTCCGGAACAAGCTGGACAACGCGCTGGAGGCGCGCGACATGGTCGACGAGGGGCTGGTCCTCATCGACTCGCTGACCGAACTCGGGACGCTCGTCCAGCCCGTGCAGGCCTACGACTTCGTCAAGGACCTCCGGGCGGACGTCTCGAAGGGCCGGTTCGTCTCCATCTTCGCCGGTGCCACCATCGCGGGTGGCGGCGAGGAGTTCCCCCACGACCTGGGCTACGTCGTCGACGGCATCGTCGAGATGCGCCTCAACGAGGAGATCATCCCGGACACGCTCATCAAGCAGGCCCGCATCCGGAAGCTGAACGGCGTGCTCGTCATCCCGGAGTGGCACGCCTACGAGTACACCAGCGGGCTGGGGATGGTGACGTTCGACCCGGAGGAGGAGCAGGAGAAGACCCGCCGGCGCCGAGCCGCGGCCGCGCGCGAGAACGGCGAGAGCGGGGCGGCCGACACCCGTGAGGAGGGCGAGCACCGCCAGGGCGAGACGCCGGCGCCGGTCGGGCCCGAGGCCGGGCCGGACGAGCGCAAACCGGGCGCCGAGGCGCGCGACGACTGAGCTGCAACGCGGGCCGTCCGGTCGGGGGGTCGGCGCACCGTCGCCCCGCGAGCCGGCGCTCCGGTCCACGGCAAGGCTTCGGTTCAGGGACAGGGTTATCCCGAACGGCCGGGTACCGCGAGGCATGAGTCAGAACGCACGACAGCAGGAGGGACGACCGGGATGCGCGTAGTCGCCAAGTTCGGGGGGACCAGCCTCGGGAACGGCGACCGGGTGAACCGGGCGGCCGACTCCATCGCCGCTGCCGTCGAGGCCGGCCACGAGGTCGCCGTCGTCGCGAGCGCGATGGGGTCGACCACGGACTTCCTGCTCGACGCCATCACCTTCGAGGCCGACGAGCGCGACGAGGCCGAGATCGTCTCGATGGGCGAGCGGACCTCGGTCCGGATGCTGAAGGCCGCGCTCTCGGCCCGCGGTGTCAACGCTGAGTTCCTCGAACCCGGCCGGGACGACTGGCCCGTCATCACGGACGCTCACGGCGAGGTCGACGTGGACGAGACCATGCGCCGGGCGAAGCGGCTCGCCGACCGGATGGACGGGACCGTCCCCGTCATCACCGGCTTCCTCGCGCAGGACCACGCCGGCAACGTCACCACGCTGGGCCGCGGCGGCTCCGACACCACCGCCGTCATGCTGGGCAACTACATGGACGCCGACGAGGTCGTCATCGTCACGGACGTCGAGGGCGTCATGACCGGCGACCCCCGCGTCGTCGAGGGGGCCCGCAACGTCGGCGAGATCACCGTCGACGAGCTGCGGAACCTCTCGTTCCGCGGCGCGGAGGTGGTCGCGCCCTCCGCCCTCTCGTACAAGACCGGCGAGATGGACGTCCGGGTGGTCCACTACCAGCACGGGGACCTCCTCACGGGCGGGACGAGCATCGAGGGCCAGTTCCAGAACCTCATCGACCTCCGGGAGGGGCGGCTCTCCTGTATCACCGTTGCGGGTCGGGCCATCCGGAACTCGCCGGGTGTCCTGGCCGAACTGGCGGCCGCGCTGGGCGACGCCGGCATCAACATCGACTGCGTCGCCAGCGGGATGGACTCGGTCACCTTCTACGTCGACGACGAGGTCGCCGAGCAGGCCGAGACGGTCCTCCACGACGCCGTGGTCGAGGACGAGATCCTCTCGTCGGTCACCGTCGAGGACGACATCGCCGTGGTCCGGGTGACGGGCGGCGAGCTGCCGGCCGAGTCCGGCATCCTCCACGACATCGTCGACCCGCTCCACGACGCACACATCACGGTCCACGACCTCGTCACGTCGGCCACCTCCGTGGCGGTCTTCGTCGACTGGGAGGACCGCGAGGAGACCCTGGAGATCATCCAGGGGAAGTTCAAGTCGTAGCACGGGCGCCGGCGCCACACCGGCCCGACACCGGGTCAGCGCTCGGCCGTGCGGAAGACGAACCGGGTGCCGCCGTCCTCGCTCGGCTCGACCCCGACCGACCAGCCGTGGGCCTCGGCGATGGTCCGTACGATGGTGAGGCCCAGGCCGGTGCCGCCACCGGGGGAGACACCGTGCTCGAACACCGCGTCGCGCTCCTTCTCGGGGATGCCCCGACCGTCGTCGGCGACGACGAAGCCCGGCCCGTCCTCGAGCGGCCCGACCGTCACCGTCAGGTCTGCCGGGTCGTCGGCGCCATGGTCCACAGCGTTGCGGAGGAGGTTCTCGAGCAGCTGTCGGAGCCGCGCCGGGTCCGCCTGCAGGTCGACCGACGCGGTGGTGAGCGTCGCGCCGCCGGTCTCGACGGTCTCCCAGGCCCGCTCGGCGACGGCCGCCACGTCGACCGGTTCGGGATCGCCGACGGCGCGGCCCTCCTTCGCGAGCGTGAGGAGGCCGTCGACGAGCGCCTCCATCCGGTCGAGCGCGTCGCGCGTCTTCTCGAACTCCGCCGCCTCGCCGGTCTCGAGCCCCATCTCGATGGTCGCCTGTGCGACCGCCAGCGGGTTCCGCAGGTCGTGGCTGATGACGTCCGCGAACTCCTCGAGGCGGCGGTTCTGCCGGGCCAGTTCCTGCTCGCGGGCCTCGATGGCCCGGCGGGCGGCGAGGTTCTCGAGCGCGGCAGTGGTGTTGGCGGCGAGGATGCGCGCGAAGTAGACGTCTCCGGCGTCGAACTCGTCGACCTCGGCCGACCCGACGATGAGGATGCCGTGGCGCCCCAGCGGGACGTGCAGCTCGCTCCGGAACGCCGTCTCCGGGTCCATCAGCTCCACCTCGGCCGTCCGGAGGTCGTCGAAGACCCGGAGCGACCCCTCCTCGAAGCTCTCCCACGCGACCCCCGTCCCCGGCTCGATGGTCGGCGGCGGGTCCTGTCCGATGAGCGCGACCAGCGGCTCGGTCCACGCGATGGGGACCAGCCCCTCGGGCGAGTTCGGCCCGCCGCCGTCGCCCTCGGGCCGGGGGGCATCCGGGAGGAGGTGGACACCGACGAGTTCGTACCCGAGCCGGTCCCGGGCGGCGTCGACGGCCACCTGCGCGATGGCGTCGGCGTCCCGAGCGACCATCAGCTCCTGGGTCGCGTCCAGCAGCGACGCCAGCATCCGCTCGCGGCACTCACCGTCTCCGCCGCCGTCAGGGGGCGCTGCCTCCCGGGTCATCGATGGGTGTCACTTGGGCCGGAACTGGCATACGTCCGTCGACCACTCAGGCCCCCTTCCGGAGCCGTTCGCCGGCCGACGTGGGGAGTCCGGCGTCCCGGAGGTCCCGGACCGTCCGCTCGACGTCGTACGGCACCCGATGGAGGGTCACCTCGGGGCTGGCCCCGCCCCCATCCAGCGTCAGCGTGGCGTACGCCGCGTCCGGGTCGCCGTCGCGGGGCTGGCCGACGCTCCCCGGGTTCAGGATGAGCCGCCGTTCGGAGCCGGCCCAGCCCGCCCGCTCGAACGCCGCGCTCGCCTGGACGTGCGTGTGCCCGAGTACGAGCACCCGCTCGTCCGCCAGCAGCGACTCGTCGAACAGTGACGGGTAGACGTAGCGGTCCGGGTCCCCGGGATGCCCGTGTGCGACCCGCAGGCATCCGTCGAACGCCGTCCGGACGGCCGGGAGGCCGTCGAGCCACCCGAGCGCGTCGGCGTCGAGTTCGGCCCGGGCGTGGCGCACTCCGGCGCCGGCCATCCCGTCGCCGATGTCCGCCCCGGCGGCGACCGCCCGGTCGTGGTTCCCCTGCACGGCGACGAGTCGGCCGTCCCACTCGCGGAGTCGCTCGACGCACTCGGCCGGGTGGGGCCCGTAGCCAACGACGTCGCCGGCACAGACCAGCCCGTCGACGGGCGGCAGGTCCGCGAGCACGGCCTCCAGCGCCGGGTGGTTGGCGTGGATATCCGCGAGGACGCCCAGTCGCATCTACCGGGCGAGAGACGGCCCCCGGGCATGAACCCGGCGTGTGGTGTGTCACCGCTCCGTGTCCACCCGAAGCGAGGGGCTCCACCCGAAACAGTGGAAGCGTCTGACGTGGTGGGTGGCAGTTGTACGACCCGGGGAGTGCCGGTTCGAGTCGAAATCAGGGGCGGCAGTTGAAACAGTGGAAACGTCAGACGCTGGTTCCACCGGCTACCGAGCCGCAATCGATAATCCGGGAAGCAGTCTGGTAACTATTCAAAATCTCCATCTTCTGGAATATTCTTGATTTGTTTAATTATCTGGCGTGAACGCCGCCACGTCGAACCCGTCGCCGTCGCGGGTCGCGGCGGCCGCACAGACCGCGTGCTCGAAGTCGAGGTCGTAGGCGGCCCGGGCGGCGTCCTCGGCGTCGTCGGCGTCGAAGTCGAAGGCCGTCGGGGCGTTCTCCTCGTAGGTCGCGACCAGCGTCGGTTCGTCGACCTCCCGGACGAGCAGGGCGTCGCGGCGGACGGTGCCGATGTAGGCGCCGTCCGGGCCCAGGACGCCCGCGATGCGGGGCGTGTCGTAGTCGTCCTTCTCGAAGTCGAGCGCGTGCAGCGCCGTCACCAGCGCGTCCCGGGGCGGGTAGCCGAGGCCGAGTTTCTCGGCCACGGGGTCGACGTGCGACCCGTTGCCGATGGCGGTCGCCTCGCCGGCGGGGGTCTCGACGGTCCGGAGGCAGTTGTAGGAGATGTAGGGGTTGTCGCTGGGCGGGGCGTCCGGCGTGGGTTCGATGGTGACCGTCGCGCCGTCCTCGCGGACGGTCGCCTGGCGGTTGGGGAACGAGCGCGAGGAGACGCGGTAGGCGGCCGTCTCGGGGCCGACCACGAGCAGGCGTCCGACGTACATGGACGACGGTGCGGGAGTGACCGGCAAGTGCGTGCCGGTTCCGGGCGAGACGGGATGAGCCCTCGTCTCAGTCGTCGCTGCCTCCCTCGACCGCGGCCCGCTCGATGCGCTCCAGCAGCGCCGGTGGCAGGCGGTCGGTCTCACCGATCTGCACCGCCCACAGCGTCGCGTAGAGGCCCCCCTCGTCGACGAGGTCGTCGTGCGTGCCGCGCTCGACGACGCGGCCGCCCTCCAGCACGAGTATCCCGTCGGCGTCGCGCACCGTCGACAGCCGGTGGGCGATGGTGACCGTCGTCCGGCCCTCGGTCAGGCGGTCGAGCGCGCGCTGGATGGCGACCTCCGTGGCGGTGTCGACGGCCGACGTCGCTTCGTCCAGCACCAGGACGGCGGGGTCCTGCAGGAGCGCGCGGGCGATGGCGATGCGCTGGCGCTGGCCGCCCGACAGTTTGACGCCGCGCTCGCCGACGCGCGTGTCGTAGCCGTCGGGCAACTCGCGGACGAAGCGGTCGGCCTCGGCGGCGACGCACGCCTCGCGGACCTCGTCGTCGGTCGCGTCGAACCGGCCGTACCGGACGTTCTCGGCGACCGTGCCGTCGAAGAGGAACACGTCCTGCGAGACGTAGCCGACCGCCCGCCGGAGGTCGCGGGCCCGGTAGTCGCGCACGTCGCGGCCGTCGAGTCGCACGGTGCCGTCGACGGGGTCGTACAGCCGCAGGAGGAGCTTCGCGGCCGTCGACTTCCCCGCGCCCGTCGGGCCGACGAACGCGACCGTCTCGCCCGGCTCCGCGACGAACGAGAGGTCGTGCAGGACGAGGTCGCCGTCCGGGTCGTCACCGTACCGGAAGTCCACGGCGTCGTACTCGACGCGCCCCCGGACCGAGTCCGGGTCGAGCGGCACCTCGCCGTCCGAGTCGGCGACGGCGCTGGGGCGGTCCATCAGGCCGAAGATGCGCTCGCCGGATGCACGGGCGTTCTCGTAGGAGTCGACGATGCGCCCCAGCCCCGCGAGCGGGTCGACGAACCGCTGGGTCATGAACAGGAACGTGACGAACTCGCCGGGCAGCAGCGTCCCCGAGAACCCCGGCGGCGGCCCGACGACGAGCCAGTATCCGCCCAGCACGAACGTGGTCGCGAAGGCGACACCCGCAAGCAGGTCCATCCCCGGCTGGTAGAGGTACTCCAGGCGGGCCACGTCCCACGTCCGCAGGTAGTAGGCCCAGGAGGCGTCCGTGACGCGGTCGTCCTCGTAGGTCTCGGTTCCGGTCGACTTGATGACCTCGATGCCCTGGATGTTGGTCTCCAGCCGGCTGTTGAGCCCGCCGACGCTGGCCCGCAGGGCGCGGTACCGCGGCCGCACGGTGCGCATGAACCAGAGCGTGAACGCGCCGAGCAGCGGGACCGCGACCAGGGTCACCAGTGCCAGCTGCGCGTTCAGGTAGAACAGCAGCGCCGCGATGCCGACGACGGTGACGACGAGCTGGATGGCGCCCGAGACGGTCCCGTTGAGGAACGCCCGGAGGTTCCGCACGTCGCCCTCCAGCACGCTCAACAGTTCCCCGGTGCGCTCCTCGTCGAAGAACGCCATGTCGAGGCGCTGGGTCGCGCGGTACGCGTCCGTCCGGACGCGGTGCTGGACCCGATTCGAGAACAGCGACAGCGAGACGCCCTGCGCCCAGCCGAACGTGACGCTGACGAGGAAGGCGACGACGATGAGTCCGGCCGAGAGCCACAGCTGCGCGTCGGTCCCGGTCGGGATCCACTCCGGCGGGACGAGCGGGAGCCGGTAGGGCGCCCGCTGCGTGAAGACGGCGTCGATGGCCACGCCCAGCACCAGCGGCGGGAGCAGGTTGGCGAACCGGCCGAGCACGCTCGTGACGAGCCCGACCGCGAACAGGTGGAGGTCGGCCGCACCGTAGCTGCGGAACAGCCGCGCCATCGGGTCCGGCGCGTCGTCGGGGTACTCGAACGACGAGGGGCCGCTCGGCCGGTGTGGCGGCGGGCTCACGGGCGCCTCCGGGCGCCGGGCTGGCGGACTGGCGACCCGGGGGTCGGGCGTCGTCGTCGGCGGAACGGATGGGGGGAGTGGTCGCCTGGCCGGTCGACGGCGGCGACGCTACGGACGGCCTGCACTTACCATAGGTAAGCGACCGGGGTAGATGAATGTCGCGGCGCGCTCAGTCCGCCGCCGTCGGCCGCGTGGCCCGGGCGTACCGGGCGAGCACGTCGAACTCGACGTGGACGGGGTCGCCGGGTGCCTTCCCGCTCAGCGTCGTCCGTTCGCGGGTCTCCGGGATCGTCGCCACGGCGAACTCCCGGGGTGTCACGTCGGTCACGGTGAGACTGGCGCCGTCCAGCGCGACCGCACCCTTCTCCACCAGATACGGCTCGTCGGGCCGCTCCAACCGGTACCGGACCGTATCGCCGTCGCGCTCGACGGCCCGCACCGAGGTCACGGTGTCGACGGTCCCCTTGACCACGTGCCCGTCCAGCCGGTCGTCCGCCCGGACCGGCCGCTCTATGTTCACGGCGCTCCCCGCCGGCAGGTCGGCGAGGTACGTCCGGTCGACGGTCTCCGCCGAACAGAACGCCTCGAACCAGCCGTCGCCGACCTGCTCGGCGGTCAGACAGACGCCGTGGACGGCCACGCTGTCCCCGGGCTGGATGTCGGTGAACGGGGTCCCCAGCCGGAGTCGATGGCCGCCGTCGACAGCGGTCGTCTCGCGCACGGTACCCGTCGCTTCAACGATGCCGGTGTACACGGACGGAACACGGGAGTACGCCTGCAAGTATCTTCTCATCTTCGATATGAATAACAGAACCGTGATTATGGGGGAGATACCAGCCTCCGGAGCACGAGGGCGCCCCAGCACCATCCAGCGCCCCGGGCCGGGACCGGGTGCTCAGTCGTCCTGTTGTGACCGGGCGACCACCAGCGCCGCGAGGACGAAGAACAGGACGAGCAACAGGAGGCCGAGGAGCACCGGAACCGGGGGGCCGTCATCCGCGCCGGCCGCCGTAACCGCCCGGTCGGGTGCCGCCGTCCCGCCGGCGAGGGCCGCCACCGGCACGTCCCTCGTGACGCTCGCCGTGCTCCCGTCGACTCGCTCCACCAGCAGCGTGACGGCCGTCTCGGCGCCCGTCGCCCCGGGGAGTTCGAGGGAGTGCCCTCGCCGGTCGACGGTCCCGTCGCCGTCGATGTCCCAGCCGTACGTCTCGACGTCCTCCCGCGCCACCGCCGGTTGTGCCAGAAGCGTGACCGAGTCGTTCCCGCTCGATTCGTACTGGAACCACGTCCCGCCGGCGGCGGTTCCCGTCGCCGACGCCTGGGTGGATGTCCCGGTCGATGGTGTCGGCGTCTCCGTCCCCGGCGGTCCCGTGGTGGTCGGTACCGCGGTCCCCGTCGGCGTGGGGGTGCTGGCTGGCCCGTCGGCTCGAGGCGTCGCCGTCGGTGTCGGCGACGAGGTGGCTGTCGCGGTGAGCGATGCCGTCGATGCCGGAGTGGGCGTCGACGTCGGGGCGGGTGTCGGCGTCGGGGTGGGCGTCGCGTCGGTGACGGTGACGGTGCCACAGGTGTCGATGTCGCTGGTCTCGGCGCCGCCGCTGTACGACCAGACCCGCACGCGTGGCTCGTATGTGCCGGGTTCGGCGTACGCGACCGTGCGGATGCTCTGGGTGGTGTACTCGCCGAAGGAGGCGTCGCCGTAGCGGTCGTACTGGAAGTCCTCGGCGTGCTCGGACCCGGATGCGACGAGGGTCACCGACTCCCCGACCTGGACGGTCGTCTCCGACGCGGTACAGTTGGCGACTACGCCGGACGCTGGCGTCGAGGTCGGGGTCGATCCGGTCACGGTGACGGTGCCACAGGTGTCGATGTCGCTGCTCTCGGTGCCGCTGTACGACCAGACCTTCACCCGTGGTTCGTAGGTCCCCGGCTCGGAGTACGCGACCGTTCGCGAACGCTGGGCGGTGTACTCGCCGAAGGAGGTGTCGCCGTAGCGGTCGTACTGGAAGTCGTCGGCGTTCTCCGACGCGGAGGCGTCGAGGGTGACCGATTCCCCGACCTGAACGCTCGTCTCCGAGACGGTGCAGTCGGCGACCGGACTGGGCGTGGCGAGCGCCGCCGGCCCTTCGCCGGCACCGTCCACCAGGTCGTTCGTCGGGCTCGCACCGGCGACCGGGCTCGCGAGGACCACGGCAGCCCCGACCAGGGCCAGCAGGAGGAGGGCACCCCCTCGGCATCCGAGCGTCGAGCGACCGTCCGGCGTCGTCCCTTCCCGGTGGGGACGACCCCTCTCCCCGTCATCCGTCGGTGACGTCATCACGGATCACCGCTCCCCCGACCCCGGGAAGGCGGGCGCAGGGTGCACCGACCGTGGCCGTTCGGGCACCGGCCGTGTGCAGGGGCGTTGTGGGTTCCCTGCCGGTGTCGACCGGGTCGTGGCGTTCCTGCCCGTCGGCCGTCGGTGCTGGGTCTCTCGAACGAACTGACGGCCGGCTTCCCGAATCCCGTTCCCCATGATGACTGAAGATGTCACTACCCCTACAAAGGTGTACGGGGCAGATCGGCGGTGGTGTTCGGATCTGCTGACTCCATGCGGAGGCGGAACGGGCATCCTGCTCCGAACAGCACCGCTCGCCCGGCCGGGTGTTTTACCGGGATGGCGCCGGCAGATGAGGCCGTGACCCCCGATGCCCTCCCCGACGACCCGCTGGCGTGGCTCGGTCCGCTCCTGCTCGGCGCGCTGGTGGCCGGAACCGCCGTGGCCGCGGCGGGCGCCGTCGGCCCGTTCGCCCCGCCGCCGACCGACGCCGAGCCGACGGTGACGGCGCTGGAGGTGACCGACCGCGGCTGCCGTGGCGACCTGCAGGACCGGGCCGGGACCAGCGACGGCCCGAACGGGACCGTCGTGGTGACCGACACCATCGAGACGGCCTCGCCCCGAACCGAGTTGAGGGCCGCGGTCGCCCGGACCTCCCCCGCCCAGGCCGGTTTCGCCACGTACCGCGTCGAACTCACCACCCACGAACCGACGGGCGAGCCACGCTGTGCCGGGCAGATCGCCTACCGGATCGCCGTTCGCGCCCCCGACGGCCCGCGTGGGACGCGGGTCCTCTTCCGTCTCGACGGGCAGCCGACCGCCTGCAGCGGCGGCGGGTCGGGGAACTGGGACCCGCGCTGTGGCCACCTCATGAGCGAGTCGGACTGGCCGCGCGAATCGACGAACGCGACGGTCACGGGCCGATGAACCACGACTGGTGGTACCGACGGCTGGTGCTCCCGGTCGCCGGACTGGGGCTCCTCGCCCTCCTCTGCTCGTTGCTCCTGACCGGAACGGCCGTCGGCCCGCAGGACAACGGCCTGCTGGCGCTGGCGGGCTACAGCGAGTACGCCCATCTCGTGAACTGGCTCGGTATCCTCGGCGGGGTGAGTATCCTCGTCGGGGGCTGGTACCGGACCCGGTACGTCGAGGACGACGGCGGCACGGACGCAGCGTCGGACGCTTCCACGGGCGACTCCGGGTAGCGAGACGGCCGGGACCGACCTACCCGTCGATCCACTCGGTGAAGCAGCCCTGGATGAGCGTCTCGCGCTGCCAGTCGATGTAGTCGGCCTGCATACCCCAGATGGCCTGGGCGAGCGGGACGCCGTGGTTGACCCGGCGGGCGACCTCGCGGTGTTTCCAGCGCGCCGGCGTGAGGCCGGCCTCCCAGCGGGCCTCCAGCGGGCGGACGTAGCGCTCCACGTCCTCGTCGCTCAGCCCCCGGAGTTCCAGGCCGTCCCGGGCGGCATCGAACAGTTCCTCGAACAGGACGGCCGCGTCCGTCGTCTCGGTCCCCTCCAGCGTGACCCACGTGAGGTCCGCCTCCAGGCCGTCCGCGACGGCGGCGTAGAAGTTGTCGCGGGCGTCCTCCCAGGGGAGCGAGCGGAGGGGGTGCTCGCGCCGCGGGAGCGACTCCATCAGCCCCGCGAAGACCGCGAGGAAGGCCATGGAGTCGCGTACGGTCGGCTGGGCGGGCAGGGGGCGGAACTCGATGCGGGCGTTGGCGCCGGCCCGGGATGGGCCATCGAGGACGGGGCGGACCCACCGCCAGTAGGTGCCGTGCTTGTGCCGGAAGTGCGCGAACCGGTCGTCGAACCGGCCGGCGTCCTCCTGCAGCATCGGGACGACGGTGCGGTCGGCCGCGATGCGGTCGATGACCTCGTCGATGTGCTCGACGTCGCGGGGGAAGGTCACCTTCGGGTCGGCGCCGTCCGGGTTGAGGACGGACTCGAAGACGGTGACGCGGTTCTCCATCGCGCAGCCGGTCAGGATCTCCTGGGCGTCGTCCGTGTCGTAGAGGTCCGGCGGGAAGAACGGGCTGTTGACGGCCAGCGCCACCAGTGGCCCCGCCACACGCAGGGCGTAGCGGAACCGCTCGGGGAGGTCCGCGGCCTGGCTCATCTGGTAGTGGGGCTGGATGGAGGTGATGAGGCTCTCGGGCATCACCGTCCGGGCGTCGAGGTGGACGTGCGGGGCGTCCAGGCTCATGTCCTCCTTGAAGCCGGTGTTGGCCATGGCGTGGTAGCGGACCGCGTCGCTCATGTTCGTCGCCAGCACGACGCCGTCCTCCTCGATGCTGTCGGCGAGGTACGAGCCCGCAGTCTCGCCGACCGGCGGGACCGTCCACATCCCGTCGCTGACCAGCACCATCCCCTCGGGCTCGCAGGCGTCCTGCGCGGCCTCCAGTTTCGCCTGCACCTCGCGCTCGGTCGCGCGCAGGCCGTACGCCGAGCAGGGCTGGGGCGAGGTCTGCATCTCGGCGTTGTGCAGGCCGAGTTCCTTCTCGAAGCCGATGTACTCCAGCAGCCGCCGGGGCACCCGCTTCAGGGCGTCCGTCTCCGCGTCGACGGCGTAGAACTCGTACTCCAGGCCGACGATGGCCTGCGAGTTGTCGAAGGTCCCCTGCTCGACCTCGCGCTTGAGGTCCTCGACCTCCGACTCGACGCGGGCGGCGAACGCCTCGCGGTCCGCGTCCAGCGACTCCCGTACCCGCGCGGCGAGTTCCGAGCCAGACATCCTTGCGTGGTCGGTGGCCGGCCGACGGCTTCAAACCCTACGGTCGATGGAGCCGTCTCCGCTCATCCGAGTCGCTCCAGCACCGCCTCGATGCGCTCGCGGTGGAACGCGACCGCGGCGTCGGCGTCGACGATGGGGTAGCGCGGCCGCGTCACCTCGCCCCGCGAGTCGGCCGCGGAGGCGACGATCCCCAGCAGCCGGAACGCGTCGGCGGCATCGTCCGGGTACGGGCGGACCTCGCGGTAGCCCGCCCGGTACGCCTCGCGGAGCGCCCGAACGTCGGCCTCGCTCCGGACGTACCAGTCACAGAGCGTGAACTCCGCCTTCGCCACCGAGAGGCCAGGGTGGGCCGCGAGCGGTTCGTCCCAGTCCAGCACCGCGGCCACCTCGGGCGGGTCGTCCGCGCCGAGCGACCCGTCACCGCCGGCCGGTCCAGCCCCGCCCTGGACGATGACGTTGCCCGGTCGGTAGTCCCAGGGGAACAGGCGGGCCTCGTCGGCCGGAAGCTCGTCGAGCCGGTCGCCGAGCGCCGTCTCGACGCGGGGTTCCAGCGCCGCCAGCGCGCCCGGCCAGTCCGCCAGCGCGCGGTCCAGATACTCCCGGTAGAACGCGCCCGCCGGGAGCGGCTCCGGGACGCCGAGCGCGTCGCCGTCGTCGGTCCCCGCGACCCGCCCGGGCGCGTCGAACGCGAAGGCGTCGTGGACGGCCGCGAGACACCGGCCGAGCGTCCGCGCGAGCACCGAGCGGTGTTCGGGACCGAGGCCGGCGAAGCGCTCGTGGAGGTCGTCCCCGGCGACGTGCTCGGTGACCAGATACGTGACCCCGAGGTCCTCGACGGTGCCCGTGCCGAGGACGGGGGCGACGGGCACGTCCGTCCGCGCGGCGACGGCGCGCGTGACGGCGGCCTCCGCGGCGAGCGACCGCTCGCGGCCGCGGTACTGGACGACGACCTCGCGGCCGTCGTCGAGCGTGACGAGCGCGGTCCGCTTCGAGTTGCCTGTCGGGAGGTCGCGGACGGTGGCGGGCGTCGCGCCCAGCGCGCGCTCGCAGACCGCCGCCACTACCTGCTCGCGCTGGTCCTGCACGACCGGTCCCTCGGTACCGGGGCGACAAAACCCTCGCGCCGCCGACGGCTGGGGCGCGTCGTTCTTGCGACGGGCGGGGGTGCTTTAGGGCAGGGGGTCGTCGGGCCCCGCATGGACGAAGGTGAGCCGGGTCGGGGCGGGCGGGGGTCCGACGACGGTGAGCGGGACCGGCTGGTCGCGGCCGTCCGGGAGGCGCTGGCGCCGGAGACCTACGACCGGTTCAACGAGCGGGTCGCCGAGCAGGCCGACCGGGTGGCCGAGGACTGCGCGGCCGGGCGGCTCGACAACGAGGACTACGCGGTCGGGCTGGAGCTGGAGGCCTACACCGTCGACGGGCGCGCGCAGCTCTGCCACGTCCCCGAGGGTGCGCCCGAGGACGGCGGGTTCGCGCCGGAGCTGGGCCGGCACAACCTCGAGGTGAACACGCCGCCGGACGTGCTGTCGCCGGCGGGGCTGGACCGGCAGTTCCAGCGCCTCCACGACGCCGTCGCCGACGCCCGCGAGGCCATCGCGGCGGCGGGCGCGGCCGACCGCGAGGGTGCGGCCGAACGGGATGACGGGGCCGCGCGCGACGGAACCGACGACCCGCGGGCCGGCCAGGTCCGCCCGGTGCTGGACGCGATGTGGAGTGTCCCGCCGGCGACCGGGACCAGCGTCTATCTCTCGGCGGGCGAGGCCCGCGACGGGGTCTGGCTCGCCGCGAACATGACGCGGAACGCGCGCTATCACGCGCTCGACGCGGACACGCTCCGCCGGATGGACAACGGCATCCCGCTGGACGTCCCGGGCGCCGACCACCGGCTCCCCTCCATCCTGGTCGAGTCGCTCGCCACCTCGGTCCAGCCCCACCTGCAGGTGCCCGCGGCCGCCGACGTCGGACGCTACCTCCGCTACGCCACCCGCATCCTCGGCCCGGCGGTGGCGCTGACGGCGAACAGCCCGTTCCTCCCGGCCGACCTCTACCCCGAGGCCGTCGACGCCGAGGCGGTGCTCTCGGGCCCTCACGAACTCCGCGTGCCGGTGTACGAGGACAGCATCAACCCGCCCGGCATCGAGAAGGTCCGGGTCCCAGCGGACGTCGCGGACGCAGAGGAGGCGGTCCGGGCCATCGAGGCCGACGAGACGTTCGCCCCGTTCTGTACCGACCCGGAGGACGTGGCCGACGACGACCCCTACCGCCAGCGGTTCCCGGAGTTCGCCCACAAGCACGGCACCTTCTGGCGCTGGGTCCGGCCGGTGTTCGGCGGCGATACGCCCTCGGACGGGGACGGCCCGTCGAACGGCAACGACGACCGCTCGGTCCGGCTGGAGTTCCGGCCGGTCCCGACCCAGCCGACGGTCCGGGACTGCGTCTCCGTGCAGGCGATGGTGGCGGGCGCGCTCCGCGGGCTGGACGCGACCGACCACCCGCTGCTGGAGCTGCCGTGGGCGGACGCGCGCGACTCGTTCTACAACGCCGTCGCCGAGGGGCCCGGGGCCGACCTCCCGTGGATCACCGCCGAGGGCGACCGGACGGACAACCCCGACATCGCCCTCGACGAACTCCTGTCGCTCGCCCGCACGGGCCTGGAGGAGGCGGGCTTCCCCGGGACGGAGATCGACCGCTGGATCGCGCCGCTGGAGGCCCGCCAGGTGGCCGCCATCACGCCCAGCGTCTGGAAGAAACACCGCGTCCGCGCCGGGATGAACCACGGCGAGAGCTTCCACGAGGCCGTCGAGGCGATGCAGTGGGAGTACATCGAGCTGAGCGAGGCGACCGACTCGTTCACGCAGTGGATCTGAGAGCAGGGGCCTGATTTCGGCGGATTGGTGTGGGGGCTCCGACGGACCCGCTCCCGAAGCCCTCACCCGCTCTCTGGTACGGGCGCGTCCGACCACAGCGAGATTGCTCCCGAAGCCCTCACCCGCTCTCTGGTACGGGCGCGTCCGACCACAGCGAGATTGCTCCCGAAGCCCTCACCCGCTCTCTGGTACGGGCGCGTCCGACCACAGCGAGATTGCTCCCGAAGCCCTCACCCGCTCTCTGGTACGGGCGCGTCCGACCACAGCGAGATTGCTCCCGAAGCCCTCACCCGCTCGACCATCCGGGACCTGCTCGCTCCGGTCGCTCCGCTCCCTTCGCTTGCATCGCCTTCGGCGACGGCTGCGCTCCTCGCTCCACTCGCTCCGCTCGTTCCACTGCGGTGCTTGCCGGGTCCGGGCTGGGTCGAGCGGGTTCGCCCTTCGGAAGTCCACCAGGACCGCACGTGGGTCAGTCGGGTCCGTGGGCCTCACACCTCCCCAGCCGCTTGCGGTGCTCGCTTCGCTGCGCTCCTCAGCCCTCGCGCGCTTAGAGGCGGCCGACGACCGCCGTAGTGCTCGCGGCATGAAGCCGCTCCCGTGGGCGGTCGTCGACCCCCAGCGCGCGCCGGTGCGGCTGACGGGGCTGGCACGCACCAGCCGAGCGGCTGGGTCGGTCGGCCGGTTCCGGGACCAGGAAGCGCGCCAGCGGCCCCGCTGTGGAGGCCGCTCGCGCTAGCGAGCGTGCCGGAACACGGCCGCCGCTGACGCGGGGAGGTGTGGGGCCACTAGCACTCTGCTGGAACCCCCACGTGCGGACGCTCGGACGAACCAGCAACGGGGCGGGACTGAAAGGGGCCGCCCGGCTGGCGGCGTAGCCGCCAGCGAATAGATCGTCGGCGAAGCCGACAATCCGCCTCGACCCGGCCTCGACGACGCAAGGACCGCAATGGAGGGAGCGGAGCGACCGGAGTGAGGACCGCAGCGAGGCGCGGCCGGTCGAGCGGGCGGGGGCTTTCTACACGGTTCCCTCGTGGCTGTCGTGAGAATACAATCTTTATCAGATACTTCAAACACCCAACATTAAATTCCTACATAATACAAATAAATTACTTATATATTATCTATTCTGCCAGTTCAATCCGAAAGATGCAGCCACTGGAACGCATCCGAGTCATCAACATGACAAGTGCAACCCGTCGGCTTCGAGGACCGAACCACGCCGCCTAAGCCCCGCCACAACCAAGATGTGGACGATGAACCGACGGACGTTCCTCGCGACGGCGGGCACCGCGGCCGCGGTCGGCCTCGCGGGCTGTGGCACCACCACCGCACAGCTCGACGAGGACGACTACGACGTGGGGATGGCCCACAACGCCTTCCGGCCGGTCGAGTACGAGGTGCCGGTCGGCGAGACGGTCGTCTGGGGGAACGTCGGGAGCCGGGGCCACAGCGTCACGGCGACCGAGGGCGCGATCCCCGACGGGGCCGACTACTTCGCCTCCGGCGGCTTCGACTCCGAGGACGCCGCGGTGGACGGCTGGCCGAACCAGGGGAACATCCGCCCCGGCGAGACCTACGAGCACACCTTCGAGGTCGCCGGCGAGCACGGCTACTACTGCATCCCGCACGAGGCCGCCGGGATGGTGGGGACCATCGTCGTCACGGAGTAGGGCTCGCCACGCGGCGTCGTCACTGGCGGGGGGTGAAGAAAGCGAAGGACTCGCGGCGTCAGACCTCGACGTCCTCGTCCTCGACGGCGACGGCGGTCTCCTCCTCCTCGGCGACCTCCTCGGGCCGCGCCTCGAGCGTCATCTTCTGGACCTCGACCCGGCGGAGCGGGTAGATGGTCTTGGCCTCGGCGTAGATGGCCGAGGAGAGCTGGCCGTTGACGACCGCGTCCACGAGCTCCTCGAAGGTCCGGTCCTCCGCGGCCTCGCGGGTCAGGTCGATCATCGTCCGGCGGATCGCCTTCTCCTGGGAGTGGTCGGCCTTCTTGGTGGTGAACGCGACCGGCTGGATCTGGACGCGGTAGTCGTCCGTCGACAGCACGGTCTCGTAGGTGGCGATCTTCGAGGAGCCACGGCGGACCAGCGAGCGCAGGTAGTCGCGGGTGAGTTCGTGCTTGACGAACTCCGTGTACGCCGAGTCCGAGCCGACGTCGTTGATCTGGAACGTCAGCTTCGTGTTGTTCTCGCTGGCGTCGTTCTCCAGTTCGCCCAGCGTGGTCTCGATGGTGCGGTCGTAGAGCTGTTCGGGTTCGTCGGCGGGGGTGCGGCCGAGCTCCTGCCGGTCGAACTGCTCCGGCGCGAGCACGGTGTACCACCGCTTCTCCTGTTTCCGTCGGGAGACGCTTCGTTCGCTCATGTGTCGTGTGTGTCGTCTGTGGTGATGTCGCTGTCGTTCGTGCCGTCCGATACTGGGTCCGCACGCACCTCGTCCACCGTCGCGTCCTCGCCGCGGGCGGTCGCCGCGACCCGCTCGGCCACGCGGAGGTTGACCACGTAGTCGTCGACGGTCGACCGCAGGCCGCCGGTCGTCGGGCGCTCGATGCGCGTGACGACGCGGTCCTCGGTCACGTCGGTCTCCATCGCGTCCGTGTTGTCCGGGCGGACCGCTCGTGCGACGACCGCGGGGTCGTCGTGGTGCGTCCGGATGGTGGCACGCTTGCGGACACCGTCCGTGCCGTCACCGGCAGCGTCGGTCCCGCTCATGCCAGTCCCTCCCGGAACGCGTCGATCAGTCCCGCGGGGTCGCTCGTGTCCAGCCGGGCGTACGCGGTCTCGCCGCGCGCGTGGCTCGTTCCGTTCGCGGTGGCTGCAGTCGTCCGCAGCGCCGCGCCGACGTCGACGGCATCGCCCGCGGCCGCGGCCTCCCCGTCGCCGACGACGAGGACGGCGGGCTCGGGCGAGCGGAAGTCCCGGACGAGGCGGGCGACCGTCTCGACCGGGCCCGTCCGCGTGACCACCGCGACGCAGCCGTCGTATCGGCTCGTGTCGGCCGCCCGGACCGCGCGGTGGGCGGCGCTCGCGTGTTCGCGCCACGCGTCGAGCGCGGCCTCGCGGGCATCGTGCCCGAGCGCGAGCGCCACGCCCGTTCCGGGGGCGCGGCGCGCGACCGCGTCGAGCACGCCGGCGTACCCCTCGACCGTCGCGAACGGACAGCGCGCGCCGGCGTGGGGCCGGAGCGCGCGCTCGACCGCGTCGGCGGCGCGGGGCGGTGCCTCGCCGGACCGGACGGCGTCGAACGCCAGCAGCGACGCCAGCCGGCGGCCGGCATCGTCATCGATGTCGGCGGTCCGCTCGGTCGGCAGGTCGCGCTCGGCGAGTGCCGTGCGGTACGCCTCGGTGTCACCCGAGTCGGGGGTGTAGACGAACGTCGTGTGCGCCAGCCCGTCGACGAGGTCCGCGGTCGGGACGCCCACGCCGGGCCGCTGCTCGCAGCCCGCTGCGGTAGCGTCCTCGGCCAGCGTCGTCGGGTCGTCGCCCGGCGCGGCGCGGGCCGCGAGGACGCCCGCGAGCGCGAGCGTCGGGTCGGCGGCGTCGGGGACGAGTTCCCGGGCGGCCGCGTAGGCCGCCGGACTCGCGGGGTGGGCGTCGAGCGCGACGTCGCCGCCGGTCGCACCGACGGTCACCGTCACGTCCGCGTCCGTGCCGTCGCCGAGTGCGTCACCCGGGAACGACCGGACCGAGGCCTGGAACGGGATGCCGGCCGCCGAGAGCGCCCGCGCGAGGACGCCCGTCGCCGCGAGGGCGTCGCCGTCGCTCGTCGCCACGAGCCGGACGAGGCCGGCATCGCGGCAGGCGGCGGCGACGCTCGCACCGGGGGCGTGCCCGTCGGACGGGTCGGCGGCGGCCATTGGTGGGGAGGGGGTTACTCGGTGAGCTCCTTCGCGAACTCGTACGTGTACCTGAAGTCCTCGTCCAGCTCGTCGCCGCGGTAGTAGTTGGCGAGGCGCCGGATCTTCGACTCCGTATTCTGGAGCGCGCGCTTGTTCTGCGCGTCGCCGGGGTTCTCGTCCATATGCTCGCGCAGGCGCACGGCGCGCTCGAGCAGGTTGTAGAGGTCCTCCGGGACCTCGGGCGAGGCGTCGTTCTCCTCGAGGATCTCGGTGACCTTCTTGTCCGTGGCGAGCTTGACGTCGGGAATCGGCGTCCCCTGGACGCCCTCGTCGCGCAGCTTCATCCCGATCTGGGACGGGTCGTGCCCCTGTTCTGCGAGTTCGACGACGCGGTCCTCGACCGCGTCGGCGTCCACGTCGCTCCACTCCGGCGGTTCGTCGGTCGCGGGCTTGTCCGAACCGGACGAGCCGCGACGGCGGGTGTGCATTCGTGCCATGTGTATACTCTCGTCTGTGTGATTGGAACCGCACGAGCCGCGTGCCCCGTGGCGTGCACCTCGTGGTGCCGCCCGCGTGGGCTGCGATGCTGTGGCCGGATGCGGCGCAGCGCCGCTGTCGGCCGGCACCGCCGCACTCCCAAGCCGCCCGAACGGACGGCAGGTCGGATATGCGGCTGTGCTGTTCCCACGCGTTCTGGTTCGTTCAGCGACTAAACGGTTTCCGTTGTCCACGGCCGTGTCACGGCGGGCCACGCGCGCGGGATGACGATGGGTTTATGCCCGCGGCTGGACTCAAAACGGAATGCGCGGGCTCGTAGATCAGCGGTAGATCATCCCCCTGGCACGGGGAAGGCCCGGGGTTCAAATCCCCGCGAGTCCACTCACGTCGTTCTCTCGCGTGGCCTCACTCGCTCCACTCGCGAGCCTCCCGCGGGTCCATCGATTCCTGTCACCGTCGCCTCTCTACGGTCACTTCTCGAACAGCGGGCGGTCGCGGTAGCCGAACCCGTTCGGTTCGGCCAGCACCAGCGGTGCCGGAACTCCGGCAGCGTCCGCTCCTCGATGGGGTCGTGAGGGTCCACGGTCGCGGACAGCCCGTGGGACCGCCGTCGGGAGCGTCCGGGGCGTTCCGAGCGGGAGTGCCGGGGATCAGTCGGTCGCTTCCTCCCCGCCGTCGGTCTGGCCCACCGAGGTCGGCCTGGTGTCGGCCGCGCGTCCGGGGAGCCAGTCGCCGATGTTGGCGGCCACGTAATCCCGGCCGCCGAGGCCGAACGCGATGCCGATGGCGAGCGCGACGCCGGCAGCCAGGCCCCAGGCCGCGGCCTGCGCGAAGGTGTTGAGTATCTGCACGTCGATACCCATCGTCCCGAGCCCGATGACGGTCGCGACGAAGTAGAGGAACACCCGCAGGCCGTCGGCGAACATCTCGGTGTAGCCGGTCTCCGTGACCGTCTCGGTGTGCGCGACGACGTCGGCCACGAAGTCGGCGAGGATGAACCCGACGACGATGATGAGCGCGCCAGCCACGAACGCCGGCAGGTACGAGACGGCGGCCGCGATCCACTCCGAGAGGAGTTCGACGGCGAGCGCGTCCGCCGCTGCGAGTATCGCCAGCGCGTAGATGAAGTAGGCCGCCACGCGACCGAGGCTCCGCGAGACCGCCTTCTCCGACCCACCCAGCGCGCCGCCGAGCGGTGTCTTCATGACGAGCTGGTCGACGTTGGTCCGGTCGGTGACCCGCCGGACGACTCTTGCGACGAGCCGACCGATCAGCCACCCGATGAGCAGGATGATTACCGCGCCGATGAGCTGGGGCAGGAAGTCCAGGATGCCGATCACCGTCTCCTCGATGTACGCCGGCACGCCCGGAACGGTCTGGAGTACGACCTCACCTGTGGATAGCATGGTTCGAGCGGTGGCAACGCCGGGATATTGTAATACGCATCATATCTCGACGGCACCGGAGCCACGAACGGGGACCGGCCTGACCACTATTGGATAGCTGCGAGGTACAACGGACGTATCGACCCGGGCGAGGCGACCGGGTCCTCGGATATGTCCGTGCTACCGGAATCGGCAAGCGGCCGCCCGGGAGGCTGCGGCACCGGCCCACGCACGTGCTCTTCCCGTCCCCGGTCGGTGCGGCACCTGCTGCCCCGTATCGGCATCTCGGTGGGGGTCGCTTCCAGGGGCCGCCCGCTCTCCGGGAGCGCCCGGACCGCCGTCCGAGACGGGAATCGCTGTCACGCGTTCAGCGTGGATTACCGAGCGCCGGCGTGGGCACGACGCCGTCGGTCGTGGCTCGGCAGTAAGGGGTGCCGATGGCGATCGGTGCCGCGGGCGGGTCACTTCCTCGGGACGACCGCGGCCGGGCAAGCCCCTGGCGTCGGCGCAGTGTTCCGGAGCGGCATCACCGGCCAGCGTCTAGTCCCGCTCGAACACCGCGAGCAGCCCCGAAACGTCCATCGCACGGGTCTCGAACGTGGCCTCGCGACAGACCAGCTCACGCCACCCGTCCGCGAACGCCCGGCGCACGTCCGCCGGCGACATCGGGACCGGCCCGAAGTCCGTCGGTGCGCCCGGGCCGAACCCGACGAGGAACAACCGCCCGCCGGACTCGAGTATCTCGGCGACCTCCGCGGCGTAGGTGGCGTGCCCGTCGGCCTCGAAGGCGTGGAACAGGCCGCTGTCGAGGACCGTCCCGAAGGTCCCGAGATCGTCGTCGAGGTCGAGCGCGTTCCCGACCTGGAACCTGACATCGAGATCCCGGTCGGCCGCCCGCGCCTGCGCCCGCTCGATGCCCCGCTCGGAGATGTCGACGCCGACGGCCGGGTGGCCGCGCTCGGCGGCCCACAGCGCGTGCGTCCCGGTCCCACAGCCGATGTCGAGGACCCGCCCCGAGAGCCCGTGCTCCGCGACTGCGTCGACGAGTGCGGACTGGGGTTCGCCGGTGTCCCAGGGCATATCCTCCGACTCGTAGCGCTCGTTCCACCACGCTGCCGGCCCCTCGCCGTTGGACTCGGTGTTCCCCGGCACGTCATCGTGGGCGGCGGCCAGGGGCGTAACCGCTTCGGATCCGTCCCGCTCTTCGAGGTGGCTGGGGCTCGCTCGACCGGGCGACCCGGGGGCCCGGCGAGAGCCGTGGGGGCGGCGCTCGGGAAGCGGCCACCGAGGGTCCGCGGCCGGGGGACATTCGGGCGGCAGCCGGGCGGCAATACTGCCCGAGGGTCGCGCTGTTTAAGTCCCGCCTTCCGTGAAGGTCCCATGCGGTGGGCGCCCTGGTGGTTCGCTCGGGTCACGACAACCAGGGGCGACACCCGGGCACCGGCCGTTCTCGGGCGTGATTCAGGACGTGTAGAGCCGCGGCACCGCGGCCGATTCCCGGGTCCCTCCGGGCCGCCGGCTCAGAACGAGTCGACGACCGGGATGCCCTCGGTCTCGAAGTCGGTCATCGCCGCCAGTTTGTCGCTCACGTCCTCCAGCCCGACGGTCTCACCGACGACGGCACCGGGGTCGATCTTGCCGGTGGCGACCATCCGGAAGATCTCGTCGTAGCGCGTCGGCGGCAGGCCCAGCGAGCCGACGAACTCGATCTCCTGCATCACCATCAGGTCCGAGGGGACCGAGATGTCCCCACCCTCGGCCGCCGAGGTCAGGCCGATCTGGACGTGCGTGCCGCGCTTGCCCAGGCCGAGGATGGAGTTCCGGCAGGTCTCCTCGATGCCGAGCGCGTCGACGGAGACGTGGCAGCCGCCGTCGGAGATGCCCTTGATCTCGCGGGGGACGCGCTCGGTCGTGCCGGCGTTGATGGTCTCGGTCGCGCCCAGTTCGGCCGCCGTCGCGAGCTTGTCGTCGTCGAGGTCGACCGCGACGACGTTCGCGCCCAGCGCGTCGGCGATGTGGACCGCCGAGAGGCCGACGCCGCCGCAGCCGTGGACCGCCACCCAGTCACCCGCCGCGACGGGGGCCTGGTGGGCGAGGCCGTGGAACGCGGTCATGAACCGACACCCCAGCCCCGCCATGTCCGTCGAGGAGACGCCGTCGGGCAGGTGGACGATGTTGTGGTCGGCGTGGGGAACGTGGAGGAGTTCTGCGAACGCGCCGGGGGCGCTCTCGACGAACCCGAGCGCCTGCGTGTTCTCGCAGGTGTTCCCGTGCCCGGTGCGACACTCCTCGCAGGAGCCGTCGCCCAGCGTGAACGGGATGGCGACGTGGTCGCCCTCGCGGACCCGCTCGACCTCCGGCCCGACCGAGACGACCCGGCCCGCGGGCTCGTGCCCGAGGATCTGCCCCGGTGAGGTCTCCAGGCCGAGCCAGCCCCACTCGCCCTGCCAGCCGTGCCAGTCCGACCGGCAGATGCCACACGCCTCGACCTCGACGACGACGCCCTCCGGGTCCGGCTCCGGGGGGTCGACCTCGGTCACGTCCAGTGGTTCACCGTGTTCTCGCAGGACTGCTGCGTGCATGGGTGGCCGGTCGGGTGGGGGTGAGAAAGGGGTTCGGGTGGCGTCGAGCGGTCAGGCGGCGCGGTGCGACACCGAGGTCCCAACCGCGAGCGTCCCGGTGACCAGCAACACAAGCGCGAGAAGCGCCGTGACGACCTCGGCCAGCAGCAGGTCCCCCGGGAGGTACCACAGGAGCACCATACTCGCCGCGCCCCCCGCGACCGACAGCGCGCCGTACCGAAGCCGTCGGTCGTCGGTCGATTTCGCCGTGGTCTCCGTGTCCGGTGACATCACTCCCGGCTCCGGTAGCGGACTCCTTCGCGGCTCCCCCGAACATCTTCGGCGGCGGCCTGCAACTGCGCCCGGTCGAGTGTCCTGGGAAGAGGTGCCCCCGAGCTCCTCACGACGCTCGCCGGGCCGGGCACCGAGCACGCACTCCCGGAGATCGTCCAGCGCGACGGCGTGGGCATCGTCCGGTGTCTCCGGTGCGGGCACGCGGGGGGGTCGGGCCGTGAGCGGTGTCGGTCGCGTCGCCGCTTCGACGGCCTGTTTGCATGAGCTGGTGCTACGATTGATATGAGCCGGCGGCAAAGCCGGCCGTATGCGCCCGACCCCCGACGCGATCACCGACGAGTTCCGGACCGATCTCGGCGACGAACTCCGGATGGTCGCCCAGTACGATGCCGACGGCCTCGAAGTGCTGTACGTGCGCGACGACGTCGACCGTCGGCGGTCCGACGTGGAGTTCGAATCCCTCCACGAGGAACTCCTCCGCGAGAACCGGTCCAGGACGGAGTTCGAGGGGCAGTTCAACTCCGGGCCGCTCCGGAGCGCGATGCTCGGGTTCGAGGAGTTCGTGGCCTTCCACTTCATCAGCACCGACGACACGGGCTACGTGGTGACCGTCGAGCCCGACACGACGATGAACATCACCGAGTTCGTCCGGAAGTTCGAGACGACAGCCCGGGTCAAGTCGGCACTCGGGAACATCGTCTTCCAGCACACGGAGGTCCATGTCGAGTGCCCGCGCTGTGGCGGGCGGCACACCATCTCGACGCCAGAGGCCGGCCCGGATTCCTCGTATTACTGCCTCGATTGCGATCAGTCGTTCAACTGAGCCGCTGCCGGCCTCGCGACGAGCAGCGAACGCCTGCCTGAGCAACAGCAGCCCGATACCGACGGCCGCCAGCGGCGTCGGCAAGAACCCAGTTACGTCCGCTCAATCGGTCATGATACAGCGGAATCCTCCGAGGAGATGATTCGAAATCAGGGTGGTGACATGGATCAGTCTGATACGCTGCGCGGGTACGAGTGATGAACCGAGAGCGGTCTGTCCCGAGCGGTGTGGTGTCGATCTCCTCCCCGGTGGGGTTACACACATCTCCCAAGGGGATCTTCCCGGCCGGCGCGAACGGTCCCGACCGACCAGCGCGGCTACGGGATCGTGAAAAGCGGGGTGGGGGGGTGGGGATGCACCCGTAAGTGGGTGCAAGTGCTCAGATGAGAGGTCTATTTATAAACTGCGTGGATTATGGCGCAGCCCTGCCACTACCGAGTCGCCACTCGGGGGGAGGGTCCGTTCGCGGTGAGACACCGCCGACACGGCGGGTGGAAGGCGAGCAGGCCACCGGTCGCGGACTCGGGCTCCCAGTCGCTGTTGGTCCGGCTACAGGCCGGCTCCGGGTCGTCGTCGGTGCGGCGCTGCTGCTCGGCGCTCACCGTTGGTCACCTCCGTTACAGGTGTCGATGGAGGGGGTCTCAGAGACCCCTCCGGGGTTCGGAGTTACGTCCTGAGGAAGCACGAGCGCGGCTAAAAGACCGGCTACGCGTTTTTCGAGAACGGGACCGCCGAGAATTGAACTCGGGTCCTACGGACCCCATCCGCAGAGGATACCACTACCCCACGGTCCCTTGCATCCGAGCGAATGCGGGTCCGGGTAAAGAGGGTGTCGTTTCGGTCGCCGGGGCCGCTACCATTACGGCCCCGCCGCGAGTCCTGCGCGGTGTATGCTCCCTGCCCTGCCGCTGCAGACGCTGGGTCAACGCATCGACACGCTGGTCAACAACCTCACGGCCGGGGCGGTCGCGTTCGCGGGTGACCTGCTCGTCTTCATCGCGACCGTCGTGGTGTTCTACCTGCTCGGGCGGATCGTCGTCGTCCCGGTGGTGACCCGACTCCTGCAGGCCCGCGACATCGACCCGACGCTGGCGAAGCCGGCGCGGAAGGTGACGCTCGCGGCGGTCGTCTTCGTCGCCATCGCCATCGGGTTCGCCATCGCGGGCTTTGGCAACCTCCTCACGTCGCTGGCGACCATCGCGGCGGCGCTCACCCTCGCCATCGGCTTCGCCTCGCAGGACATCATCGGGAACCTCGTCGCCGGCGTCTTCCTCATCGCGGACCCGAAGGTCCGCATCGGCGACTGGGTCGAGTGGTCGGACAAGAAGGGGGTCATCGAGGACATCAGCTTCCGCGTCTCCCGGGTGCGGACGTTCAACAACGAACTCGTGACGGTCCCGAACTCGGAACTCGCGAACACGGCCATCATCAACCCGGTCGCGAAGGACAAGCTCCGCGTGCCGTTCACCTTCGGTGTCGGCTACAGTGACGACCTCGACCACGCACAGGATGTCATCCTCGAGGAGGCCGAGCGCCACGAGGAGATCCTCGACGAGCCCGCCCCCTCGACGCGTGTGACCGAACTCGCGGACTCGTACGTCGGCATCCAGTCGCGGTTCTGGATCGCGAACCCCTCGCGGGCGGACTGGGCGAAGGTCCGCTCGGAGTACGTCCAGGCGGTCAAGGAGCGCTGTGACGCCGAGGAGATCGACATGCCGTACCCCCACCAGCAGCTGCTCGGCGGCATCGACGTGGAGATGGAGGGCGCGGCGGTGGAGGCGCCCGCGGACGACTGATAACTCCGCTGAAGTAGGTTCTTTCGGATAATTTCGCGGTTCTGCCGATTATCGACAATTCACGCCGAAAATCAGACGAGTACGCGCTCGAGTGCGACGACCTCGCCCCGTTCGGCCTCGGGGTCGCCGACGAGCCGACCGAGGCAGACGGCCGTGCCGCTCGGGACGTAGCCGGCCACGAGCGGCGCGTCCTCGCCGTCGCCCGGTTCGGGCAGGTCGCCAGCGTTCGGCCCCTCATCGGGGGCGTCGATGCCGAGCACGCCGGGTGCGTAGACGGGCGCGCCGGTGGCCACCTGATGGGCGGCGCTCTCCGCGACGGTCACGCGCGGGAGGTGGTCGAGCGTTCGCTCTGCGGGCGCGACGACCTCGCGGATGGGGCCCTCGTGGCCGGCCTCGCGCCAGACCGCCAGCGCGTCGATGTAGTCGTGGAGCGTGACGAGGTCGGTGTCGTCGAAGGTCCCGGTCGCGGTCCGGCGGAGGTCGCCCATGTTCGCGCCGGTGCCGAGCGCCAGTCCGAGGTCGTGACATAGTTTCCGGACGTACGTGCCGGCCTCGCACTCGATACGCAGCAGCGCCCGCCGGTCCTCGCGTTCGAGCAGGTCGAGGTCGTGGACCGTCCGGGTGCGCAGGCGGCGGCTCACCGCGGACTTCCGGGGCGGCTTCTGGAGCAGCGGCCCCTCGAACTCGGCGACGGTCTCCTCGAGGTCGGTGGGCGCAGAGCGGTGGAGTTCCAGCACCGAGACGTACTCCTTGTCGGCGTCGTCGAACGCCTGCGCCAGCCGCGTCGCGTCCCCGAGCATGAGCGGCAGACAGCCCGTCACCTTCGGGTCGAGCGTGCCCGCGTGGGCCGCGCGGTCGACCCGGGCGTCGGCACCGCTGGCGGCGAGCGCGTCGTCGGCGAGGTCGCGGGCCCAGGCCGCGACCTGGTGGGCAGAGGGGCCGGGCGGCTTGTCGAGGTTGACGACGCCGAACGCGAGCAGTTCCGGCACCGACCGCTCGTCGGGGGCGGGCCGGAGGTCGGCCGCCGCGTCGGGGTCGGCCGCGTCGGGGTCGCCCGCCGCGTCGGCGCCATCCGTCGCGTCGGCGTCGTCGGGCATCAGAACTCGTACCGGATGCCCTCGACGGGGGTCTTGCCCTCGTCGCCCTCGGGGGTGTACGCCTCGACGACGGCACGGAGCGCGCCGACGACGCCGTCGGGGTCGAGCCGCGAGGTGTTCAGGACGAGGTCGTAGATGGAGAGGTCCTCGATGTCGATGCCGTAGTACTCGCGGTAGCGGGTGGCCTCGGACTCGGCGCGGGCGCGGGTCTCCTCGCGGGCCCGGTCGACGGCCTTGTCCTCGCGCTCGGCGATGCGCTGTGCCCGGACGGCCAGCGGTGCGTTCAGCCACATCTTGAAGTCGGCGTGCTCGCCGGCCATCCAGCCGGCCAGTCGCGATTCGAGGACGAGGTCGTCGCGCTCGGCGGCCGTCTCGCGCAGTCGGCGGTCGAGGTCGCGGTCGATGGTGTCGTCCTCCTCGGCCGCCCGGTTGAGTTCGAGCGGCGTCATCCCCCGCTCGTCGGCGAGCGCCCGGAAGATGTCACCACCGCTGACGTGCTCGTAGCCGAGCGCCTCGGCGAGTCCGGCCGCCGCAGTGGACTTCCCACTGCCCGCAGGGCCGGAGATGGTAATCAACATGTGCCCACTCCGTCGCTGCCGTTCAAAATCGTTGTCCTTGAGCCGACTGTTTGCGGGCCTGTGTCGCGGTGGCACCCGTATCCGTCGACAGCCGTCCCCGGTGGCCGGTGGTCCTCCCGCCCGACGGCGTCTTCCCGGCACCGTTTTCCCCACGCCCCTCGCCGGAGCGGGTATGCCCGACGACGCCAACGGTCCGGACCCGGCCCACTTCCGCGCACTCGAGGAGATGTACCACCAGGCGCCCTGCAACGACCGCCTCGACCCGACGCTCAGCATCGACACGGCCGAGGCGTCCGTCGAGTTCGACGTCGACGCGTCCACCCACCACGCCGCGGGCGGAATGCACGGCTCGTACTACTTCAAGGCGCTCGACGATGCGGCCTTCTTCGCCGTCAACTCGCTCGTCGAGGACGTGTTCGTCCTGACGACGGGGTTCGACGTCCACCTCGAGCGCCCCGTCAGCGAGGGCACCGTCCGCGCGGAGGGGGTCGTGGTCAACGCGAACCCGAACCAGTTGCTCGCGAGCGCCATCGCCGAGGACGACGACGGGAACGAGATCGCCCGCGGAACCGGCCGATTCGCCCGGAGTCGCGTCGAACTGGACGAGAGCGTCGGCTACGTTCGGGAGTAGTCGGGGCGGACGGACACCACGGGCGCATCCGACGCGAGCGCTGTAAAAAGCGCACCGGCAGAACAGGGAACAGAGTTTAGTCGGGACGGGTCGCGTCAGCGTGTCACATGAAGTACCACCGGCAGGAACCGCTGCGACACGTGGGCGACATCCCGGCGATGGGCGCGGACCGATACGGCGAGAAACGCGCACTGGAGTACCGTGGCGAGGAGTACTCCTACGCCGACCTCGACCGGCGTGCCGACCAGGTGGCGAACGCGCTCGTCGAACTGGGCGTCGAACCGGGCGACCGCGTGGCGATGTACATCGCCAACTCGCTGCAGTTCCCGGAGACGTTCTTCGGCATCGTCCGCACGGGCGCGGTCGCGGTGCCGCTCAACCACCGGATGGACAAGGGCCGGCTGGAGTACATCCTCGACGACGCCGGCGTCGACGTACTGGTGGGCTCGGAGGTGTTCCCCTCGGTCGTGAAGGACCTCTCGGCGCACGTCGAGACGGCGCTCATCCCCGGCGGGAACGAGGACGCCGGCCTGCTGGACTACGACGAGCACGTCGACGAGGCGGCGGCGGAGTTCGACCGGCCCGACCGCGACTTCGAGGACGTCTGTCTGCAGTGCTACACCTCCGGCACCACCGGCGACCCGAAGGGGGTCCTGACGACGCACCGGAACGTCCTCTCGACGTCGCAGTCGTACACGGAGACGGGCGCGGGTGACCCCGAGGAGAGCACGACCCTGCTCGTCCTGCCGCTGTTCCACATGTACGGGCTGAGCGTCGTCCTGATCAACGGGCTCTACAACGGCGTCGACATCGTCCTCAAGACCCTCCCCGTCGCCTCGGCGCTCCTGGGGGCCATCGACGAGCACGACGTGACGCAGTTCGCGGGCATCCCGGCCATCTTCATCGAGATGCTCAACGAGTACGAGTCCAACCCCGACGAGTACGACCTCGAAAGCATCGAGACGGTCGGGTCGGGGGCCGCGCCCCTCGCGGACGACACCCGCGACCGCGTCGAGGCGATGTTCGGCGCCCAGCTCATCGAGGGCTGGGGGATGACCGAGACCACGCCCGCCGGCACGACGAACTCCGTCCGGGGCGTCATCAAGGGCGCCGGCTGTATCGGCCGGCCGAGCCCCGATATCGAACTCAAACTCGTCGACCCCGTGACGGGCGAGACCCGCGTCGAGGCCGAGTGGCTCGATCCCCAGGCGCCCGTCGATATCACCGAGCACGTCGACTTCGACGACGAGGAGACCTACACCGGCGAGATGGCCGTGCGGGGTCCGCAGGTGTTCCAGGGCTACCACAACCTGCCGGAGAAGAACGAGCAGGTGTTCGACGACGAGGGCTGGTTCTACACGGACGACATCGCACGCGTCGACGAGGACCGCTTCCTCTGGATGGTCGACCGCGCCGACGACATGATCATCGTCGGCGGGGAGAACGTCTACCCCGCCGAGGTGGAGAACGCGCTGTTCGACCACCCCGCCGTCGCGGAGGCCGCCGTCGTCGGCGCCGACCACGAGGTGAAGGGCCAGGCGCCGGTCGCGTTCGTCGTCCTCGAACACGACGCGGACCCCGACGAGATAACGGAGCGCGCGCTCCGGGAGTTCGCGCTCGAACGGGTGCCCTCGTACGCCCACCCCCGCCGGGTGTTCTTCGTGGACGAACTCCCGCGCTCGGGCACGCGCAAGGTCCAGCGCTACAAGCTGGAGGACGAGGCCGCCGACCGGCTGGGTGGACCGCTCTCCTCCAGCGAGGAGCTGTAGGCCGAGCCCCGGCAGCACCCGGACGCCCGGGCCCACCGCCCTACCGGCTCACCGCCCTACCAGCTCACTGCCCCACGGGACCCGTGGATGGCGTGTCGCGGTCGTCTCGCCCATCCGGTACGCATCGGGGACGCAAGCGGGAGAAACGGTTAAGCCCTCTTCTTGGTACTCTACCACATGACTATGTCCGCGAGCACAGCCTCCAGTACCGACCGCCCGGCAGTGACGGCCGTCCATCTGTTCGTCCGCTCGCTCTCGCCCGACGTCGACGGCGGACGGGTCGAGGAGATCGTCGCCCGGCTGGACGACCTCGCCGAGCCCATCGACGCGACCGTCCACGTCTGGGGGAACGCGGTGGGGCTGGAGGGGCCGCTCGCGAAGACGCCGTCGGCCCGGTTCGTCCTCGAGGAGGTCGCCGACTTCCGCGACTGGGCCGACCGAAACGGGGCCGAACTGGTCGGCTTCGAGACCCGGGAGGCGAACTGCGCGTTCACCGACCGTAACTGCCGGATGCTCTGCCTCCCGACCGTGGCGCTGGCGGCCACCCACGGTGACGACCTCGTGGCGGTCGCCCCGGTCCGGCTCGACGGCGACCTCGTCACCGTCGACGACCTGCTCTCGGCGGTGATCCCGGCCCGGAAGCCGCTCCCCGCCCGCTGACGGCCGCGACGCCTACTCCTCGCCGCCGGCTCCCTTCCTCCCGACCATCGTCCCGCCGAGCGGGCCGTCCGTGACGAACGGCGGCAGGTACCGCGCCCGTCGGGGGAACCCGTCGACCGCGTCCTCGACGAGCGTCACGAGCGCCCCGTCAGAGAGCGACCGCTCCGTCCCCGCCCGTCGGTCCCAGACCGTCAGGGCCGCCGCGTCGGTCTCGCGGTCCCCGACCACGACGACGAACGGTACCCGGTCGCGCGCGGCCCGGTCGAGGCGCTCGCCGACCGGCAGGGCGCGGTCGTCCACGTCGGCGCGGAGGCCGGCCCCGGTCACCTCGTCCGCCAGCGTCGTCGCCCGGTCGCGGTGGTCGGCGTCGACCGTGACGAACCGGACCTGTGTCGGGGCGAGCCAGACCGGGGGCGATTCCCAGAGCGCCGCGCGGGCGGCGTCGAGGCTCCCGAACGGCTCGCAGTCGACGACGACCGGGCGGACGCGAGCGGGCCCGCTCCGACTCCCGTCTCCGTCGGGCCCGTCATCCCCTCCCTCGAACGCGATTCCCGCGCGCTCCGCGAGCCCGGGGTCGAGTCGGACGTGGGGTACGTCGCCGGGGTCGCGCCGGGCGTCGTGGAACTCGAGGCGGACCCGCGCCGAGCCGTCGTCCGCGGCGGCGTCCCGGTGGACCAGCAACGGCCGGTCGAGCGCCGCGGCGACCTCGTCGAGCCGGTCCGGCGGGACGCCGCCGTCGGCGTAACAGACGGGCACCGCGTCGAGGCCGCACTCGCGGTGCAGCGCCACGACGAGTCCGGCGAACTCGACGAGCGCCGCCCAGCCCCCGTCGCGGTCGGCGGTGACCGCGTGCGCGGTCGGGACGGTCGCCCCGCCCCAGGCACGCTCGACGGGACCGGTCTCGGCCAGCCGGAGCGGGCAGTCCACGGGCCGGAGGTCGGCGTCCCGGAGGAGGGCGAGGGCGCCGAGTCGCGCGGAGGGGCGGAGCCGTGCCCCCTGGCCCGGGTACGCGTCGACGGTCGTGAACGCGCCCAGCAGGCGCGCCGTCTCCGGGTCCGAGGGGTCGTACGTGACGCCGGTCTCGATGGGCGCGGCGCCCGCGTCGAGCAGGCGGTCGTGGACCCGGTCGGCCAGCAGGTCGTGGACCAGCCGGCCGGCCGGGAGCAGCCGACGGCCGCCGAGCCCATCCGGCTCGACGAGCGACGGCTGGCCGTCGTCCCACTCGCCGCGCGCGAGGAGGTGGTCGACGGTGGGCCCTTCCATCGCGAGTTCGAACGCCTCGCACGTGTCCGCGTCAAGGTCCGGGCGTGCGGCCTCGACATCGCGGCGCTCGCCGTCGACGACGACGGTCCACTCGGACTCCATCTTCCGAACCTCGACCTCCCCCGTGAAGCGGGTCACCGACTCGGCGAACGGATGGCCGGCGGTCGAAAGCGTGAGGGCGTGGTGCCAGCCGACGGGGGCACGGAGCACGTCGAGGTCGTCCCCGCGCTCGTCGAGCGCCCGCGCGAGTGCCCGACAGCACTCGACACTCGTCCCGTGGTCGGTCGGCCGCTCGCTCAGCGCGGGACACGGGTACACCAGCACCCGCGAGAGCCGGAGGTCCGCGGCCCGGTCGACGAGGTGGTCGGCGGCCTCGGCCGCGACGGCGTCGGGGTCGTGGGCGTCGTCGCCCTCGACGGCGACGAGGGCGGCGAGACAGTCGTCGAACCCACCCTCGCGGGGCGCCGGGGGGGCGTCGTCGGCCGGTTCGGGGGTCGCTGCCTCGGGGTCGGGGGCGTCCTCGGCGGGCGGTGCCGCGACCGTCTCGAACGAGCAGTGCTCCGCGTGGACGTCGAGGACGCGCATCGCCGGGTGGTGGCGGCGCCGCGGCAAAGCGGTTGCGGGGACCGGGACCGGCGCGTGGCCCCCCGCGGTTAAGCCGCCGGGATGCGTGGCCCTCTCCCATGACCCTCCACGAGATGGACGAGGCCGGTCACGAGCACGTCGCCTTCTACCGCGACGAGTCGACCGGGCTCCGGTGTATCGTCGCCGTCTACGACTCCCGGCGCGGGCCGGCCGTCGGCGGCACCCGGATGCTCGACTACGCCGACGAGGCCGACGCGCTGACGGACGCGTTGCGGCTCTCGGAGGCGATGGCGTACAAGACCGCGGCCGCCGAGTTGCCGCTGGGCGGCGGAAAGGCCGTCATCGTCGGGGACCCGGCCGAGAAGACCGACGACCTCCTCAGGGCGTACGGACGCGTGGTCGACAGCTACGGCGGCCGGTTCGTGACCGGGGAGGACGTGAACATCGACGTGGAGGACCTGCGCGTCATCCAGGAGACGACGGGTAACGTCGGCGGCGCGGGCGGCGGCGAGGGGACCGACGTGACGGCGGCGGGCGTGGTCCACGGGCTGCGGGCCTCGTTCGGCGAGTTCGACGGGGACGACTCGCTGGACGGCCGCCGCATCGCGGTGCAGGGCGTCGGAAAGGTCGGCCGGGCGCTCGTGGCACGACTGGTCGAGGCCGGGGCGGAGGTGGTCGTCGCCGACGTGGACGAGGAAGCGGTCGACGCGGTCACCGACGAGTTCGGCGTCGAGTCGGTCGCGCCCGACGCCATCTACGACGAGCCCTGCGACGCCTTCGCGCCCTGCGCGCTGGGCGGCGTGCTGGACGACGGGACGATACCCCGCCTGGAGTGCGACGTGGTCTGTGGCTCGGCGAACAACCAGCTCGCCGCGCGCCGCCACGCCGCCGCGCTGGCCGAGCGCGACATCCTCTACGCACCGGACTACGTGGTGAATGCGGGTGGCCTCGTGTCCGGCGTCACGGAGATGGAGGGCGGGGACATCGCCGAGGCGCTGGAGCGCGTGGCGGCGGTCCGCGACCGCCTCGAATCGATGTTCGAGACGGCGCGGGCGGAGGACGTCACACCGCTGGCGGCCGCGGACCGCTTCGCGGAGGCGCGGATGGCCGAGGGCGGGGAGTCGACGCTGTTCTGAGCGGACGCAGGTGGTGTCCCATGGTGCCCGCCGCCCTGCTTGCGGGTGTGTGCCAACCGCTCCCGCCGTCTCTAAAGCTTTATCCGGCACTCGTGACTCCCTCGTGGTATGGTAGCCGTCACGCTCCCCGACGGGTCCGTGCTGGACCTGGACGACGGGGTCACGGTCGAGGAGGTCGCCTACGAGATCGGACCGGGACTCGGGGCGGCCACAGTCGCCGGCGTCGTCGACGGCGAGCTGGTCGACCGGCACACGCCGCTCTCGGAGGACTGCACGCTCGAGATCGTCACGGAGGACTCCGACGAGTACCTGCAGGTCCTTCGCCACTCCGCCGCGCACGTCTTCGCGCAGGCGCTCCAGCGCCTCCACCCGGAGGCGAAGCTCACCATCGGTCCGCCGACGGACCAGGGCTTCTACTACGACGTGACGAACGTCGACCTCGACGAGGACGACCTCGAGGCCATCGAGGACGAGATGGCCGACATCGTCGAGGCCGACTACGCCATCGAGCGCGTCGAGCGCTCCCGCGAGGAGGCGTTCGAGGTCTACGAGGACAACGAGTACAAGCAGGACATCCTGGAGACGGAGGCCGCCGACGAGGAGTCCGTGTCGTTCTACGTCCAGGACGACTGGCAGGACCTCTGCCAGGGTCCCCACGTCGACAGTACGGGCGAGGTCGGCGCGTTCGAGCTGCTGGACATCTCGGCGGCGTACTGGCGCGGCGACGAGGAGAACGACACGCTGACGCGCGTCCACGGGACGGCGTTCCCGAGCGAGAAGGACCTCGAGCAGTTCCTCGAGCGCCGCGAGGAGGCAAAGAAGCGCGACCACCGCCGCCTCGGCAGCGAACTCGACCTGTTCTCCATCCCGGACACGACGGGCCCCGGCCTGCCGCTGTACCACCCTGCCGGGAAGACGGTGCTCGACGAGCTGTCGGGCTACGTCCGCGACCTGAACGAGCGCTACGGCTACGAGTACGTCGAGACGCCCCACCTCTTCCGGACGGAGCTGTGGAAGAAGTCCGGCCACTACGACAACTACCGGGACGATATGTTCCTCCTCGACGTCAACGACGAGGAGTACGGCCTGAAGCCGATGAACTGCCCCGGCCACGCCACCATCTTCGAGGAGGGCTCCTGGTCGTACCGGGACCTGCCCGTGCGCTACGCCGAGGACGGGAAGGTGTACCGCAAGGAGCAGCGCGGCGAACTGTCGGGCCTCTCCCGTGTGTGGGCGTTCACCATCGACGACGGCCATCTGTTCTGCCGGCCGAACGACATCGAGGGGGAGGTCGACAACATCATGACCGCCATCAACGAGGTGCTGGAGACGTTCGACCTCGACTACACGGTGGCGCTGGCCACGCGCCCGGAGAAGTCCGTCGGGAGCGACGAGATCTGGGAGCGCGCCGAGTCACAGCTCCGTGACGTGCTGGAGAGCTCCAGCCTCGACTACCACGTCGAGCCCGGTGACGGCGCCTTCTACGGCCCGAAGATCGACTTCGGCTTCGAGGACGCACTCGGCCGGGAGTGGGACGGCCCGACGGTCCAGCTGGACTTCAACATGCCCGAGCGGTTCGACCTGAGCTACATCGGCGAGGACAACGAGGAGCACCGCCCGGTGATGATACATCGTGCGCTGTACGGCTCCTACGAGCGCTTCTTCATGGTCCTCATCGAGCACTTCGACGGGAAGTTCCCGCTCTGGCTCGCGCCCGAGCAGGTCCGCATCCTGCCCATCTCGGACGACAATCTGGGATACGCGCACCGCGTGAAGAACGAACTCGACGACGCCGGCTTCCGCGTCGAGGTCGAGGACCGCGACCAGACCATCGGCCGCAAGATCCGCGGCGCCCACGAGGACCGCCTCCCGTACATGATCATCGTCGGCGACAACGAGGAGGAGGCCGGGAACATCTCGGTTCGGGACCGCAAGGAGCGCGAGGAGCAGGACATCGACCTGGACGCGTTCCTGTCGCACCTGGAGACCGAGCGCGCGGAGAAGCGGACGGAGCCCGATTTCCTCTCCGAGTGACACAGTAGGGGAGTTACTTCGTCCTTATCTGATATAAGTTCCACTCAGGGGCAGAAGTATTAAAGTTGGTGAGATATTCTCGCCGACGAAAGACCCTTCTCGCCCTCGGCGGTCTCTCGGGTATGCGCGTCCACTTCTCGGGGCAGGCGTTCGACTACCAGACCCTCCGGGCGATGGCCTACACCACGTTCGGTGGAGCCGAGCCGGGCGAGGTCCTGACGACCGCCGAGCGCATCGACGAGGGCGACACGGAGGCGTGGCACACCGAGTGGCGACGGACGGCCGAGCGCGTCGAGCGGTCGGCCGAGGACGCGGCCGCCGAGGGTCACGAGCGGACCGCGCGGAGCGCGTTCCTCCGGGCGCACACCTACCACCGGACGGCGGAGTTCTTCCTCGCGAGCGACGACCCGCGCCGGCGGCCGACCTACGAGCGCAGTCGCGCGACGTTCCGCGAGGGAATCGCCCGACTCGACGCCGACGTGACGACGTTCGAGGCGCCCTACGAGGGGACGACGCTGCCCGGCTACCTGTTCGCCCCGTCCGGCACCGAGGAGCCGTGCCCGACGGTCGTCTGTCTGGGCGGGTTCGACTCGCTGGCCGAGGAGCTGTACTTCCTCTGTGGCGTGCCGGAGGCGCTGGCCCGGGGGTACGCAGTCGTCCTGTTCGACGGCCCTGGGCAGGGCGCCCCGCTGCGCGAGGAGGGTCTGACGGCCCGGCCCGACTGGGAGTACGTCGTCGGCCCGGTGCTTGATGCCGTCGCCGAGCACGCCGTCGCCGACACCGACGGGGTCGGCCTGGTCGGCGTGAGTTTCGGGGGCTACTACGCACCGCGGGCGGCCGCCTTCGAGGACCGGGTCGCCGCCTGCGTCGCGTTCGACCACATGCACGACCTGTGGCGGGCGGCGGCCTACGAGACGCCCTGGCTCGCGGCCGTGGTCCGGCGCGTCCCCGACGCGCTGGTGAACGGGCTGGCGGCGCTCGGCGGGCGCTTCAGCGTGGAGTCGCGGTGGCTCGTGGAGAACTCGACGTGGGTGTTCGGCGTCGACTCGATGGCCGCGTTCCAGCGGGTGCTTCCGGACTACTCGCTCGTCGGCCTTGGAGACGACATAACCTGTCCGATGCTGGTGCTGGCCGGGGAGGACGACCACTTCGTCCCGCTCGGACTGGCCGAGGAGTTCGTCGACCAGGTCGCGGGCCCGACGACGCTGCGGGTGTTCCGGACCGAGGAGGGGGCCGGCGAACACTGCCAGATGGGGAACCTGCGCCTGGCGACCGGCGTCATCTACGATTGGTTCGAGGAGGCGCTACCGCTCGGTGCGGGCGTCCGGCGAACTACCTAAGGCGCTTCCCCTCACCCCTTCGACAATGACCGTTGGCGACGTCGAACCCGTCGAAGCCGTCCCGGACTGCTACTACGTCGACACCGGGATGTACGGCACGGAGAAGTACGGGGCCGTCTACATCTTCGATACCGAGCACCCCACGATGCTCGATACGGGCATGGGGACCAACCACGATCTGCTGCTCGACGCGCTCGACGAACTCGGCATCGCTCGCGAGGACCTCGCGCAACTGGTCCCCACGCACGTCCACCTCGACCACGCGGGCGGGGCGGGCTTCCTCGCGGAGGCCTGTCCGAACGCCGAGGTGCTCATCCACGAGCGGGGCGCACGCCACATCATCGACCCCGAGCGGCTGTGGGAGGGGACGAAGGCGGCGGTCGGTGAGGCCATCGAGTTCTACACCGAGCCCGAGCCCGTCCCCGACAGCCGGGTGACGCCGCTGGTCGACGGCGACACCGTCGACCTGGGCGACAGGGAACTCGACGTCCACGAGGCGCCGGGCCACGCGCCCCATCAGCACGTCTTCCACGACGCCGAGGCCGAGGCCGTGTTCGTCGCCGACGCCGCCGGCATCTACGTCCCGCAGCTCGACGCCGTCGAGCCGACCTCGCCGCCCGCGAACTTCGACTTCGAGGGGTGCATCGAGGACGTCCGCCTGCTCCAGCGGCTCGACCCGGAGACGCTCTGCTATGCGCACTTCGGTCCCGCACCGGCCGACGGGAAACTGGTCGAGTACGCCGATGTCCTCACGGACTGGGTGGAGGCCGTCGCCGAGGCCCGCGTCGAACTCGACGACGACGAGGCCGTCGTCGAGCACTTCGTCGAGCAGACGGAGATGGACGCGGTGTGGAGCGATGCGAAGGCCCGCACGGAGACGGCGATGAACGTGCGGGGCGTGCTCGGGTATCTGGACCGCCGGGAGGCCGCCGCCGAGAAGTGAGGCACGCGGGTCCTGATCGCCGGGGCCGTGTGTGACGGCGAGCCCATCGCAAGACAGGAGACTTAAGAAACCGACGGGCGTCGGGCCGACCGTATGGCAGCCGCACCGAGCACCGGTCTCTACCTCGTCGCGGCTATCATCGGAATCGGCGTCGTCGCGCAGATCCTCTCCGACCGGTTCGAGGTGCCGAGCATCATCTTCCTCATCGCCTCGGGTATCGCGCTCGGGCCCGAGGGCCTGGGACTGGTGACGCGGTCGACGTTCGCGGGCGCGCTGCCGTCCATCGTCGGCCTCTCGGTCGCCATCATCGTCTTCGAGGGCGCGTTCCACCTGCGGCTGGAGAAGTTCCGCGAGACCCCGGCCGCGACGACCCGACTGGTGACCGTGGGCGCCGCCATCGCGCTGTTCGGGACCGCCGGCGCGGTCAAACTGGCGTTCCCGGAGACCTCGTGGGAGTTCGCCTTCCTCATCGGCGCGCTGCTCGTGGCGACCGGGCCGACCGTCATCACGCCCATCATGGAGGTCGTCCCCGTGCGCGACCGCGTCGAGGCCGCCCTGGAGACGGAGGGCATCGTCAACGACGTGACCGCCGCGATACTGGCCGTCGTCGTCTTCGAGGTCATCATCACGGGCGGGTCGACCCCCGCGGAGTTCCTCCAGCTGTTCGTCGAGCGGCTCGGCACCGGGATGGTCGTCGGTACCGTCGTCGCCGGGGTGCTCTACTACGCGCTCCGGTACGTCGACCTCTCGCCGGGGAACGCCCCCCAGAACGCGCGACTACTGGTGCTGGCGGGCGCGCTGGTCGCGTACGCGGCCGCCGACTTCGTCTTCGCCGAGGCCGGCGTCGCCGCGGTCGCCGTCGCCGGCATCGTCCTCGGCAACCTGGACATCCCCTACGAGGAGGACATCACCGAGTTCAAGGGCGACATCACGCTGCTGGTGCTGTCGTTCGTGTTCATCGCGCTCGCGGCGCTGTTGCGGTTCGAGGACCTCATCCGCCTCGGCCTCGGCGGGGTCTTCGTCGTCGTCGCGGTCGCGGTGGTCATCCGTCCTGTGCTCGTGTTCCTCTCGACGGTCGGTGACCGCTTCACCTTCGGGGAGCGCGCGTTCATGTCGGCCGTCGGCCCACGGGGCATCATCCCGGCCTCCGTGGCGACGCTGTTCGCGGTCGAACTGCAGAACCAGGCGGACGAACTGGCGGCGGCGGGCGAAGTGGCGCGGGCGGCACAGCTGGATGCGGGTGCGACGCTGCTGGTCGGGACGGTGTTCCTGGTCATCCTGGCGACGGTCGTGTTCGAGGGCGGCCTCGCCCGGTACATCGCGGAGTTCCTCGACGTGATACCTATGCGTGTAATCGTCGTCGGCGGCGGTCAGGTCGGTAGGACCCTGGCCGACCGCCTCGAAGACAGAGGGGAGAACGTCGTCATCGTGGAGGTCGACGAGGAGATGGTGGAGGTGGCCCGCAACCAGGGCCACACGGTCCACATCGGCGACGGGACGGACACGGACGTCCTCCGGTCGGCCGGGGCCGACAACTGCCGCATCCTCGTCGCCGCCACCGGCGACGACGACGCCAACCTCCTCACGGCACAGCTCGGCAAAAGCAAGTTCAACATCGAGACGGTGATGGCGCGGGCCAACAACCCGAACAACGTCGAGGCGTTCGAGGACCTCGGCGTCCGGACGATCTCCTCGGCCGTCGCCACCGCCCAGGCCATGGACAACGCCATCGAGCGCCCGGCGCTGGCCAACTGGATGGGCGAGATCGGCCGCTCGGGCGACGTCCAGGAGATCGAGGTCACCGCCGAGGAACTGGTCGGGCGCCCCGTCCGCGAGGTCGGGCCCGAACTCCCCGGCGGCGTCCTCATCGCGCTGGTCGCCCGGAACGGCGAGACCCGCGTCCCGGATGCGGACTTCACGCTCGAGGAGGGCGACCGCATCACCCTCATCGGCAACCGCGAGGACGTGCGGAGCGCGATGGAGTTCTGTCACCCCGGCGAGTAGCCCCCGGTCGCCGCTCGGCCCCGAGACGGAGCCGGTTCCACGCGGCCGAGTATGAATCGCCCCGGCTTCCGTGGCACACGGTTTATCATGATGGCCCCGTTCCCGTGAGACGATGATTCACAATCGCGGCCCGCTCCTCAGCATCGATGTCGGGAAGCGGACGACGCAGGAGGAGGACATCAGCGAGGTGAACGAGCAGTTCATCGGCGGGCGCGGCGTCGGCACGCGGCTCGCGCACGAGCGCATCCCGTTCGACGCGGACCCGCTCGGCCCGGAGAACCGGCTCGTCTTCGCCACCGGCCCGCTCCAGACCGCGATGACCTCGTTCACCGGCCGGATGTCGGTGACGGGCCTCTCGCCGCTCACGGACGGCCTGCTCTCCTCGAACGCCGGCGGCTACATGTCCCGGCCGTTCGCCGGCACGGGGAACGCTGCCGTCGAGATCACGGGTGCCAGCGACGACCTCGTCGGCATCCACGTCACGGACGAGGGCGTCGAGTTCGAGGAGGTCGGTGGGTTGGCGGGCGCGACGACCAGCGAGGCCCTCGAACACATCGAGGAGTCCCGGGGGCTGGACGAGGGCCACACTGCCGTCGTCGGGCCGGCCGGCGAGAACGGCGTCCGATTCGCTTCGATCATCACCAGCGAGTCCCGCGCGTTCGGCCGTGGCGGGCTGGGCGCCGTCCTCGGGTCGAAGAACGTGAAGTTCCTCACCTTCGACGGCGACTCTCCGCCGGAGATCGACCTGAACGAGGAACTCGGTCGCGAGGTCCACAAGGAGGCCTCCACGTCGGGCAGTCCGATGAAGGACGCCGGCACGGTGTCGGTCTCGGACTACGCGAACGCCGTCAACGCGCTCCCCACCCGGTACTTCGAGGACCAGTCGTTCGAGCACCTCGACAAGATCGGTTCCGGCGCCGTGATGGAGCACAAGTACAAGAAGGGGACCTGCTCGCAGTGCGCGTTCGCGTGCAAGCTCCCGACGAAGGACGAGGAGTCCGGCATCGTCACCGAGGGCCCGGAGTACGAGACGATGATGTCGTTCGGCTCGAACGCCGACAACGACGACTTCGTCGCCATCATGGAGGCCAACCAGCTCTGTGACGAGCTGGGGATGGACACCATCTCGTGCGGTGACGCCGTCTCGGCGTACCTCAAGAGCGAGGGCGAACTCGGCAACGAGGAGCTGATGGTCGAGACCGTCGAGAAGATCGCCGCCCGCGAGGGCATCGGCGACACGCTCGCGGAGGGCATCGACCGCTGCCACGAGGAACTCGGCGTCGAGAACTGGACGATGAAGGGGATGGAGTTCGCCGCCCACGACGGTCGCGCGCTCAACGGCCAGGGACTCTCGTTCGCCACCGCGAACCGCGGCGCCGACCACATGTACGCCGAGATGTACCAGCTGGAGTACCCGCTGGTCGCGCCCAACGAGGCGCTGGACAAGGAGGGTGTCGCCGGCAAGTCCGACCGCCTCATCGAGCAGGAGAACAAGAACGCCGTCCACGACGCGGGCGTCCTCTGCAAGTTCGCCGGCTCCAACTTCGACCACGAGCGCTACGAGCAGCTGTTCGACGCCTCGTGGGACCAGCTGATGGACGTCGGGAGCCGCATCGTCGAACTGGAGCGCCACTTCAACTCGAAGCGCGGCTTCGACCGGAGCGACGACGACGCGCTCCCGTACGAACTGGAGGGCCTCGACGAGGAGCTGTCGAACTACTACGACCTGCGCGGCTGGAACGACGACGGCACCGTCCCGGACGCGAACGTCTCCGAGAGCGGCGGCGCGGCACCCGCCGACGACTGACCCGAGCTTTTTTCGCCTCGGGTTCGGCGGCAAAGCCGTCCTCAGAACGCTTCGCGTTCTGATGGGCTGCGGGAGAGCGAAGCTCTCCCGAACGCCGAACCGCTCGGCCAAAACACGTTCAGAAAAAAGCCCGGCACTCGGGCGCCTCCGGCGCCCTCGTGCCGGTGAACGGCGCTCGTTCCGCTCGCGCCGACGCAGGCGATTACACGAATAAATGCAGAATATAAAGTTCATTTGGGAAATGGTGAATATAATGTGCGTATCATCTATCAAATTGCGTGGTAAGATGGAAATTCAGCAAGCGTAGAGGGGGTGAACAACATGGAGGAGTGCATACGCGCGAGCGAAGCGAGCGCGTTTCTCCGCTCCGAGCGGCGAAGCCGCGAGGAGCGGCTTTTTTGGTGCAGATTTTTTCGGTGAGCGGTTCCGCGCCGCAGGCGCGGAACCCGAACCGAAAAACGGTGCGTTAGTAGTTCTTCGCGAAGTACGCCGTCTCCTCGGCCTCCTCCTCGCAGACCCCACACGTCTCGTGGACCGGCTCCTCGTCGCGGTCGAGCGGCACCATCACGATCTCGGCGGCGATCTGGTCCTTGATCTCGGTCTCGCAGGCCTCGTCGCCACACCAGCCGGTCTTGACGTAGCCGCCGTGCTGGCCGAGGGTGCCGAGGATCTCGTTGCGGCCGTGGGCCTCGCGGACGTTCTCCTCCAGGGTCTCCTCGGCGGCGGCGTACAGCTTCGCGTACACCGTATCGAGTGCGTCGCCGACGGCCCCGGTGATGTCGTCGCGGTCGGCGACCTCGTTCTCCCCGTCGGGGCGGTGGACGAGCGTTGCTTCCCCGTCCTCGACCTCGTTCGGGCCGACCTCGATGCGGAGGGGGACGCCCTTCAGCTCCCACTCGTTGTACTTGAAGCCGGGGTTGCGCTCGTCGCGGTCGTCGAGGTGGACGCGGAACTCCTCGTCCAGTTCGGCGGCGAGTTCGGCGCTGTACTCCAGCACCTCCTCGCGGGTATCCTCCTGCCAGATGGGGACGACCACGACCTGTTCGGGCGCGAGTGCCGGGGGCAGGACCAGGCCCTGGTCGTCGGAGTGGGTCATGATGAGCGCGCCCATCGCGCGCCAGGAGAGCCCCCACGAGGTGGTGTGGGCGACCCGCTCGTCCTCGTCCTCGTCGGTGTAGGTCACGTCGTACGCCTCCGCGAAGGAGGTGCCGAGGTAGTGGGACGTGCCGGCCTGCACGGACTTACCGTCGGGCATCAGCGCCTCGATGGTCGTCGTGGTGTGCGCGCCCGGGAACTTGTCGTGGTCGGGCTTGCGGCCGGTGAGCCCGGGGATGGCCATCACCTCCTCGTAGAGGCGCTCGTACTGGCCCAGGCGGGTCATCGTCTCGTCCCACGCACTCTCCTCGGTGGCGTGGGCGGTGTGGCCCTCCTGCCAGAGGAACTCCTTCGTCCGGAAGAACGGCTTCGTGTCGGTGGCCTCCCACCGGACGACCGAGCACCACTGGTTGAGCCGCATCGGGAGGTCGCGGTGCGAGCGGACCCACTGTGCGATGAACGGCGTGATGATGGACTCGCTGGTCGGCCGGACCGCGAGCCGCTCCTCGAGCTCCTCGTGACCCGCCTTCTCGACCCACGCGACCTCCGGGTCGAACCCCTCGACGATGTCCTTCTCCTTCTCCAGGTAGGACTCGGGGATGAACAGCGGGAAGTAGGCGTTCTGGACGCCGGAGTCCTTGAACCAGCCGTCGAGGTGCTCCTGGATGCGCTCCCAGATGGCGTAGCCCCGCGGTCGCGTAACGATGAAGCCGCCCATCGGCGCGTAGTCCGCCAGTTCGGCCTTCTGGACGACCTCCGCGTACCACTCGCCGGGCTTGTGCGATTTGGACTCGGTGATGCCGAGTTCCTGTCCGTCGCCGTCGTCGGCGTCGCTCATACCGGTAGGTGTCGGAGCGGTATCTTAAACACGGTGCGTTCGGTTCGCCCGGTCGCCGCGGGTCACTCGGCCGTGGGGATGCCCCACGCGATACGGTCCCAGAGCCGCTCGTACCCGTAGTACGTCACCGTCTTCACGACGTTCGTGGCGAGGCCGATGCTGAGCGCCGCCGACACGTCGCCGACCACGAGATAGGCGACCGCCACCGACACGACGACCATCAGCACCCGGTAGAGCGCCGTCTTCACGACCGCGCGCGACAGTGCCTGATGGGGTCGGTCGCTGACCAGGCCGCCGAGCGTCGATGTCATACGAGGGGTTCGACGCGCGGCCGTAAGTAACTGCTAGAGTTTACAGATTCCATCTAGTAACCTTTGGAGGGTTACACCATCGCCCCGACCTGCCCGAGGGCGACGAGCGCCACCATCCCGACGACGATGGTCGCAAAGATGCTCTCCGTCCGCCAGGCGACGAGGGCCGCCAGCGCGCCCGCGAGCAGGCGGTCGTTCCCGACGACGGTGAGGCTGCCGTCGGCCGCCAGTAGCGCCGGGACGACCAGCGCGGCCAGCACCGCCGCCGGGACGTACCGCAGCGCCCGCTCCAGTCGCGGCGGGACACCGCCGATCTGCTCGAACAGGAACAGGAACGATGCCCGGATGAGATAGGTCCCGAGGCCGGCGACGAGGATGACGAGCCACACCTGCTGGCCGGGTGGTGGTCCGGTGCTCACGCGTGGCCACCTCCCGGGTCGTCGTCCGCGCCGGCCGCGTCCGGGCCCAGGGTACGCTCGGCGAGGATGCCCGCCAGTACACCCGTGAGGGCTCCGATCATCAGTCCGGCCTCGAGCGGCAGCCCCACTCCCAGCGTGGCCACGCCACCGCCCACGAGCGCGGCGGCGCCCGTGGCCCGGCCCTCGATGGCTGGGACCAGCAGCGCGAGGAAGGTCAGCGGGACGGCGAAGTCGAGGGGGAGCCATGCCGGGACCCGCGCGCCGGCGACGGCACCTGCGACCGTACAGACCTGCCAGGTGAGCCACAGCGGCGCCACCACACCGATGTAGTACCAGCGCTTGTTCGTCTCGGGCTGGCGCTCGAAGCGAGTCACCGACAGGGCGTACACCTGGTCGACGAGCAGGTACGCCTCCAGCGCCCGCCAGCGGCGCGGCTCCTCCAGCAGGTCGGGTGCGATCGAGGCGCTGTACATCATCATCCGGAGGTTGACGACCAGCACCGTCACGACCACCAGCGCCAGCGGCGCGCCCTGGCTGAACAGGTCGATGGCCGCCAGCTGCGAGGCGCCCGCGAAGACGAACACCGACAGCCCGACCGCATCCACCAGTGTCAGTCCCGCGTTGATGGCTGCGGCGCCCGCCACCAGCCCGAACGGGACGATCCCGACGATGATGGGCAAGGCAGCCCTGACTCCCGCGAGGAACGCGTCGCGTGCCGACTCGGTCACGGCGTCGTCTGCGTGCCGGGGGGCGACGTGTCTTCCGATTCCACAGTCCGGACAGTCACACCGTGTCGGCGCCGGCTCAGGCGACCTGCAGTTCGGTGCCGCACTCGTTGCAGTAGACGACCATCCCCTCGGCATCGGGCTGGCGGACGCCGTGGCTGGTGATGCCGTCGCAGTCGCCCCCGCACGGGGCGAACGACTCCAGCGCCTCCCAGTCGTGTTGCGTGCCGGGCGCCGCGACGGCTAGCCCCACCACGCGCTCGTCGGACTTGTTCCGGCCGCACTGGAACTGGCCCGGCGGGAACCGGACGACCTCACCGGCCTCGACGGTGACCTCCTCCGTCTCGGGTCGCTCGCTCGCGTGGCCCTCGGCGTGGTCCGCGTCGGGGTCGGGCCCGACGTCCCAGGTGGCGGTCCCCTCGAGGACGTAGAAGACCTCCTCCTGGTCGTGGTGGGTGTGGAGGCCGCCGGAGAACTGCTCGCCGGGGGCGAGGTCGAATCTGAGGACGGCCACGTCGTCCGCGTCCAGCGCGTCCGAGACGACCCGCCGGTCCTGGTTGACGCCCATCGGGTGAGGCTCCTGGGTCACGTCGTCGATGTCGATGTGCTTCATGTCGTGGTCCCTCGTGTGGGTGGTCCCCACGTAAGGCTGTTCGTGGGTGGTTGCCGGTGTGACCGACCGCTACGTTGTCGGCGACTCCGACACTCCCCTGCTCTCTTCCGGTGACGGTGACTTTCACAACGACAACCGAACAATCTACGAAGCCCTCGCGCTCTCGACTCGGGGGCCTCGCTGCGCTCCTCGCAGTCCGGGCATGCGGCGAGTTCGCTATCGCTCACCCGCCGTTCCGGGCATGTGCTGTGGTGCTTGCTTCGGCCGCCTTCGCCGAGAGCACTCGCCCTTCGAGTCCGCCAGGACCGCGTGTTGGTCAGTCGGGTCGTAAGCCTCGTGCCTCCCCAGCCGCCTGCGATGCTCACTCCGTTGCGCGTCTCGGCCCTCGCGCGCTTAGAGACGGGCGGCGCCCGCCGCCGGGGCTCGCGAGCTGAACTCGCTCGCGGGGGCGGTCGCAGCCAGCCAGCGCGCGCCGGTTCGACTGACGGGGACGCGCGACCCGTCTTCAACACACGGGCCGGGAGCGCGTGGCGAGCCCGAGCGAGCCCGCGCGACCTGGGGAAGGGCAGGGGCGCCGCGACCGTGACACTGGCACAATCCTGGCGGACTCGAAGGGCGAGCGCTCTCGTCGCCGCCCCGACGACGCAAGCACCGCAGCGACCGAAGGGAGCGAGGAGCACAGCGAGTCGCGGCGGTACGAGAGCGCGAGGGCTTCGTAGGGAGTCCTTTCGGTAGTGTCGAATCTGTCACTGCCCACCTATTTAACGAAAATATTCCAAATATATTATAAATTATACTAGTAGCCATTCAAATATGAATATTATTAGATTACATGCAACTGGTGGACACTGTCTCGGACCACGAACAGTTACCACCCCACCGCCCAACACGACTCCCATGACCGGGTTCTCATCGCGAGTCGAGCAGGTCTCCATCAGCGGCATCCGCGAGGTGTTCGAGGCGGCCGGCGAGGACGCCATCAACCTCGGGCTGGGCCAGCCCGACTTCCCGACGCCCGACCACGCCAAGCAGGCGGCCGTCGAGGCCATCCAGTCCGGAAAGAGCGACGCCTACACCTCCAACAAGGGCACCCTCGAACTCCGCGAGGCCATCGCCGACAAGCACGCCCGCGACAACGACCTCGATGTCGACCCGGAGAACGTCATCGCCACCGCGGGCGGGAGCGAGGCGCTCCACATCGCGCTGGAGGCGCACGTCGACCAGGGCCAGGAGGTCCTCTTCCCGGACCCCGGCTTCGTCTCCTACGAGGCGCTCACGCACCTCGCGGGCGGCGAGCCGGTTCCCGTCGAACTCCGCGAGGACCTGACGATGGCCCCGGCCGACGTGGAGGCCGCCATCACCGACGACACCGCGGCGTTCGTCGTCAACTCGCCCGCCAACCCGACCGGCGCGGTCCAGTCCGTCGCGGACATGCGCGAGTTCGCGCGCATCGCCGACGAGCACGACGTGCTGTGTATCTCCGACGAGGTGTACGGCCGCATCGTCTTCGAGGGCGAGCACCGCTCGCCGATGGAGTTCGCCGAGAGCGACAACGTGGTCGTGGTCGACGCCTGCTCGAAGACCTACTCGATGACCGGCTGGCGGCTCGGCTGGGTCACGGGCAGCCACGAGCGCATCGAGCGGATGCTCCGGGTCCACCAGTACTGCCAGGCCTGCGCGTCGGCCCCCTCCCAGTACGCCGCCGAGGCTGGGCTCTCGGGCCCACAGGACCCGGTCGACGAGATGGTCGCCGCCTTCGAGGCACGCCGTGACGTGCTCCTCGACGGGCTGACCGACATGGGACTCGACGTGCCCACGCCGCAGGGCGCGTTCTACGCGATGCCCCGCGTCCCCGACGGCTGGGTCGACGAGGTCATCGACCGCGGTGTGGTCGTGGTCCCGGGCGAGGCGTTCGGCGCGAACGGCGCCGGGCACGCCCGCATCTCCTACGCGACGGACATGGAGACGCTGAAGGAGGCCATCGAGATCATGGGCGCGGCGACCGAGGCCGTGCAGTAGCGATTTCGGCCCCGCGGGAGATTCAAGAGGCGGTACTCGGATGTGGACAGTATGGTGGCTCCGATTCCCCGTGCGGAGCTGATTCGAGACCTTCAGCGGGTCGCGGAGGAGGTGGGAGAACCGCCATCCGGCTCACAGTACGACGAACACGGAGAGTACTCCACGTCTGCACTCTACCGGGAGTTCGACGGGATTCCTGCCGCCCGTGACGCCGCCGGATTAGACAGCAGCGACCAGCGGGGCGGGGCTAACGAGATAGACCGGGAGGCCCTGCTGGACGCGATTCACGACCTCCGCGACGAACTCGGGCGCACGCCTCGTCGCACGGAGATGCTGGAACACGGCCGGTACTCCGAGACGCCCTTCCAACGGGAGTTCGGGAGCTGGGGAGCAGCCGTCGTAGCGGCCGGATACGAACCCTACAGGCCGAACAGCGAGATGGCGAAGCGGGTGGCGGTCTCGTGTGCGTACTGTGGCGAGACACGTCGGGAACTGGAGAGTCAGGTTTCGGCGCAGGAGAACTGGTTCTGCTGTCGGGAGTGCAAACACCGGTGGCAGGCAGAGCACGTTGTCGGTGAACAGCACCACCAGTACGACCGCGTCACTGCGGCCTGTGAGTGGTGCGACAGAGATGTCGACAAGAAACCCGCCATCATGCAGCAGCGGGAGATAGTCTTCTGCGACCTTGACTGCTACTCGGAGTGGTGCTCGCAGAAGCGGACCGGGCCTGACAGCCCCCGCTGGAAGGGTGGTGGTGACCTCTACTACGGCCCGAACTGGCAGCGACAGCGCCGTGCCCGGCTCGAACTTGACGACAACACCTGCCAGTGGTGCGGTCGCACCGAGTCGGACTCGGTTGACGAGTTCGACCGCGGACTCTCCGTCCACCACCGCAAGCCCGTCCGGGAGTTCCACGACGAGCGTGGAGATATCGACTGGGAAGCGGTCAACACCCTCGATAACCTCGTCACGCTCTGCCTGCCCTGTCACAGGAGAATCGAGAAGCTTCCCGTTCGACCGCAGTTCGACTGAACCTCAGCTGGTGCTGCATCCGCGCGAGCGAGGCGAGCGCGGTTCACCGGCACGAGGGCGCGCAGCGCCCGAGTGCCGGCATTTTTTCTGAACGTTTTTTGCGGCGAGTGGTTCCCGCAGGCGCGAGCGAAGCGAGCGCCGAGGAAACCCGAGCCGTCAAAAAAGCTCGTGTCCGTCAGGCTAAAGCGCCCACCCGCCCCAACACGTCCTAATGACCGCACAGACCGCGCAATCGCGCGACCTCGCCACCGTCATCGGGCTGGAGGTCCACGTCCAGCTGGAGACGGACACGAAGATCTTCTGCGGGTGCTCGACCGACGCTGCCGACGATGAGGAGCCCAACACCCGGACGTGTCCGGTCTGTCTGGGCCTGCCGGGCGCGCTCCCGGTGCTGAACGAGGGCGCGGTGGAGGCCGCCGTCAAGATCGGCAAGGCCATCGACGCCGCCATCCCCGAGGAGACCCGGTTCCACCGGAAGAACTACTACTACCCCGACCTGCCGAAGAACTTCCAGATCACCCAGTACGACGCGCCCGTCTGCCAGGACGGCGAACTGGAGTTCAGCGTCGAGGGCGAGGACCGCTCGGTGGACATCCGGCGGGCGCATCTGGAGGAGGACCCCGGCAGCCTGCAGCACGTCGGCGGCGGCATCGACACCGCCGACTACACGCTCGTCGACTACAACCGCGCGGGGACGCCGCTGATGGAGATCGTCACCGAGCCGGACTTCCGCTCGCCCGGCGAGGTCCGGGCGTTCCTCGCGAAACTGGAGGAGGTGCTGGAGTACCTCGGCGTCTTCGACGCGACCCGGGACGGCTCCCTGCGCGTGGACGCGAACCTCTCGATGGTCGACGCCGACCGCGTGGCCGAGGACGGCACCATCGACACCGAGACGCTGGAGGACGCCAACCGCACGGAGGTCAAGAACATCTCCAGCCACAAGGGCGCGGAGAAGGCGCTAGCCTACGAGCAGTCCCGGCAGAAGAACGCCATCCAGCGCGGCGCCGACGTCGCACAGGAGACCCGCCACTGGGACGAGTCGAAGGGTGTCACGCTCTCGATGCGGACGAAGGAGGAGGAGAAGGACTACCGCTACTTCCGCGAGGCGGACCTCCCGCCGCTGCGGGTGTCGGACTGGAAGGAGCGCATCGCCATCCCGGAACTCCCGGCCGCCCGGCGCGAGCGGTTCCGCGAGGAGTACGGCCTCTCGCGCGAGGCCGCCGACAAGCTCACCTCCACGAAGCAGGTCGCGGACTTCTACGAGGAGGTCGCCGAGGCGTTCGACCCGGACCTCGCGGCGTCCTGGGTCGCCGACGAGCTGCTCGGCGAACTGAACTACCGCGATATGCACGTCACGGACATCGAGGACCGGCTGGACGAGGTCAAGCGACTCGTCGAACTCGTCGCCACCGACCAGATCACCGCGAAGAACGCCCGCGAGACCGTGCTCCGCGGGATGCTCGATGACGACGATTCGCCGGACGACATCGTCGAGCGCGAGGGGCTGGGCAAGACCGACGACGACGAGGTGGCCGCCGCGGTCAGCGAGGCCATCGAGGCGAACCCGGACGCCGTCGAGGACTTCCACGCCGGCGAGGACGGGGCGCTCAACTTCCTGGTCGGGCAGGTGATGCAGTCGACGGGCGGAAGTGCCGACCCCGGAACGGTCAACGAGCTGCTGCGCGAGGAGCTGGCTGCCGGGGAGTGAGCGGGTGGAGCGGGGACTGGGCGAGCGTCCACGGCCGTTCGCGAGTACTGGCCGGGCGTGGTCCCGGCCACCGCGGATGGCAGGAATTGCGGCGGCCGATACCCGTCTCGACACCAAAGTTGTGAATCGGACTTCGAATCCGTCCTTCGATGAACGTCCGAATGCATCGAACCGTCGAGAACGACCGTTCAGGGTATCGCTGCTGGATTTCCCGGCAGGGGTATCCTCAAAGCTTAAACGCGCGGGGTGGCAAATGCCACTAATGTCCGAACTGTTGTCCTCCGACTCGGACACGCCGTCGGGGGATATCGCGAGCGAGTCAGGCGAGCACGAGGAGGGAGACCTCCAGACCCTCTGGCTCGACTCCGAGGAGGCCGGCGACCTCCTCTCGTCGCTGGCCTCCGACACCGCGCGGTCGGTGCTGACGGCGCTCCACGAGGAGCCCGCCACGGCCTCGGAGGTCGCCGACAGGGTGGACACCTCGCTCCAGAACGCCCGCCACCACCTGAACAGTCTCCAGGACGCGGACCTCGTCGAGGTCGAGGAGACACGGTACTCCTCGAAGGGGCGCGAGATGAGCGTCTACGCCCCCGTCAGCGACCCGACGGTCGTCTTCGTCGGCAGCCGCGAACACGACGGGGGGTTACTCGACTCGCTGCGCAGCGTCCTGCCCGTGCTGACCGTCCTGGCGCTGGCCAGTCTGCTCGTCCAGTGGCTGGTCGTCCCGAGCGTCGGGTCGACGGCGAGCGGCGAACTCCCCCGGATCGGCGAGAGTCTGGGCGGCGGCGCCCCGCTCGCGCTCCCGGTCGGCCTGGTCTTCCTCGCCGGGGGGCTGCTGGTCGCCGGCCTGGTGCTGGCGCTGTCGCGCCGGACCACCACATAGGCGGCCCAATGCTTTTGCCGAACCCCTGGCCCTCTATGCAAGAGCGATGAACCGTGGGACGGCTCTCCGGGTGGTGTTCGCCGCCGTGTTACTGGTGGCGCCGCTCGCCCCGGTTCTGGCACTCACCACGCCGGCGCCCGAGACGAGACACGTCGGCGATAGCCCGGGGACCGGCGCCCAGTTCGACCGACTGTTCGGCGACGGGGCCAGGCCGACCCCGGTCGACCGGGAGGTGCTGGTGACGGTGAAACTCCACGGCGAGGAGTCGCTCTCGACCGAGAGCCTCGAACTCCGACAGAAACGCTACATCCAGGACGGGAGCCCGCACGTCGAGGGGTACGTAGCGCTCTCGGACGTGCGTGATCTCTCCTCGAACCCCGCGGTCGAGGTCGTCCGGATGCGCCAGCGCCACCGGGGCCCGAGCGGCCAGGTGGCCGCGGGCGTCGCCCGGGTCGGCGCCGACAGCGTCCACGACCGCGGCCTGACCGGCGACGACGTGACCGTCGGCATCATCGACGGCGGGTTCCGGGTCTCGGACCCCGAACTCGCGGGGCACGTCGCGGCCCACCGCTCGTTCGGCGCCGCCGGCGACGCCGACCACGGGACCGCCGTCGCGAGCGTCGTCGCCGACACCGCCCCGGATGCCGACATCCACGTCGCCGCGGTCGGTGACACCACCACCGCCGCGGAGTACCGCGAGGCGGTGACCTGGCTCCGGGCGTCCGGCGTGGATGTCATCGTCGATGCCGGGAGCTACTTCGGCCACACCGACGCCGGAACCGGCAGCCTCTCGTCGGTCGCCCGGAACGCCTCCGGCGATGTCCTCTTCGTCACCTCGGCAGGCAACTACGCCCAGCGCCACTGGGCCGGTAACCACGTCCCCGACGGAGGGCGCTGGGTCGCCTTCGCCCCCGGCGCCGAGGGGAACGCGCTGGCCGACGGCGAGGTCTTCGCCGGCCGGGTCCGTGCGAGCCTCCAGTGGACGCCCGTCGACGGCAACGGGACGACGGCCGACTACGAGCTCTACCTGTTCCGGCGGGGAATCGGTGGTCCGCGCGTCGTCGCCTCCGCCAGCCCCGACGGCAACGACTCCGCGGTCTACCTCGACACGACCGTCCCCCGGGGGCGGTACTACCTCGCGGTCGAGGCCGACGACGTCCCGGGCCCCCACCGGCTGGAACTGTTCGCGACCCGCGACCTGGCCCACCGGACGCCGGCCGGGAGTCTCGCGGTACCCGCCAGCTCTCGCGGCGTTCTGGCGGTGGGGGCGTACGATTACGGGACGGACTCGATCGCGGAGTTCAGTTCACGCGGGCCCGTCGATAACCGGACCGGGGTTGACCTGGTCGCGCCGGATGCCGTGGCGGCACCGGGGACGGGCGCAGCCGGTGGCACCTCCTTCGCCGCCCCCTACGTCGCCGGAACCGCGGCGCTCGTGCTCGACGCGCATCCGAACGCCACGGCAGCACAGCTCCGGGACGTGCTCGAGCGGAGCGCCCGGGACGTGGGGGCGCCGGGGCGGGACGACGCGACCGGGGCCGGGCTGCTTGACGCCCGGACCGCTGCGACGCTCGCCGACAGCCGCTTCGTGCTGGCGACGGGGGCCAACCGGACCACGACGGCTACCCCGGTCCCCGAGGGGACGGCCGAGCCGACCCCAGCGCCGACGCCGAGCTGAGACCGTCCGGTCCAGAGCCGGGGGCGCTCAATCCGATTCCGACTCCCGCGCGTCGTCACCGGCCTCCGGCCGGTCCAGCGTCAGTCCGATGCCCCGGCCGCCCGTCCGGTCGATATCGGGGTCCCCCCGGAGCAACAGTCCCAGCACCACGAGCCCCGCCAGCTCCAGCGTGACCGACACGATACCGAGCAGCGTTCGACCGGTTCCGGGGGTACCGGAGCCGGCGGCCCCGAGCGTCGCCAGCAGCGGCTCCACGTAGTGCGAGAAGAGCGTCGCCAGGATGCCGCCGTGGGCGTGCGTCGCCTCGGTCGGTCCGCCGCCGGTCAGGGCGAACCCGTGGTCGAGGACGGTGTGCCAGGCGAGCCAGCCGACGAGATACGTCGCCAGCACCGTGATGCCCAGCAGGTACGCCCGCCGGAGGTCGAGCCGGCCGCGAGCGGTCGCGACCATGCCCGCGAGGATGGCGATCCCCGAGACGGTGAACAGGAGCGTCCGTGGCCGCTCGAAGACGAACTCCGTGAGGTAGGTCACCAGCAGTCCGTTGACGAGGATCTCGAGGAAGCCCGTCAGGCCGACGACGAGGTGGACCACCGCGACGGCGCCGACGAGCTGGACCGCCAGGAAGCGGAGTTTCCGGGCCTGCGAGGCCGAGAGGTCCCGCCCCAGCGACGCGGGTTCCATACCCGCACTCGGGGGCGCGAGCACAAGAGCGACGCGGTCGGGTCGCGGGGACGGGCCCGGGGGGCGCCGGGTCACTACCCGGCCCGTCAGCCGTCGGTGTGGAACTCGAACCGGGCGCCGCCGGCCGCGCTCTCACCGACGGTGACCGTCCAGCCGTGCGCCTCGGCGACCGTGCGGACGATGGCGAGCCCGACGCCGGTGCCCTGCTCGGTGGAGTAGCCCCGCTCGAACACGTCGTCGCGGTCCTCCTGTGGGACACCGGGACCGTCGTCCGTCACCGCGAACCCGTCGGCCGTCCCCACCACGGTGACCGTGAGTCCCTCGTCGGCACCGTCGGCGGGGGTCTCCACCGGGTCGTCGGGCGACGACTGGCCGTCCGTGGAGCCGTGCTCCACGGCGTTCTCGAGCAGGTTGGCGAGCAGTTGTTCCAGCCGGGTGCGGTCGGCCTCGACCTGGCCGGGGTCCCGGGTCTCGAGCGTGGCGGCGCCGGTGTCGAGCGTGCTCCAGACGTCCCTGGCGAGCGGTGCGAGCGCCACCGGGTGGCGCTCGCCGACGGTGTCTCCCTGCCTGGACAGCGTGAGCAGGTCCCCCGTCATCGACAGCATCCGGTCGGTCGCATCGGCGATGGCCTCGAGCTGCGGGACCAGCTCCTCCCCGCTCGCTCCCTCCTCGGCGAGTTCGCGGGCCAGCTCGACGTGGCCCTCCACCACGGTCAGCGGGTTCCGGAGGTCGTGGCTGACGATCTCGGCGAACGCCTCCAGCCGCTCGTTCTGTGCCTCCAGTTCCCGCTCGCGCTTCACGCGGTCGGTGATGTCGTGGACCACGCCGACAGTGCCGGCGAACGACTCGCCCGGCTCGGTGGGCTGGAGCGTCAGCGTCAGCTCCCGGGGGACCACCTCCCCGTCGGCCCGCTTCGCCTGCACCTCGACCGTGACCGAGTCGGTCTCCCCGTCGAGCAGCGACTGGATGGCCGCTTCGACGGTCTCCAGCCCTGCCTCGGTCATCACGTCGCCCGCGTACCGCCCCTGTAGCTCCTCGCGACTGTACCCGGACAGCTCCACCATCCGCTCGTTGAACATCTCGAAGCAGCCGTCCGCGTCGAGCGCGTAGACGCCGTCGCCCATCGCCTCGACGAGCTGCCGGTAGCGCTCCAGCTCCTGCTGGCGCTCGCGGTGCTCGGTGATGTCCCGAACGATCACCTGGACGGCCCGCTCGCCCCCGTACTCGACGGCGCTGCCGGCGACGAGTCCGTGTTTCAGGTTCCCGTCCGCGTCGACGTACCGCTCCTCCAGCGACTCCATGGTCGCCTCGTCGGCCAGCAGCCTCGCGATGCGCTCGCGGGCCACCGCCCGGTCGTCCGTATCGAGGTACGACAGCGGGTCGTCCCCGATGAGTTCGGCCGGGGCGTCGACCCCCAGGAAGTCGGCCGCCGCCCGGTTGGCGAAGGCGATCTCGTCGCCCCGGTGGACGGCGATGGCCACGGGCGCCGTCTCGACGAGGCGCCGGTACCGCTCCTCGCTCCGCTCCAGCTGGCGCTCGGTGCGGTACTTCTCGACGACCGTCGCGATGCGCTCGGCCAGCACCTCGTACTCGCTGGCGTCGCTGGACTTCCCGAAGTAGTCGGTCGCGCCGGCCGAGAACGCGTCGCTGGCCACCTCCTCGCTCCCCTTCCCCGTGAACAGGATGAACGGCAGCTCCGGGTACGACTCCCGGAGCGACTCCAGGAGCTCGATGCCGTTCATCCCGGGCATGTCGTAGTCACAGAGGACGCAGTCGAACGACTCCTCCTCCAGCCGGTCGAGTGCCTCCCGCGGGTCGGTCTCCGAGGTCACCTCCAGCGAGGGGTCGCACCGTTCGAGGAACCGCCTCGCGACCGTCGCGAACGCCGGGTCGTCCTCGACGTGGAGCACCTCGATCCGGTCCCGCTCCCCGTCGGCGACGAACAACGGTTCCCCCGTCCCGGACATGTTGTACGTCCCCGTATCTGAGCCTGGCGCGCATATGAATGTTGGCTCGTCATAACCGGGCCCCCGGTGGACGTCCAGACCGTTGACTGGCGTTCGTCGGGATGCGAGGGAGGGATTCGAACCGTCGTCACTTCGCTCGCGCTGCTCGCTCGTGACGGGGTTCGAATCTGCCGTCCGCACTCACGGCTCACTGGCGTTCGTCGGGATGCGGGGGAAGGGATTCGAACCGAAGGCGGACGTGCTCGCTCGCGATGCTCGCTGTGCGCGACCGCCAGGGTTCGAATCCTCCGTCCGCACTCACGGCTCACTGGTGTTCACCGGAGTGCGGGGGAAGGGATTCGAACCCTCGAACCACTACTGGAGCGGATCTTAAGTCCGCCGCCTTTGTCCGGACTCGGCCACCCCCGCGCGTTCTCCAGTCGGCGGGGCCACCGTTTGTCGGTTTCGGTCAGAGCCGACGACAGCCGTCTCGAGCATTCTGATTGTTCTCTCAATCTGGGGGTTGCGCCCCGTTCTATGGAGATATTCCGCTGGTTTGTGAATAACTGGGCTGTCACCAGTCGACCGACAGCGTCCCGTCTCCATGCGGGTCGGGAGCGATCTCCTCGTCGGTCCGGCGGTCGACGACGTGGATGACGCCGCGGTCCTTCTTCGCCGGGCAGACCTCGGCCGCGCGGACGTTGTGGTCCAGCTCGGACTCGTCGAAGAAGTACGTCTTCGGCGTTCCGAGCCCGGATTTCAGGTCCATCTCCCAGTTCGCGGAGACCTCGGCACACTTCCCCGCGGCGATGCACTTGTTGGCCTCGAAGATGATCTTGTACGGCTTCTCCTCGACCGGTGGCGCGTCGGTCTCCCCGATTTCGGCGGGGTCGACCGGCTCGTCCGCGTCGCTCATGCAGGTCGGTTCGGTGCGGACCCGTTAAGCGGTGTCGGTGGCCGTCCCCGGTCCGAGTGGGTGCCACCGCTGCCCGTCTGGTAGGTGCCGGTGCGGACGGACGAACGGCCCGACCATCCCGGAACGGGCGTGCCTGGCCGTTACGGCGTGCCCTGGACGAACGCCCACCCCAGCCCGAACGCGGTGCCCAGGAACAACAGCGTCAGCAGGGCGAGGTAGACGATCTTTCGTCTGAGCGACTCCCTTGCGGTGTACCCCATACCCCGTAGGGATTGCCTACTCCGACAAAAAGGGGTAGGACGGTTCATCTCGCACGGGGCGCCGCTGTACGAACGTTCGGGGTGGTGACCGGACCGGCGGTCGCTGACCGGCGCGCCGACCGGCACCCGAACCGTTCAAGCGCCGTCACGACCAGGCATCCGCCAACCGATGGCCGACCACGACGGGACCGACCCACGCGTCGCCCGCCTGCGGGTCTATCCGGTGAAGTCGCTGGACCCGTACGAACCCGACCGTGCGGAGGTGCTGCCCGAGGGTGGACTCGGGTTCGACCGCGAGTTCGCACTCGTCGACGACGACGGTGACTACGTGAACGGGAAGAACGAGCGCGCGGTCCACCGGCTCCGGTCGACGTTCGAGCCTCCGGCGACGGTTCGCCTCCGCCCGAACGGCGACCCCGACGCCGTCCGGACGTTCGACCTCGCAGACAGCGAGGGGCGGGCCGCCGCGGAGGCGTGGCTGGCCGAGTTCTTCGGCTACCCGGTCCACGTCCGGCGCGACGAGCACGGCGGCTTCCCCGACGACACCCACGCCCACGGCCCGACGGTCGTCTCCACGGCCACCGTCGAGCGCGTGGCCGACTGGTTCGACCTCCCGGTCGAGAACGCCCGCCGACGGCTCCGGGCGAACATCGAGGTCGATGGTGTCCCCGCCTTCTGGGAGGACCGCCTGTTCCCCAGTGACGACCGCGAGCACGTCGTCGGGTTCCGCGTCGGCGACGCCGAGTTCGAGGGGATCAACCCGTGCCAGCGGTGCGTGGTCCCCTCGCGGGACCCCGACACGGGCGAGGAACTCCCCGAGTTCAACCGCCGCTTCGTCGAGCGCCGCGCCGCCGAGAAGCCCGACTGGGCCGGCGACGCCTGGTTCGACCACGAGTTCCGGCTGATGGTCAACACGCGGGTCCCTCGCGATACCGTCGGCGCCGAGGTGTCGGTGGGGGACGCGGTGCGGATACTGGACGAGCGGCCGCGGTGAGAACGACCGCCGGGCAGTGCTGCCACTCGGCGATGTAGAGTCATGGCAGCACTACGGCGGCACCCGGTTCGGACCCGTGAAGGTCGTCGAAAGGCGGGCGACGCCGGTTACTGCACGCTAACCGGTAGGCGCGACCACGGTGATAAGTGGTCCGGGTCGTCGCTCCCGATCTGCTCGCGGGCTCGGTACGTCGCTCCCGTTCGGCCGCGGGTCCGGTCGTCGCTCCGCTCGCCTCAGGGCAGGTAGCGCACGCTGAGGACGCCCTCGTCGTCGTCGAGTCGCAACTCGACACGCCGGGCACCGACCCGTGCGGCGACGGTGCGGGTGGCCTCGTCGGCGGCGACCTCCTCGGCGGCGGTCTCGACGGTCCCCGGGTCGAGGGTGAGCACGTGGAGTTCCCCCTCCCCGGCGCGCTCCCGGCGCGTCACCTCGCCGACGGGCTGGTCGGCGGCGATGTCGTAGGCCAGCTCCGTGGGGGGCTCGGGGCTGTGCTCGATGCTGAGTGCTCGCCGGGAGGCCACCTCGAGGACGCGCCACGTCACCTCCATCGGCGGCTCTGGTGCGAGCGTCGCCTCGACCACGTCGTCCATCTCGACGCCGGGGTTCGTCGCCAGCGTGTGGACCTGCCCGCCGTCGACGGCCTTCAGCACCGCGCTGTCGGCGTCCGCGTGCGTGACCACGAACTGGCCGGTCGTCGTCTCCCCGTCCGCCGCCGTCGACTCGTCGGTCATACCCGAGCGTGGGGCCTCGGGACGGTTCACGGTTTCTCTCTCACAGCCGGAGCCGGACCGTCTCGACGAACGCCGCGGCGTCCTCGTCGTCGGGGAGCCGCCAGTCGTCGGTCGCCGCGAGGCCAGCCGTGCCCTGGAACTGGTAGTACGGCTCGTTCGAATCGAGCCACCGGTAGAAGCCGAGGACCGCGAGCACCGCGAAGCCCCCGGCGACGGCCGACGCGGGGACGACGGCGACGTTCGCGACGCCCATCAGGAGCGCGGGGACCAGCGTGGCCAGGAGGACGGCCGACAGCGCCGCGACCAGGTAGCGGGTGTCACGCCCGGCGACGCGGCCGACGCGCTCGACCTCGTCGTAGGGGAGGGTCTCCGGGGCCGCGTCGGCGGTCGCCGCCGGGACGCGGAGCACTCGCTGGTCCGTACAGTACCACACCCAGTCGCCGTCGTAGCGGGCGTGGACGGACTCGTCGCCACGGAGATGGCGCTCTATCGACACGGATGAGGCACTCGTTCCGGTCGCATAAATCCGTTCGAACGTGTCGCGCAGACGGCGGGGAGGGCTGGTCGCACTGGTGCCCGACGCGGTCAGTTCTCGCCCTCCCGCTCCCGAAGGTACCGGAGAACGCCGGCCACGTCCCGGTAGGCGGTGGGTGTCTGCCACCGCTCGCCCAGCGCGCCGAGTATCTCCCCGGCCCCGTCGTGGTCGGCCCGGAGGGCGTCGATGCGCTCGACGTACTCCGGGAGCACCTCGGCGTAGCCCGCGAGCTCGGCGTCCGCGGCCCCGTGCTCGCCGGGGCCGAAGTGCCCGTAGCAGTTCACCGTCGGGTCCAGCCCGCGCAGGCGCTCGACCGTCTCCAGGTTCGCCGCCAGGTCGAACGACGGCGGCGGCGTGGTCGGCAGGACCCGGCCGTCGTAGTACATCCCCGCGGCGTCGAGCGAGAACAGGGCGCCGGAGGCGCGGTCGATAGCGGCGTAGTGGTGGGGTGCGTGTCCGGGCGCGTCGACGAACTCGAGGGTCCGGTCGGGCAGGTCGAGCGTCTCGCCACCCGTGACCGACACGCACCGCGACGCCGGGACGACCTCGGGGTCGCCGTAGGCGTCGGGCATCCCCATCGCCTCGTCCGTGCTCTCCTTCAGGCGCGCCAGCCGGTCGGCGTCGGTCAGGTACGGCAGGCCGCGCTCGTGAACGTAGACCTCCGCGTCCGGGCAGGCGCGCGCCAGGTCGCCCGCGCCGCCCGCGTGGTCGAGGTGGACGTGGGTGACGAGGATGGCCTCGACGGCCGCCGGGTCGACGCCGAGGTCGGCCATCGCCGCGCGGATGCGGTCGGTCGTGTCCGCGGCGCCGCAGTCGACGACCACCGGCGCCTCGCCCGCGACGAGGTACGAGGAGAGAGCCGTCGGCTGGCCGTGCAGCAGGTGGTCGACCGCGTACGTCTCCGGACAGCCCGGAACCGGGATGGGGTCGGGACCGTCGCCGGCGTCCGACGTGGGGGTGTCGTCGGTGTTCCGCTCTGCCATACCGGCCGTACGGGAGACAGGGGCTTGATACCCCCGGCGGGCGGAGTGGTGGTCGTGCTTCCGCCGCTGGCCGTCGACATCGACGGGACGCTGACCGACGAGGAGCGGGCTCTCGACGCCCGGGTCCTGCCCGCGCTCCGCGAGTGGGCCGCCGAGGCGCCCGTCGTCGTCGCGACGGGGAAGGCGCTGCCGTACCCGGTGGCGCTGTGCGAGTTCCTCGGCGTGCCAAAGCGCGTGGTGGCGGAGAACGGCGGCGCCGTCTACGTGGACCACGAGATGGAGGGCGACGGGGAGTTGCGGTTCACGGGCGACCGCGAGGCGGCCGCGGCCGTCGCCCGCGAGTACGAGGCCGAGGGGTACGACGTGGGATGGGGGCCGACGGACTTCGTCAATCGCTGGCGCGAGACGGAGTTCGCCGTCGCGCACGACTCTCCGCTGGAGCCCCTGGAGCGCATCGCCGCGGACCACGGACTGCGCGTCTTCGACACCGGGTTCGCCTACCACGTCACCTCGCCGGAGGTGGACAAGGGCCGGGGGCTGGAGGCGGCCGCCGCCGCGCTCGACCTCGAGCCCGACGCGTTCGTCGCGGTGGGTGACTCGGAGAACGATGCCGCGATGCTGGCGCTTGCGGGCCGCTCGTTCGCGGTCGCCAACGCCGACACCGAGGCCCGCGCCGCGGCCGATACGGTCTGTGAGGAGTCGTACGCCGACGGGTTCCTGGAGGCGATCGAGACGGTTCGCGAGGAGTTCGCCGACTGAATCGAGGGGCCGGGGGAGACACCCCCGGAACCCTCACATCAACTGGGTCTTCTCGCTCACGTCGAACCGGTGGAGTTCGGGCGCGCCCGCGGCGAACCCCGGGACCCGGCTCTCGAACGAGCCGTAGTGGTCGCTGTTCATGTGGGCGTTCAGCGCGTCCTCGTCCTCGTACTGCTCGAAGATGCGCAGTGTCGTGTCGTCCTCGACATCGAGCGCGACGCGGTAGTCGATGACGCCGGCCTCCTCGCGGGAGTGCTGTGCGAGTTCCGTGGCGGCCTCGACGGCGGTCTCGCGGCTGTCGGGGTCGATGGGGATGCTCGCGTTGAGTACGATCATGCGGCTACCGGGTGGAAAGCGGCGATGAAAAAGCTACCGTGCGCAGCCGTCAGTCGCTGATCCCCTTGTCCTCGGTGCCGTCGGCCTCGACCGACGGCCCCGCCCGAGCGCCGACACCGGTCGCCTCGCCGGCCTCCGGAGGGCCCTGGTGGCGCTCGGCGTGTTCGGCCTCGAAGTGCGCCACGGATGCCTCGTAGCGCGACCCGTCGGCGGGCACCTCGATGTCGGTCCCACAGTAGTCGCACGCGACCATCTCGCCCGCGGTGTCGGCCATGGACGTTTGTACCGTCGAAGCGACCAAATCCGTGATGCCGGGACGCCCCGGCGATATTTATGTTGCGTCGGACGTGCGCGGAACGATGCCGACTCCCCCGCCAGCGGGGCGGAATCAGTCCCCAGCGTCGTGGGGGCCACCCACCGGCCGGGCCGAGCCATCGTGACCGCCGGCGGCCTGCCCCTCGCCCGACCTGGCGACACGGTCCCGGATGTGTTCCGTCTGGAAGTGCGCCGTGAACGCCTCGAACCGGCTCCGCTCGGCGGGTACCTCGATATCGACACCACAGTAATGGCACGGCACCGTCTCGACGGGAGTGTCACCCATGCCACCGAGCAACGTACACCACACCAAAGGGGTGCTGCCGGGAGCCCCCGGGAGTTTTTGTGCGCATCCCGGCCGGTGGAACGATACGTGGCTCCCCCACCCGGGACCGAGGTCGCCGGAGCGACGGTGATGGACCGCCCTCGACCACCTCCGCAGGCACGCCCTTGTAACCGAGACCGCATCGGTCGACCACCTCCGCAAGCACGCGCTGCAGCCGGCCCAGGTGGGCAGCCCCGCAGGAACAGCGACGGGGTGCATCCGGTCCCCCCACCGGCCCCCTGGTGACGGCTCAGTCCGAGGGCGACCCCGGCCGCGCGGGCGGCGTCAGGTCGCGGCCGAACTCGTCGACGGACTCGAACTCTCCGGTGAGGTCGCTGTCGAGTTGGCGCTCGACGGCGCGGTTCTCCAGCGGCCCCGGCTCGCGAGCGACTGGCTCCCACCCGGGCTTGACCTTCACGCTCTCGGCCGGCGACCCGACCGCGACGTGGTGGTCGGGCACGTCCCCTCGCACCATCGCGCCGGCGCCGACCATCGCGTTCACCCCGACGCGACAGCCCGCGTTCACCATCGAGTCGTACCCCAGCCGCGCGTCGTCGTCGACGACCGTCCGGTAGTTCGTCACGTCGGACTGGTCGACCACGTCGTGGCTGTGGGTGTGGAGGTGGCTCCGGTCGGCGATGGAGACGCGGTCCCCGATGACCAGCTCCCCGCGGTCGTCCAGCAGCACGTCGTTGTGGACGACGACGTTGTCGCCCATGACGATGTTGTGGCCGCACTGGATCTTGATGCCGCCGAACAGCCGGACCCCCTCGCCGACCTCCTCGAACAGGTGGGTCGCGAGCATCCGGCGGAACGGCAGCGCGAACGCGGTGTTGTTCGCCAGCGGGGACTCGTCGAAGCCACGCCAGAGGTAGTTGAGGCACTTCGCCTCCCGGAGGTCCGCGTGGTCCTGCTCGGCCCAGTGCTCGGACTCGGTGAGCGCGTTCCGCGGATCGTAGCTCGCCGCCCGCACCCGCGCCATCGGCGACTGTGGCTTCCCGTCCAGGTAACGCTCGTACGCCTGCCGGTCGCCGTGGATCTCGGCCAGCAGCTCGCCCACGACGGCGCCCGTCGGGTCGTCCGACGCGAGCCGGTGGTCGGCGAACGCGACCGCCTCGTCGATGCGTGTCTGGACCTCCGGCGGCAACTCGACGTGACGCTTCGTCATTCCGCGCCCCCGATGGACTCGCCGCACGCGACGCAGACGCTCGTCTGCTCGGTCGGGTCCCACGACAGGGACCCCTCGGCACAGTTCTCGCAGGGCAGGTACGATGCTGACTGAACACCCGTGTTGGCGGGGGCGGACATTGTATCCGATACGTCACACGAACCACGGATAAGAGTTTGCAGAAAGGTAGTGGATACTGTATAAGGTGTGTATATGTCTTGTTCGGGGTCGGTCGGGGTGTCGTTCGTCAATCTCGGGCCGGGAAACCTGGCCACTCCGACAGGAGTGGTCAACAGGCTCCCTGACGAACGTTGCCGAGAACAGCCGCTTCGCTGTCGGGTGTTGCGTCCGAGATGAATTGGCTGGGGAGGTCAGCGCCTCGGGCGGAGGCCCGGTATGGGCCAAACCGGAGGTGCCAGATTCGCCTCCCGCTGCGGTCCGGTCGGATGGTAGGTTGGCTGTCGTCGTCATGGTCAATCGCGAAGGTACCTTCGTCGCTGTTCCATCTTCTCGCGGGCTCTCCTCCTGTCGTCGCTGGGCCAGCAGGGCGAGGACTTACCTATCGTGACACCGGAAACTGGTGTATGGCAGTGACGAAATCGAAGATCGTCTCCGGCGAGGAGTCGGAGATTCACGACGAGCCCCATATCGAGGGGAGTCGCGTGACTGTCCAGCATATCCACGCCCGGGTGGAGGGTCGGGGACTGCGGCCGGAGACGGTGGCCGAGCGGCTGAACCTCGACGTGGCGGACGTGTACGAGGCGCTGGCGTACTACCATCGCCACCCCGAGGAGATGCGGGCGGTCGAGGCGCGTCGCCAGCGCGCGGCCGAGGCGGCCCCGACGCTCGAGAAGCCCGAATGAGGTTCCTCCTCGACGAGAACCTCGAGCACGAGATCTTCCACCGGCTCGAGAACGGCGGTCACGATGTCCTCCACGTCGAGGTGAGCGAGGGCCTCTCGAAGGGTGACTCCGACACCGAACTCGGGGCGCGGTCGCTGCAGGACGAGCGGGTCCTCGTCACCTACGACGACGATTTCCTGACGGAACTCTCCGAGGCGGACTACTACGCGGTCCTCTACTTTCCCGACCAGCGCCTCTCGGCTCGCGAAATCGCCGAGATTCTCGAGGAGATCTCGACGTACTACGACGAGGAGCAACTCCGTGGGGGACGGACGGTCGGCCGGAGCTGGCTGGACTGACGACCCCTGGGTCGGTGGCCGAGCGGGAACGGCGGCCCCCTGACGGCACGGCTGGCCAACAGGTTCCCTGATGAACTCTCCCGAGAACGGCGGCTCCGCTGTGGGGTGTTGCGTCCGAGATGAATTGGCTGGGGAGGTCAGCGCCTCGGGCGGAGGCCCGGTATGGGCCAAACCGGATTTGAACCGGTGACCTCCCGGTTATCAGCCGAGCGCTCATACCTGACTGAGCTATTGGCCCAGGTAGGCGCACTCGGTGGTACTGTCGTCGGTCGTTTAAGGATTACCTTTCTGCACGCCGGGCTGTCGGACCCGGCGTCGTCAGGCGGTTTCGACGCCCCGGAACTCGATGCGGGCGCCGCCCGCCTCGCTCTCGGTGACGGCGACCTCCCAGCCGTGGGCCTCGGCGATGCGCCGGACGATGGAGAGGCCGAAGCCGGTTCCACCGACGGTCGTCGACACCCCGGCGTCCAGCACCGCGTCGCGCTGCTCGGGCGGGATACCGGGCCCGTCGTCGGCGACGTAGAAGCCAGTCCCGTCGGGCAGGTCGCCGACCGTGACGGTCACCGCCGGGTCATCGTCGGCGTCCGCCTCGGTGTCTGCACCGCCGTCCTCGGCCGCCACGTCCTCCGGGGTGCCGTGTTCCACACTGTCGTCGGCCTGCGGCCGACTGCCCGTGGAACCGTGTTCCACGCTGTTCCGGACGAGGTTCTCGAAGAGCCGCTGGAGGCGGCCCGCGTCGGCCCGGATGAGGAGGTCGGTCTCGAGCCGGAGGTCGGCCCCGGGGGTGTCGACGTTGCGCCAGCCCGCCTCCGCGACATCGGCCAGCGCGACCGGCCCGGGGTCGTCGACGGCCTCGCCCTCCCGGCCGAGTTCGAGCAGCTCCTCGATGAGCGTGCTCATCCGTTCGTGGGCGGCCGCGACGGCGTCGAGGTGGTCGGCGTCGCCGGTCTCCTGGGCCAGTTCCAGATGCCCCTGGGCCACGTTCAGCGGGTTGCGGAGGTCGTGGCTGACGATGGAGGCGAACTCGTCGAGTCGCTCGTTGCGTGACTCCAGTTCGCGCTCGTGGCGGCGGCGCTCGGAGATGTCGCGGGCGATGCCACAGAACCCCCAGGCCTCGCCGTCCTCGTCGGTGAGTGCGCGGCCGCGGAGTTCGTACGGGACCGTCGACCCGTCGGCCATCACGAGGTCGACCTCGACCGTGGACCGGCCGGTCTCGTAGATCTCCTGGATCGAGTCCGCGACGCGCTGGACGTCCTCGCCCGTGACGAAGTCGGTCGGCCCCATCTCGTCGAGGGCGGCCTCGTCGTAGCCTGAGACCTCGACCACGCGGTCGTTCCAGCGGACGAAGTTGCCATCAGTGTCGAAGACGTAGACGACGTCGTCGAACGCGTCCATCACGGTCGCCGTGAACTCGCGCTCCTCGCGGAGTTCGCGCTCGCGCTGCTTCCGGTCGGTGATGTCCGAGATGAACCCCTCCAGCGAGTCGACGTCGGCGCCCGGCGTCCCGTCGGTACCGACCGCGCGACCGCGCTCCCACATCCACCGCACGTCGTCGTCGGCATCGACGATGCGGTAGGTGAGTTCGAACGGTTCGCCGTGCGTGATGGCGTCCTGCACGATCTCCCAGGCCCGGTCCCGGTCCTCGGGGTGGATGATGTCCTCGCCCCAGGAGACCTCGCCGTCCTCGATGGCCTCGGGCGGGTAGCCGACCAGCTCCTCACACTCGCCGGCGACGTAGCTCATCGGCCACCCGGGCGCGTTCTCGCAGCGGTAGACGATCCCCGGGAGGTTGCTGATGAGCGTCTCCAGCCGGCGGTTGCGCTCCTCCAGCGCCCGACGGGAGCGGAACCGGTCGACCGCCGTCTCCACCCGATCTGCGAGGAGCGCGAACCGCTCGCGGCCACCGCCCTTCCGGAGGTAGTCCGTCACCCCGGCGGAGATGGCCTCGCTGGCCACCGCCTCGCTCCCCGCCCCGGTGAACAGGACGAACGGGAGCTCCGGTTCGCGGTCACGGACCGCCTCGAGGAGTTCGATACCGTCCCCGCCGGGCAGTTCGTAGTCGCTCACCACACAGTCGACCGGTTCGGCCTCCAGGGTGGCCATCGCCTCGTCGGCCCTCGTCGCGGTCGTGACCACGACGGCGTCGCTCTCGCTCTCGAGAGCGTCGCTCGCGACATCCAGGAACGACGGATCCGGGTCGACGTGGAGCACCCGGATCGGATCGGTTCGGGAGGCCATCGTGAGAGTGGCTAGAGAGTCTGGTTCGGCTATGAAATACCTGTGGGCTAGTCGACTTCGACCGATGTCGGACAGCGCCAGATGGGGACGGAACGTGTCGGTCTCAGAGCGTGGAGCCCATGCCGATTCCGACCACCACCTCGCTGCTGGTGGTGCCGGGCACGGCCGTCCAGCCGGCGTCACCGTGCCGGTCCGTCCCGCGAGCCTGGACGGGCCCGAACGTGTACTCGCCCGTGTCGTCGGCGTCCCCGGGCGCCTCGACGAAGTAGTCCGCTCGAAGCCGGACCTCGTCGTCGGGGGCTGACGGGTCGAGGTAGACGTACTTCGTCCCGGTTCCCTCGGGACCGGGCTCGACGCGGTCGTAGTCGCCGCCGACCACGTCCCACTCGGCCGGGATGCGGTCCCGCAACTCGACGGTGTCGTTGGCCGCGGTGATCTCGACGGTCACCTGGTTGGTGCTGCGGGCGGTGAAGACCGTCCCGTCGTCGGTCCGCCGGCCGGTGACCTCCAGGCTGGTCGGTGCCGTCGGCTCGGCCGGGCTCCCCTCGACCTGTATCGGGCGGCCGTGGCCGTCCTTCTCGATGGAGAACTCGTCGACGACCCGGACCGCGTCCCCGTTCGGGTCGAACTCGTCGGTGAGCGGCGTGGTGTCGTCCAGCCCCTGCTCGGCCAGCGGCGGCGCCGCGACGTACTGCACGTCGATGGACTTCTCGTCGATCTCCAGGCGCGTGATGCCGAAGAACGCGTCCGTCGTCGTGTCCATGTAGAGTTCCTCCACGCCCAGCGGGTAGTGGCTCACGCCGCCGGTCCCGTTGACGATGTACGTCGTCCCGTACGGGTCCGTCTCGTCGAACGGCAACTCGAGGTCCGCCGCGGCCTCCTCCGGCGGCGGCGCGCTCTCGCCCTGGGGCGACGACGCCGGGGCCCGCCGCTCGGAGTAGGTCAGCAGGTCCTCGGTGTGCCGGATGGGTTTGGTGCGCTCGTAGACGTGGTTATCCCCGTGCATGACGAGGTCCACGTCGTACTCGTCGAAGATGGGGCCCCAGCGCTCCTGCAGGTCCCGCCGGGGCTCGTGGTCCGGCGAGGTGGTCCAGAGCGGGCCGTGGAAGAAGACGATCTTCCACTTCACGTCGTCGTCCTCCTCGGCGCGCTGGAGCGCCGACCGGACGTACTGCTCCTGCACCTCGCCGTAGGTGAGCCCCTGCTCGGTCCGACAGCGGGGGTCGTACAGCGGGACGAACTCCTCGGCCCGCGCCAGGTCGCCGCAGGCGTCGGCCGTGGTGTTCAGCCCCATGATGAACGCGTTCTCGTAGACGACGTTCCACCAGCGCCGCTTCGACACCGTGTCGATGTCGGGGTCGTAGATGGGCATCGCGTCGTTGAGCCGCCGGTCGTACTGGACCATCCCCGTGCCGACCTCGGCCTCGTGGTTGCCCGGGACCGTCATGAACGGGGTCGCGGGGCGGCCGGCGGTCCCGCCGTAGAGATCCTCGTGGATGTCGAAGTACAGCTCCCAGGTCGAGGGCTTCCCGTTGGAGTAGGAGATGTCGCCCGCCAGCAACTGCATGTCCGGGTCGAGCGACTCCGCGATGGCCATCACCATCTGTGGGTGGGCGTCCCCGGGTCGCTGCCCCGGGTTGTCCGGGTCGGCGGCGCCGTGGTCGCCGACCTGCGTGATGGTGAACCCGTCCGTGCCCGCGTCGCTGTCGTAGCTGGGGGCGGTCCGGAAGCGCCGGCGCTCGGAGGTGGTCCCGTTCAGTTCGACCTCGTAGGCGTACTCCGTGTCGGGCGCGAGGCCCGTCAGCGTGGCCGTGTACGCCATCGCGTCCCTGCCGGGGACGGGCCGACCGGTCGCGCCCGCCGCCGTGTCGAGGCGGCCCGGCTCGCCGTAGCGCACGGTCGCCCCGGTCGCGGCTGGCGCGCCGGTGAACGCGACGGTCATCATGCTGGTCGGTTCCTGCCCGTAGGCGACGTGGATGCCCTGGGGGCCGTCGCCGATGGCGGCCTCGGCCGCGCCGGCCGCGCTGGCGATGATGGGGGCCGCCCCGAGCGCGGCGCTCCCCTGCAGGACCCCTCGCCGGGAGAGGCCGTCGTCGCCGTCCCCGTCCGCGCTGTCGTCGGTCGCTGTCGTCTCGCGTGTCATCGTCAGATTCCCCACTCGAACCCGTCGTCGACGGGGTCCGGGATACCGGCTCCATCGTCGTCGTCACCGGTAGTGCTGGTGCCGGTGTCGTCCGGGTCGCTATCCGTGCTGCCGCCGTCGCTGGCCTCGTCGCCACCGTCGCCGGTCACCGCGTCGACGGTCCCGTCCACCGGCCCTGCCCCGGTCGTCACATCGGGCCCATCGCTCGCGGTCGCCTCGGCGAACGAGGGCGCCACCTGGTCACCGACGACCTCGTCGAGCGGCGCCGAGCGGAACTCCTGCAGTTCGTAGCGACCCTCGGGCACCCGGTAGCTCCGGAGCAGCTGCTTCGGGGCGTCGCCCGAGTCGACCGTCCGGTCGACGTCGTACGCCGTGTACGTGAGCGACCGGTCGCTGATGTGGACCGTCGTGTACCCCCAGCGCGAGGAGTTGAACCACTCGATGTGGGGGTTCTGCGTCCGGACGGCCTCGTCGATGGCGTCCTCGGTCGCGTTCGCGGGGAGACCGCCCGCGCTGGCGAGGTTGTTGCTGGTGATGCCGGGCGTCATGAACTCGATACCGACCCGGGACCCGCCGACGTACTCGGACTGCTGGGGGTCCTTGTAGTCCTGCTTGAGGTAGCCGGCGACGTAGCTGTGCATGTCGCCGGTGAGCGTGACGTAGTTGTCGACCTCGTCGCGGGCGAGTCGGGCCATGAGAAGATTCCGCTCGGCCTCGTAGCCGTCCCAGGCGTCGTAGTTGAGGTAGAGGCTGTCGACGCCGGCGTTGGCGACCTTCAGCGCCGCACAAAGCACCTCGTTGCCGTGGAGCTTCCAGGTCGCGTCGGTGCCGGTGACGCCGTCGGTGTCGGGCATCGGTCCCGGGTTCGTGCCGCCGTCGAGGAACCAGCGGTACTGCTCGGTCCCGAGCATCGTCCGGTCGAGGTCTGCCTGGTTGCGCTCGGGCGACGGCGGCGCGAGGTCGCGGCCCCCCGCAGCGGTCGGGTCGTCGTCGTCCTTCGGTGGTGGCGAGCGGTAGAGCCGCTCGTCGGTCATGAACAGCTCCGCGAGGTCGCCGAACTTGAACGAGCGGTAGAGCCGGAAGTACTGCCGGGCCGTGTTGCCCTCGCCGGACCCGCCGGCCGCCTGCGGGTCGTCGTACTCGACGCGCAGCGGCAGGTACTCCAGCATCGCCTTGATGCCGCGGGCGTACAGTTGGCGCATCTGCCCGGGGTCGCCGCCGAACGGGTGGCTCCGGGTGTCCGGGAAGCCGGTCTCCGCGTCGCCGACCCACCAGCGGTTGTTGATGATCTCGTGGTCGTCCCACGTGTGGATGAGGGTGTGGCGCTCCATCGCCGCCCGCAGGTTGTCGTCGCTCCGGTAGGTCCGGTGCAGGTGCCGGTAGTCGGCCAGCGTGTGGACGACGCTCTTCCCGCTGGGGAGCTGGATGTCGCGCCCGGGCTGCTGGCCGGCCCCCGCGTACTCGTAGAGGAAGTCCCCCAGCGAGACGTGGTAGTCGGCCCGCTCCTTGGCGATGTGGCCGAACGCCCCGTAGTAGCCGTGGAGGTAGTTGTTGCAGGAGCTCACCGCCAGTCGGACGTCATCGACGGACGCGTCGGGGGCGGGCATCGTCCGCAGCCGTCCGACCGGGCTGGTCGCACCGTCGAAGACGAAGCGGTAGAAGTAGAACGTGTCCGGGTCGAGTCGCCCGTCGAGGTCGACGTTCACCGTGTGGTCCTGGCTCGCGTCCAGGTCCGCGGCCGGCAGCGTGTAGGTCGTCGCGCCGGTGAAGTCGGCGGCGGCGTTGGCCGTCCTCCGGTCCGGCGCCGCCGTCACCTCCAGGTAGAGCGTGTCGGCGTCGCTGAATCGGACGGCCGTCGGCGCGACCCGCGTCCAGACGATGGCGCCGCTCGGCGTCGGCCCACCACTGGCCACCGACTGCGGGAACACCCGATAGCCACCCTCGGTCGCCGCCTCGGCCGAGCCCGCCGTCCCCGACGGTTCGGTCGGCTCCGCCACCGCACCCGTGCTGAGGAGCGTCGCGGCCGCGGCGCCTGCGGACGCCGCGGACGCCGCCCTGAGGACGTTCCGTCGTGTCGTACTGTGCTCGGTCCCGTCACCACTCCGGTCTGTCATCACTGGGACGGGTCCGCCGGATGTGGATAAAGTTTCTCGCGGAGGCATCCAAAAATATAGTGGGGTGTTCGGCAGGGGACCGTTCCCCCTGCCACGGGATGTGTCCCGTCCCCAGTGGCTCCCCTACCGGGTTGTAATAGCCGTCAGTACGGATATATAGCTGCGGGCGGCCCCACCCGACGACCGCGCTCGGGTCCGCATTCGGCGGCTCCCCGGTCGGGAATCGCCCCCGGTACGACGGGTCGGATGGGTCCGTGTCGACCTCGGTGTCAGTCCTGTGGGGTGTCGCTGCCTCGCGACCCGGGCTCGCCCTCCTCGTCGCTGTCGTCGAAGCGGTAGTCGGACTCGTCCAGCTCGACCTCGGTCCGGGGGGCGCCGCCCTCGTAGACGCCACCGGTGACGAAGCCGCCCGTCTTCGCGTCGAGGTACGGCGTCACGACGAACTTCCGGGTCGCCACGCGGAACGGGTAGCGCGTCGGCGGCAGCACCAGCAGCAGGCCGAGGATGTCCGTCAGGAAGCCGGGCGTGAGGAACAGCCCGGCCGAGACGAGGATGAGCGCACCGTCCAGCAGCTGGTCGCCCGGCAACTCGCCGGCGGCGAGGTTCCGCTGGATCTTCCGGAGCGTGTGTCTCCCCTCCGCCCGCACGAGGAGCAGCCCCACCAGCGACGTGACGACCACGACGAGGACGCCGTGGACGATGGTCAGCGGCCCGACCGCCACCAGCCCGACGAGGAGCAGGAAGTCCAGCACCGGGACCAGCAGCAGCACGGCCACGAGTCGCAGGTCCATACCCCCGATAGCCGGGGTGGACTCAAAACCCTTGACCTTGGCCGCTCGCCACCGCCTCCGCGCGGGCGGTGGATACCTCCTCCCGGGAGCGGGCGGTGGTCTACCTCCTCCCGGACTCGTCCGCGCGAAGGTCTAAGTGGGACCGAGGGCAACCCCCGAACAGGAATGTGGGGCAGCCGCGACCGGGATCGGACGCAGGTGACCTGTATCGCCTGTGGCGAGGAGGTGCCGCGCACGGCGGCGCGCGAGTACGACAAGCACGGCGACCGCTGGGACCGGGCGGACAAGGAGTTCGAGTTCCTCTGCAAGGAGTGCCACAGCGGTCTCTGCCACCAGCCCCGCGGCGACCTGGAGACGACGCTGGTCGAGAGTGGCGCCGGTGAGCGCGACCGGGAGGCGTTCCTGCGGCGCTACACCGAGCTCGCGACCGGTGAGGTCGAGGAGACGGAGAGCGAACACGAGCGCGAGCGGTAGGGGCGGGCACGGCGCCCGCCCAACAGGACTAACTAGCCGTTTCTCCTACGCCCTCCATGAGCGATACGGACGCCGACGCGCAGGCGCAGGCCGGGACCGCGGAGGGGCAGGGCCCCGTCCGCATCGACGACGCACTCGCCGACGCGCTCGCCGCCAAACGGGAGTCCCTCTTCGAGGAGTTCGACCTCCGCGACCAGTTCCCCAGCGAGGTCCTCAGTGAGGCCCGCGAACGCACGACCGACACCGAGGCCGAGATCGCCTCGGAGATCGGCGAGGAGTACCGCACGGACTGCCGGGACCTCACGACCTGCACCATCGACCCCGCCGACGCACAGGACTTCGACGACGCCATCTCCATCCGCCGCGACGAGGACTACTACTACCTCCACGTCCACATCGCCGACGTCACCCACTACGTCCACCCGGGCAGCGCGATGTGGGAGGAGGCCGTCAAGCGGGCCAACACCGTCTACCTCCCGGGCTACACGATGCATATGCTCCCGCCCGTGCTGGCGGAGACGGTCTGCTCGCTGGTCCCCAACGAGGACCGCCTGGCCCACACCGTCGAGATGAAGATCGACGCCGAGACGCTCTCGAACGAGTCCATCGACATCTACAAGTCGATCGTCCACTCCGACGAGCGCCTCACCTACAAGCAGGCCGAGAAGCGCCTCGACGAACCCGACGCCGACCTCCACGAGGAGCTCACGCTGGCGTACGAACTCGCCGAGGCGCTCCACGAGCAGCGCAAGGCGGACGGCTCCCTGGTGCTGAACCCGAAGCGCGACCGCGCCCACACCATCATCGAGGAGTGCATGCTGAAGGCCAACAAGGCCGTCACGCACGAGCTCCAGTGGGTGCGCGGGCTGGAGGCGATGTTCCGCGTCCACCCCCAGCCCACCCCGGAGGAGTGGGACGAGGCCCTGCAGGAGATCCAGGACCTCGACGGCGTCTCCATCCCCGGCGACTCCTGGGACGACCCGCGCAAGGCCGTCAACGCCACCCTCGAACAGGCACCGGGCCGCCAGCTCAACAAGATCCAGTGGGCCGTGATGAAGGTCATGCCGCGGGCGAAGTACATGGCCGACCCGTTCGGCGGCCACCACGCGCTCAACTTCGAGATCTACGGCCACTTCACCTCGCCCATCCGCCGGCTGAGCGACCTCGTCAACCACTGGATCATCTACCAGGACGAGACGCCGGGCGACCACTCGCTGCCGTCGCTCTGTGACCACGCCTCCTCGAAGCAGAAGGACGGCGAGACCGTCGAGCGCATCTACAAGGACTTCCTCCAGGAGGTCGGCCTCGACCCGCACGCCATCAACAACCGCGGCGTCGAGGTCGTCGAGGACCCGGACCCCGACGAGGACCTCGACCGCCGCAAGAGCGACGTGAGCCCGGAAGCGTTCAACTGACCCACTGCTGCGCTCGCATGGCTGTTCGAGTCCAGGGTCGGGCGGAGCCACCGCCCGGTCAAGCAGCGGCTAGAGCCCGGTAGCTGCCGTATAACTACATCGCTACCGCGCTCCTCCGGTAACATGGATCAGGTCGCCAGATGTCGAGGGTGCGAACGGCTGGTCAACGCGTTCGTCAACAGCGCCTGTCCGTACTGTTCGGAGTCGCTGCGTCGGCTGTCCGAGTGGTAGCTGTCGGGCGGCCGCCCGACACGGTCAGCGTCGGCCGCCCGTCGCCCACTGATTCCGTTATGCCCCGACTACCGCGCGTACACCGGCCCGCCGACCAGCGACGGCAGCGGGACGCCGTCGTCCGGCGTGACCGCCAGGTACGGGCGCTCGACGGGCCCGAAGACGTCGACCACGCGGCCGATCCCATCGAGGTTCTCGTCCAGGACCATCGTCCCGATCTCGGGGTGGTCCGCGTCCGGGCAGCGGACGATGGCCAGGCCCTGGGCCGTGCGGACCACCTCGCCGAGTCGTCTCATCGCTCCTCACCCGTCCCGTGCATCCGCGCTCACTCCCGCATCGCGTTCAGGTACGCGGCGACCGCACCCAGGAGGTCGGACTTGCCGGCGTCGTCGGCGTTCTGTACGAGGACGCGCCCTCGGGGCTCGAACTCCCGGGCGTACGTCACGTCACGTTCGATGACGGCGTCGTAGCCGACCTGCTGGACGGCCTTCGCGAGTTCGTCGACCGTCGGGTCGTCCACCGCGAGGTCCTGTGGCACCCGGCGACCCTCCCCGCGGGAGTGGGCGGCGTCGAAGTACGCGGGATAGAGGACGTTCTCGACCATACTGGAGCCAGTCGGGGCCGCGGTAAATGGGTTTCCGAAGGCGGGCGACGGTTCCGGGGCCACGCACCCGGCCGGCCAGCCGCGGGTCCCCTGTGAGCGGATACCCCTGCCGACGACGGCAGAAGCCACCGCCACCCGTCCGTTCGGATAGATTTTTACGCGTTTCCGACGCCACGTCGGTATGGGACTCGACGAGGATTCGCTCGAATATCACGAACGCGACCCTCCCGGCAAGCTGGAGATCTCGACGACGAAGCCGACCAACACGCAGCGGGACCTCTCGCTGGCGTACTCGCCCGGCGTGGCCGCGCCGTGCCGGAGGATCCGCGACAACCCCGACGACGCGTTCACATACACCGCGAAGGGGAACATGGTCGGGGTGGTCTCGAACGGGACCGCCGTGCTCGGCCTCGGTGACATCGGCGCGCAGGCCTCCAAACCCGTCATGGAGGGGAAGGGTGTGCTGTTCAAGCGGTTCGCCGACATCGACGTCTTCGACATCGAACTCGACCAGGACGACCCCGAGGATATCATCCAGTCGGTCTCGGCGATGGAGCCGACGTTCGGGGGGATCAACCTGGAGGACATCAAGGCCCCAGAGTGCTTCGAGGTCGAGGAGCGCCTGCGCGAGGAGATGGACATCCCGGTCTTCCACGACGACCAGCACGGCACCGCCATCATCTCCGGTGCGGCGCTGGTCAACGCCGCCGACATCGCGGGGAAGGACCTCGCCGACCTCGACATCGTCTTCTCCGGTGCCGGTGCCTCCGCCATCGCCACCGCCCGCTTCTACGTCTCGCTCGGCGCGAAGCGCGAGAACATCACGATGTGTGACTCCTCGGGCATCATCACCCAGGAGCGCGCCGACGCCGGCGACGTCAACGAGTTCAAACAGGAGTTCGCCAGCGACCGACCAGGGGGCGACCTCGCGGACGCGATGGAGGGTGCCGACGTGTTCGTCGGGCTCTCCATCGGCGGCCTCGTCAGTCAGGAGATGGTCCGGTCGATGGCCTCGGACCCCATCGTGTTCGCGATGGCGAACCCGGACCCCGAGATCAGCTACGAGGACGCGAAGGACGCCCGCGACGACACCGTCATCATGGCGACCGGGCGGTCCGACTACCCCAACCAGGTGAACAACGTCCTCGGGTTCCCGTTCATCTTCCGGGGCGCACTCGACGTGCGCGCCACCGAGATCAACGAGGAGATGAAGGTCGCCGCGGCCGAGGCGCTGGCCGACCTCGCCCGGCAGGACGTGCCCGACGCCGTCGTGAAGGCGTACGGCGACGAACCGCTCCAGTTCGGCCCGGAGTACATCATCCCGAAGCCGCTGGACCCGCGGGTGCTGTTCGAGGTGGCGCCCGCCGTCGCGGACGCCGCCGTCGAATCCGGGAGCGCCCGGAAGGAACTCGACCGAGAGAAGTACGTCGAGCGGCTCGAGGCCCGGCTGGGCAAGTCCCGCGAGATGATGCGGGTCGTCCTCAACAAGGCAAAGAGCGAGCCCAAGCGCGTCGTGCTCGCGGAGGGCGACGACGAGAAGATGGTCCGCGCCGCGTTCCAGCTGGACGAGCAGGGCATCGCCGAGCCCGTCCTCATCGGCGACCGGGACGACATCTGGGCCACCGCCGAACGGCTGGGCCTGGACTTCTCGCCCGAGATCGTCGACCCCGAGGAGGGGAACCTCGACGCGTACGCCGAGCGCCTCCACCAGCTCCGCCGCCGGAAGGGCATCACTCGCCGGGAGGCCGACGAGCTCATCCAGGACGGCAACTACCTCGGCAGCGTGATGGTGGAGATGGGCGACGCCGACGCGATGCTGACGGGCCTGATGCACCACTACCCCTCCGCCCTGCGCCCGCCGCTGCAGGTCATCGGCACCGACGACGACGCCGACTACGCCGCCGGCGTCTACATGCTCACGTTCAAGAACCGCGTCATCTTCTGTGCCGACGCGACCGTCAACCAGAGCCCGGACGAGGAGGTGCTCGCGGAGGTCACCAAGCAGACCGCGAAACTCGCCCGCCGCTTCAACATCGAGCCCCGCGCCGCGCTGCTGTCGTACTCGGACTTCGGTTCCGTCGACAACGAGGGCACCCGCAAGCCCCGCGAGGCCGCGCAGATGCTCCACGCCGACGACGAGGTCGATTTCCCGGTCGACGGCGAGATGCAGGCCGACACCGCCGTCGTCGAGGAGATGCTCGAGGGGGACTACGAGTTCGCCGAGCTGGACGAACCGGCGAACGTCCTCGTCTTCCCGAACCTCGAAGCCGGCAACATCGCGTACAAGCTCCTCCAGCGCCTCGGCGGCGCGGAGGCCATCGGTCCGATGCTGGTCGGGATGGACAAGCCCGTCCACGTCCTCCAGCGCGGCGACGAGGTCAAGGACATCGTCAACCTCGCCGGCGTCGCCGTCGTCGACGCACAGGAGGAGTGAGGGCCGGTCACGCCACGTCGAACACCAGCTCCGCGTCCTCGCGAGCGCGCTCGATGCTCTCGTCGAGGTCGAAGTCCGTGAGGACCTCGCCGTCCGCGACGACCGGTTCCAGCAGCGCCTCGCCATCCGGAGGACCCTCCTCGCGTGCGAGTCCGAGGTGGTGGGCGCCGTCCGGGGTGCGGTAGACCTGCTTCGGGAGCGAGAGCTTCCCGCGCTTGGCGGCGGGCTCGCCCTCGACCGCGACGATGTCGAGGCCGAAGTCGACCGGGTCGGCGTCGCTGATGGCGCCGCCCACCCCGAAGCCGTCCACGACATCGCGCAGCTCGCGGAGGTCCTCGGCTTCGAGCCCGCCCGAGACGAAGACGTCCACGTCCTCGTGGCCGCGGGCGTCGAGTTCCCAGCGGACCTCCCGGCAGATGTGCCGGAAGTCACCGCGCCGGGAGCCCGTCGTGTCGAGGCGGATGCCGCTCAGACCGTCGACGGCCTCGGCCGCGCGGATGGCCTCGTCGACCTCGTCGCTGTAGGTGTCCACGAGCGCCGTCCGCGCCACGCCGGCGTCGACGTGCTCGTCGAAGGCGCGCCACGCGGCCTCCTGCTCGCCGCGGCCGAAGCAGATGACGAGCGCGTGGGGCATCGTCCCCGTCGCCTCGCGACCCAGCACCTCGCCCGCGGCGACGTGCGAGAAGCCGTCCAGTCCCGCGAGCAGCGCCGACCGCTCCAGCACCGCCGCCAGCGACGGGTGGAGGTGGCGCGCGCCGAAGGAGACGACGGGCGTCTCGGGCGCGGCCCGCCGGAGTCCGTGGGCCGCGGTGGCGAACGCAGTGGCCTGCGAGAGGAAGCCCAGCAGCGAGGTCTCGTGGCGGGCGAACGAGCGGTACGGCCCCTCGATTCGGACGACTGGGCCACCGTCGAAGAACGTCCCCGGCGCGAGCGCGTGAACGTCGACCGGGAGGTCCTCGAAGAGGTGGACGGCGTCCTCGATGCCCGAGAAGAGGTGGGGGTCCCCCGAGGGGAACTGCCCGAGCGTCACCTCGGCGACGACGTGCGGGTTCCGTCCTGCCCCGTCCAGCGCCCGCTCGGTCCGGAGGAAGTAGTCGTCCGTCGCGGTGCCGTCGCGGATGGCGGCCGGCGGGACGATGTCGAACGGGTGGTCCGGTCCGTCCCCGTGGCCGGCGCCGTCGGTATCGTCGGCATCCTCGCTCATACCCGACGGACTCGTGGCGCGTCGAAAAAGGTGCGGGCGCTCCGTCGTGCCGGGGTCGGCGGTCGGCGCCCCGGCCGTCACCGCAGTGCGGCCAGCACCGCCGGCGTATCGGTGATGGTCGCGAACTCGCCCGAGAGGTGGGCGAGCGCCGTCCGGTGGACCGTCTCCGGGTCGAACCGCTCGCCGTCGAGCGTCCGGTCGAACGTGGCGCAGGCGTCACCGACCACGACCACGTCGAACCCGCGGTTCTCGGCCATCCGGGCCGTCGTCGAGACGCAGTGGTCGGTGGTCAGGCCCGCCAGGACGATGGTTCGGTGGCCGTGGTCCCGGAGCCACCACTCCAGGTCGGTGTCGACGAACGCGCCGTTGACGGACTTGACGAACTCCGGCTCCCCGCTCCGGGGCGCCAGTCCGGGTTTGAACTCGAAGCCCGCTGTGTCCTTCCTGAGGGGGGAATCGGCCTCGGTCGAGTCGTGGCGGACGTGGGCCACGGGCCGGTCGGTCTCGCGCCAGGCTGCCAGCAGGTCGCGGGCGTTCGACTCCGCCTCCGGGTTGTTCCGGTCGCCCCAGCGTGGCTCGTCGAACCCCGTCTGGAAGTCGACGAGGACGAGTACCGCGTCCGCCGGCAGCGAGAGCGCTCCGCCCACCATGCCCTCCCTCTCGGCCCGGAGGGACTTAATCGTCCGCCGACCCCGACGCCGGCATGACGGGGTCGAAGCGCCGGTCGACCTTCGGGTGGTCCCGGGAGAACGTCACCGGGCACGAATCGGGGGCCTGTGACTCGTCCTCCGGGAGCATGTACTGGTGCCACTCGCGGTCGCCCGGCGCCCCCCAGTCACCGATGTTGGCGTGCGGGCAGACGCCGTCGTACCGTTCGAGGTTCTCGTGGATGGTCTCGCGGGCGCGCTGGCCGGCCTCCGTGTCGCCGGTGATGCCCTCGAACAGGGTGCGGGGCTGGAAGGTGATCTCCAGGCCGACCGGGCAGTACCGGCTCCGGTAGGTGTCGTAGAAGGGCGCGCGGCAGGTCGGGAACATCGGCTCGCCGCCGAAGCAGAACTCCCAGAACCGGCTGTCCGTCTCCGTCGGGATGTCGTCGGGCCACGGCGACGGGTCGTGGACATGCAGCACCTTGAGGACGTGCCAGAGCGCGTCGTGGTAGTCGGCCTCGGTCTCGACGCCGGCCTCGGGGCGGAAGAAGACGACGAACGAGGTCCGGCCCTCGCGCTCCTCGTAGGTGTCGAGGTACTCAAGCAGCGAATCGCGGAACGACAGCAGCGCGTCACGGTCGCTCGTCGACGGGACCGCGGTGTACAGCGGCTCCCCGTTCGCGACGGACTCGGCGCCGAAGAAACAGGGGAACGACTCGCCCTCGTGCTCGCCCGTCAGGCTCTCGTGGAAGGTCCGCCAGTGGCGCTCGACCCACTCCGGCACCGTGCCGGCCTCGACCCGCTCGGCGAGGGTCGACTGGTCCATGACGGACTGGAACCCCGGCTCGTTCATATCCATCCCGTCGGGACGGACGGGATTCAATTCTCCGATTGGGTCCGGACGACCGCGTCGCCGATGACGATCGCGCCGCCCTCGACGATGCGCGCCCGGAGCCCGCCCCGGTGGACGAGTGCCTCACGCACCCCCTCCCGTTCGAGGTGGCGCTCCAGGTACGAACAGGGCTCGCACAGCTCCGTCCCGACGCAGACGGCCTCGCCGACCCGGAATCGCTCGCCGACGAGGTGGTTGAGCGCGATGCCCTCGGTCGTGACGTTGCGCCGGTGGACACCGGGGTCGAGGTCGATGTCGTAGTCCGCCTCGACCGCGTCGAGCGCCTCGCGTTCGATGAGGGTGATGGCGCTCCCGTCCCGTTCGGCGAAGGTTCCCGTCTCGTCGAAGTAGCGGTCGCCTCGGAGTCCGGCGTCGGCCTCGGCCGTCACCGTCTCGCGGGACTCGACCGGTGCCCCCGCCTCGGGGGCAACGTGGATGGCGCTGACGACGCCGTGGCTGGTCATACCCGGCAATCGGGAGCCACCGCCCTGATGGTTTCGCCGGCGTGGGCCGCCAGTTCAGCCCCCGCCGGTCGTCACGTCCGTCCCGTCCCCGTCCAGTACGCGCACTGTATCCCCCGGTTCGACCCCCTCGGCCGCCCCGGCCGGCAGTTCGAGTACCGTGTTCGCGCGCCCGCGGCCCAGCCCGCGCCACGCGGGCAGCCGCTTGCTGGCCGTCACCTCGCCGTCGACCAGCCACACGGCGTCGATGTCGAACGGGACGAACACCATGTGGAGCCCCCGGTTCGCGACGCGACCGAACCGGAAGACGAGCGCGTAGTCCCCGGGGAACGACCGCCGGAACATCAGCCCCCGTGCCTGCGAGAGGAGGCCGTCCGCGAACTCGACGGCCGTCGCCAGTGTCCGCTCGCTCCCGCCGGTCGGTTCGTGGACGACGCGCACAGGTCAGTCGTCGACGGGCACGCGAATATACGTTCCGCGAGTGTCGCGTTCCGGGCGAGGCGGCCGGATTCCAGGCGAATCCCGAATCTTATGCGTTTAAGCTGTCGTTTATCGGATAATGTCTCGGGTCGGCGGTGCGGACGCTCGCGCCGCTAGCGGGCGAAGGGTTTAGCGGGCGGCGGCCGTTCCCTCGGCCAGTGCGACCAGCCCTCCCCGCCGTCTGCTGTGCCATCCTGCTGGTGCTGGCCGGCTGTAGCGTCGGCTACGGCGGCCCGGACGCCGAACCCGCCGCACCGACCCCAACGTCGCCCACACAGACGCCGACAGCCGTCCCGACCCCGACCGGTTCCGGCACCCCGACCGCCACTGCCTCCGCGCCGGCGACAGCCACCACGTCACCGACCCCGACGTTCCCGGAGCCGACGGCGACCGCCATCGCGACACCGACGCCCCGCGACCGGCAGGGGTCCCCGGACGGCTCCGGCGTCCTCGATGGTCTCCTCGACGGGGACGACGAGGAGACCATCGCGGTCCAGGGCGGCGAGTTGCCGCTGGACCCGGGGCTCGTCTACGACCGGACGACCCGGCTCCTCGGGACGGACGTCCCGGGACCGGACACCATCCAGCTGCTGGACACGACGGCCAACACGACATCGCCGCCGGAGTTCCAGCGCCTGCTCGGGCTCGAACGCAACGTCACCGAGGCCGAGGCCATCGCCTTCGTCGTCGGCCCCCGGACGGTGTACGCCAACCGCAACCTCGCGGACCGGCCGGCGTTCCTCGAACACGTGCTGGCCCACGAGTTCACCCACACGGTCCAGTTCCGCCGCGGGTACATCGGCCGAGTGACGGCGGCCACGGGGTCCGACCCGGACGGCCGGTTCACCAGTACCGCGGTCATCGAGGGCGCCGCGACCTACACCGAGGACCGCTACTGGCTGGCCTACGTGGTCGACCGGGCGGCTCCCGGGGAGCGCCCCGCTCGCGGCGTGGAGCGACGGTACCGGAACAGCGACGGCGCCGCTCGCTACTCGTTCGCACCGTACTGGTTCGGCTACCGGTACGCCGCGGCGACCGTCGACTCTCCGGCGGAGCTGCCCGAGGTCTACGCCGACCCGCCGCTGACCAGCGAGCAGGTGCTCCACCCCGGAACCGACGAGGGGCCGGTCCCGCTCCGCGTCGCGCTCCGCGGCGAGACGGCGGGCGTCTGGCAGGAGACGTTCGCCCCGCCGCGCGGTCGCATCGGGGAGGCGTTCCTCCGTGTGGCGCTCGCCACCGAACTCGGTGACGACCGGGCCGCCCGCGCGGCGGCCGGCTGGGGCAACGACACGCGCATCGCCTTCAACAACGAGACCGGCGCCCGGGGCTACGCGTGGGTGCTGCGCTTCGACGACGCGGCGAACGCCAGCGAGTTCGACACCGCCGTCACGGCGTACCTGAGCGAGCGGACCGGGGACGCTCCGCTGGCCGACGACCGGACGGGCCGGCAGTGGACGACCACGCTCGACGGGCGGCCCGTCGCCTACCGGCTCCGCCGGACCGACGACCGGACGGCGGTCCTGCTGCTCGGAACACCGGCGTTCGTCGACGCCGACACGACGACCGTCCGCGGGGCCGACGGGCGGGTCGTCATCGAGACGGACGGAGAAGGGTAGTCGGGCCCTACGCGAGCAGGAACGGCACGCCGAAGACGAGCGCGATGCCCACCAGCGCGACGACGAACCCGACGGCGACCTGCTGTGCGGTGAACTCGCTCTGCGGGGCGGTCGTGCGGCCCTCCTCCTCGTCGTGACCGTGGTCGTGGTCGTCTGCCATATCCGAGCCTCCGGCGGGGCGCACTTGCCAGTATCGGTCCGTGACGGTCGTCGATGGGGAACAGGGGGCTCAGTCGGAGCCGGTCGCGAGGCGGTCGAGGACGGCGTCGGGCATCTGCTCGCGCATCTCGGCGGGGATCTCGTCCGGGTCCACGCTCTCGGCGTCGACGGCGCCCGAGGGCACCCCCTCTCCGACCTCCTCGGGGTCGACCTTCATGCCGGGGCCGAACAGCTCGAGCGCGGAGTTGATGGTCGTCCAGTCGCCCTTCTCGGCGGCCTCGCGGATACTCTTCGTGGGTGCCGAGAGGAGCTGGTTGACCAGCGCATCTGCCATCGCCTCGACGGCAGCCTCCTGCTCGTCGGTCAGCCCATCTGTCTCCATCGTGGAGACGGCCTTGCCGACCTCGCGAGCCTTCACGCGCTCGGCACCCTCGTACATGGCCGCGATGATCTGGTCGGCGCGCTTGCGCTTGTACTGGCTGAGGAGGTGGTCCAGTTCCTCGTCGACCATCGCCTCGACCTGCGCGGCGGCCTCGGCACGGGATTCGCGGGTCCGGTCGGTCACGTCCTCCAGCGCGTCGAGGTCCCGGACCGTCACATCGTCGAGGTCGTCGGCGGTGGGGGCCACGTCACGCGGTGAGGCGAGGTCGACGACGAACGTCTCGCCCGCCCCGGACAGGCGCTCGGCGTCGAGGACGTGCTCGTCGCTCCCCGTCGCCGTGAGGACGAGGCCGGCGGACGCGGTGGCCTCGGGGAGCGCCTCCAGCCCGACTGCTCGGGCCGGTGTCTCCTCGATGTCGCCGGCCAGGTGCTCGGCGCGCTCGGGCGAGCGGTTCGCGACGGTCAGGGAGGCGACCTCGCCGTCCAGCGCGCGGACCGCGAGCGTCCCCATCTCCCCGGCGCCGACGACGAGCGCGTCCTCGGCCGAGAGGTCGCCCAGTTCCCGCTCGGCGAGTTCGACGGCGGCGCTCCCCAGCGAGACGACGCCCTCGTTGATCTCGGTCTCGTCCCGGGCGCGCTCGCCGACGTGGAGCGCCTTCGTGATGGCGTCCTCGAGGACGGGACCGACGCCGCCGGCCTCGCGGGCCGTGACGAACGCGCGCCGGACCTGCCCGATGATCTGGTCCTCGCCGAGGACGAGCGACTCCAGCCCACACGCCACCCGGATGAGGTGCTCGAGCGAGGTCTCGTGGTCCATCGCGACCCTGGCGTCCTCCAGTCCGGCCGTGTAGCGCTCCAGCGCGGCCCGGCCGGTCGCGGCATCGTCCGTGACGACGTACGCCTCGACGCGGTTGCAGGTCTGGAGGCAGAACGCCTCGCGGACGCCCGGCTGCGAGAGGAGCGTCTCGACACCCTGTCGCTGTGACTCGACGGCCGCCCGCTCGATGTGGTCGAGACTGGCGTGCCGATGGGAGATGCTGACGCCGGAGACCAGCCCAGTTGGAACAGTCATTCGTCACCTACCACCTCGGCAACGACCTCGGTGGCTCTTTCCCGGGCGTTGGCACCACCCGTACCTAAAGCCTTCCAAACGCCCGAGTCCCGAACCACCCGCCGGACGGCGGTTCGCCGGAGGTCGGGGTCGACCCCCCGTTCCTGCAGGTCGGCCCGGAGGTCGCCCGTCAACTCGGCCATCGCCCCGGCACCGGCGAGTTCGTCCTCCAGGCGCTCGCGGAGGTGCTTCGAGAGTGCCGGGCTGGCCCCGCCGGTCGCGAGGCTCGCCACGACGGGCTCGTCACGGACCGTCGCCGGCACGACCACCTCGCCGACCGGCCGACGGTCGGTTCCCGAGCGGTCCGCCCGGTTGTGGAGGATTCCCCGCTCGGCCGCCTCGGCCGCGATGGCCGCGTTCAGGTCGGCGTCGTCCGTGGCGGCCACGACCAGCGCCGGGGCGACGCGGTCGAACCACCCGGCCACGCCGTCCGGCGTCGGGGCTGCGCGGACGAACGCGACCTGGCCCGCTGATGCACCCTCGGATTCGAAATCGGTGTCGCTGAACTCGGGACTGACGACCACCACCCGCGCTTCGCGGGCGAACCGCTGGGCTTTCCGCGCCCCCACGGGACCGCCGCCGAAGACGAGGACCGTCTTCCCCCGGAAGTCGTGGTGGAGCGGGATCATCTAGTCGTCGCCGACCTCCGTCTCCGCGGATGCCCCGGGTCCGTCCCCGGTACTGTCGCCGTCCTCCGTGTTCGCGTCGGCGCGCTCGTCCAGCCGGATGCCGGTCTTCTTCAGGATGCGCGTCGAGAACAGCGTGTCCCAGTCGTCCTCGCCGACGTCCCAGAACTCCGCCATCCGCTCCCGGACCTGCTCGACGCGCTCGGCGCTCTCTGCCTCGCTGCGGCCGTGGGTCATCGCGAAGAAGTTGTACGGCCAGACGCCCTCGTGGCGCGGCCGCTCGTAGCAGTGCGTGACGAAGTCGAGGGAAGCGATGGCGGGCCCCACCTCGTCCACGAGGTCGTCGGGGACGTTCCAGACGGTCATCCCGTTCTCCGTGTAGCCCAGCGCGTAGTGGTTCGGGACGACACCCACGCGGCGGACCTTCTCCTCGCGGTCGAACCGTTGGAGCGTCTCCAGTACCCACTCCGTGGGCTGGTCGATCTCCGCGGCCACGTCGGCGTACGGCGTCTCGGTGAGCGGGAGGCCGTCCTGCACCGCCAGGACGAGGTCGCGCTCCGCGGGCGTGAGGTGGTCGCGGTCGGTCGGCGTCACGTCGGGACCCAGGTCCGAGAGGTCCACGTCGCCCTCCGGGATGGGGCCGTCGACGAGGAACTTCGCCTCGACGCGGAACTCCTGCTGTTTGGGCAGGTTGTAGGTCGGCTGGCCGGTCTCGGCCTCGATCTCGTCGAGGACCTCGCGCACGCGGTCGGCGTCGGCGACGCTGACGACGAACCACATGTTGAGGTGCGGGTGCTCGCGCTCGTAGTTGTGTGCGACCTCGCGGTGGGCGTTGACCTGCTCGGCCACCTCGTCGAAGCGCTCGGGCGGCGCGTGCATCGCCACCAGCGTCGCGGCACCGCCGATGGCCTCGGCGTTGACGAGCGCGCCGAAGCGCGTGAGGGTGCCGGCCTCGTCCATCGCGCGGACGCGGGCCAGCAGCTCGTCGGCGTCGATGTCGATACCGCGCTCCCGGAGCGCGGCCGCAGCGGGCTCGAGGGGCCGCTCGACGACGGGGAACCCGCCCTGGAAGGCGTTGACGATGGCGCGGTCGACCCGGTCGGACAGCGGGTCGGCGTCCTCGGTCATACGCGGAACTCCGGGTCAGAGTTGCATAAGGGTCGCGTTCGGTGCACCGTCGACCGGTTCGCGGGTTCCGGGTCGTTCAGTCGCCGTCGCCGCGGACGCCGACCACGCGGTCGTTCAGTCGCCGTCGCCGCGGACGCCGACCACGCGGTCCACGTGGTCGAGTGCCTCGACACCCTCGACGACGGCCTCGTGGTCGACGACGGCCTCGTAGTAGACGACGACGGCGTAGTGGCCCTCGCGGAGCAGTTGCTGGCACTCCCAGACGAACGCCTCGCCGTCCAGCGTGAGCCCCTGGTGCTGGTTGACGCCGAAGTCGGGGTCGTCGTTGCCGGAGTAGACGTAGGTGTCCCCGGGCGCGGTGTCGGGGTGGTGATCGGCGATGACGTTCCCCGTCTCGAGCGTGACCTGGTGGAGCGCGGGCTCCTCCTCGCCCGAGAGGTCCGTGTGGACGACGATGCCGTTCAACTCGATCTCGCCCGGCTCCAGCAGGGCACGCGTCCGCCGGACGAGGTCCTCGTCGATGGTCTCCATGCGCGCGGCTTCGCGGAGGGCAGGTAAACCGGTAGCGGTCGATGACGGTTTTCGGCCGTTGCGAGGCCGGGAACGGTCCGCAGGAGCGAGGCGCCGGCGCGTGGGCCGGATGGAGCCACGGCTCACCGGCTGTGACTGCGCGCCCGCGACAACTCGCGCGACCGCGCCGCAGTTCCGTGCCGCTACCTCTCCGTGGTCGTCGGTTCCTCAGACTCGCGTCGGGTTCTGGGCCCGGGGGCCCTTCTCGGACTCGACGATGTCGAACTCGAGCTCCTCACCCTCCTCCAGGTCAGGACCCTCGATGTCGTCCATGTGGACGAACACGTCCTCGTCCGCCTCGTCAGTCTCGATGAAACCGTAGCCGCCAGTGTCGTTGAAGAACACGACCTTACCAGTCGCCATTGCAACTCTCTGGTGGATACGCCCGTATAAAAAGCCTGCGACCGTCGGCACCTCCCTGACCCCTGTCAGGGATGAACCCCCGGCGTGACCAGTCACAAGAGCCATACCTGCCGGGCGTTCGTTCCCCCATATGACCGGGTGGGTCCGCCGGCGCGCGCTCGCGCTGTACGAGCGCCTGCTGGAGCGCGAACTCGACGGCGCGCCGGAACACGTCGCCGTCATCCAGGACGGGAACCGCCGCTACGCCCGCCAGTCGGGCGACGAGGCCACCGACGGCCACCGCGCCGGCGCGCAGACGACCGAGCAGATGCTCCACTGGTGCAACGAGCTCGACGTCCAGGAACTCACTCTCTACACGTTCTCGACGGAGAACTTCGACCGGCCACCCGAGCAGCGCGAGGACCTGTTCGACCTCATCGAGGACAAGCTCCGGGAGTTCGCCGACCGCGAGGAGGTCCACGAGAACGAGGTCCGCATCCGTGCCATCGGCGAACTCGACCGGCTCCCGCCCCGTGTGCGCGACGCCATCGACTACGCCGACCGCCGCACGGCGGGTTACGACGAGTTCCACCTCAACATCGCCCTGGCCTACGGCGGGCGTGCGGAACTGCTCTCGGCGACCCGCGACCTCGCCAGCGACGTGGCCGACGGTGATCTCGACCCCGCCGACATCGACGTCGAAGCCGTCGAGTCACAGCTGTACGAGGGCCCCGCACGCGCCGTCGACCTCATCATCCGGACCGGTGGCGACGAGCGGACCTCCAACTTCCTCCCGTGGCACGCAAACGGCAACGAGGCCGCCGTCTTCTTCTGCTCGCCGTACTGGCCCGAGTTCCGGCGGGTCGACTTCCTCCGCGCGGTCCGCACCTACCAGGCCCGAGAGGCGTCGTGGCGGCGGACCCGTGCCGAGCGCGCGGTCGCGCTCCTGCGCGCGGTCGGGGACGCCGAACTCGGCGAGGCCCGCCGGGTCCTGGGCCGGGTCCGGGACCGCGCGGACGCCGAGGGCCGCGAGCTGGACCTGCCCGACCCCGAGACGGCGGGCGAGACGGCCGACTGAGGTGCGCGAGCCTACTTCGGCGGCCGCAGCCGGTAGTAGCGCCGGTTCAGCTCGAACATGTAGCCCTCCCGCATCGCCCGGAGGATGGCGTAGCTGAGCGCCGCCGTCACGAACGGCAGGAGGAAGGTCAGATCGAACAGCAGGTGCGGCGCCATCGGCACGAGGTTCTTCGCGGAGTACGCGGCGATGGTGAACGCGAACGTGACGCCGAAGACGCCGATGGCCGCCCAGAACGGCTGTTCGACGGGTCGGCGGGCCGCCCCCTTGTTCAGGAAGGGGACGACGGTGATGACCCCGACGACGACGAGGTTGGCGAGGACGCCGTACATCCGGTCGGACATGAGCTTGCCGCCGCCCAGCAGCGCCAGTTCGGGGTTGAGCGGGCCGAGCTTGAGCAGGCCGAACGACCAGTAGAGGTACCAGTCCGGCAGGATGACGCCCGGTGTCTGGTTCGCGTTCGCCGGCGCGCCGATGTGGGGCGGCAGCGCCGCGGCGAGGAAGACGATCATGCCGACGAAGAAGCTCGTCAGCGCCAGGTTCCGGATCATCTCGTGGGGCCAGACCGGGAACGCGAGCACGTCGCGCTCGACGTAGTCGCTCTCGGTCCGGAGGTCCTGGTCCTCGCGGCGGGCCCGCTCGAAGTACTCGTAGGTCACCTGCGAGAGGCCCTGTGTGCGAACCTTGCGCTCGCGCCAGGTGGGCGTCTCGTCGTCGGGGGCGACGACGCCGCTCCCGTCGGCCGCAGTCTCCTGCCCACCGTCGGAACGGTCCGCCGACGAGGCGCCGGTCGCGTCGCTCGCCTCGCCCCCGTCGGTCCGCGGCTCGTCCTGGTCGAACGCTGCGTCGGGTTCGTCGGTATCGGTGTCGGTGGCGTCGGTAGTGTCGTCAGTCATCGGTAGCGGGTGTGTATCGGTCTGTATGCTCCGTGCTGGGGTCGCGAGTCGGTCGGAAGGTCATCACGATGGCGTCGGGAGCGAGGTGTTCGCGGCTCGACGGCGGCGGAACCGGCGAACCAGCCCGTCGGGGACGGCATCGAGGAGCCCGTTCCGGAGCCGACAGCCCAGCCGCGACTGTATCGTGCCGAGGCGGCCGAGCCGCCGGGACTCGCTCCGGACCCGGTCCGCCCGGGGCCTGCGCTCCCCTTCGTAGGCCGCGAACGCGCGCCCGTGGTCGGTGTGGCCGGCGAGTGCGTCGGCCAGCGCCAGTCCGTCCTCGATCGCCTGGGCGGCCCCCTGCCCCGCGAACGGGAGCATCGCGTGGGCGGCGTCGCCGGCGAGGACGACGCGGTCGCGCGACCAGGAATCGAGTGCCGGGAGGTCACGGAGGTCCGTCACGACGAGGTCGGCCGGGTCCAGTCCGTCGAGGACGGCAGGAAGGGGTTCGGGAGCGTCGCCCAGGCGGTCACGGAGTGCTGCCTCCGTCGCCTCGGGGCTCGCTGCGCCGTCGGTGAGGGGCTCCGGCGCCGTCGCGAACCAGTAGAAGCGGTCCTCGTCGACGGGTGAGCCGCCGGTGTAGGTGCCGTAGTCCCAGACCTCGAAGCCACGGGTCCGGTACGGGTCGGGGATGTCGAGATCGACCAGCGCCCGGTAGGCGACGGCATCGAGCGGGCGCGGGGTGACCTCGGGTGCGACGGCGTCGCGGACGGTCGAGTCGATGCCGTCCGCCCCGACCAGCAGGTCCGGAGTAGCCGTACTCCCGTCGTCGAAGTGGACGGTCGGCGGGTCGGTGCCGACCACGTCCACGCAGTCCTTCCCCGTTCGGACCTCGGTCTCGAGCGCCGAGCGGAGGATGTCCAGCAGGTCGGCCCGGTGGACGGCGACGAACCCGTACCCGAACTCGCGGCGTTCGAGGTCGTCCAGGTCGAACCGTGTCATGAACTCCCCGCCGGGGGCCCGGAGCCCGCCGCCGTCGAGTGCGACGCCGGCCTCGCGGACACGCTCGGCGACACCGAGCCGGTCGAGGACGAGCATCGCGTTCGTCTGCAGGAGGATGCCGGCCCCGACGGGCCCGTACGCATCGGCGGCCTCGTACACCGTCGGGGAGCGACCCCGCCGTTCGAGCGCGAGGGCGGTGGTGAGGCCGCAGATACCGCCACCGACGATCGCGATGGCCGGGGCCTCTGTCCCACCGGAAGCGCGGGTCGATGCGGTCCAGCCCGCCGGCGGGTCGGTCGGTGGAGGGTCCGTCTTCATGGGACGGGGTACGCACGGGCGGGACGACGTCCTGGTGGAGGTCATCCACACTGCTTTAAGTCACGCACCTGGCTAGATGGCGCTATGCGGTACCTGACGGTCCGGCTGGTCCCGGAACAGGGGACGGCGTTCCACCCGCTCGGGGTGCGACTGACGGAGGAGCCCTCCCTCCAGCGCGAGGCCGTCCACCACTTCGAACTCCTCGACGACGGGACGCTCCTGTTGCTCGCGGAGGGGAGCGGCGACCGCGACCGGTACGAGGAGATCATGGCGTCCGAGCCGACCGTCCGCGACTACATGGTCTCCGGGGAGGACCGCTGGATGGCCGTCAGCCAGTTCGAGGTGAACGAGCCCGTCCGGCGGATACTGGAGTGGCAGCAGCGCCACGACGTCGTCGTCGAGACGCCGCTGCAGTTCCAGCGGGACGGGAGCCAGGAGATGACCCTCATCGGCGACGACGAGGCGTTCCGGCGGCTGTACGCGTCGGCGGGCGACCTGGAGGCGGTCGACGTCGAGGTCGTCGAAACCGGCGAGTACACCCCCGACGCCGACCGGCTGGCACGGACGCTCACCACCCGCCAGCAGGAGATCCTGTCCGCGGCCGTCGACCTCGGCTACTACCGGGACCCCCGCGAGGCGACCCACGAGGACATCGCCGCGGCGCTCGATCTGTCGTCGTCCGCCGTCGGCAAGCACCTGCGCCGCATCGAGGAGCGCGTGTTCGCCGCCCTGACGGGATGAGACCGCCCGGGGTCGACGCGCCACCGACCGATATATGACGACCGCCGAAGACGACGCCTGCATGAGCCTGCGCGTCGCCATCGGGGCCCCGTTCCAGCGCGAGGGGACCACCGAACTCCCGGAGGGGACGTTCGTCAAGAAGCTCTCGCTCGACTGGGAGTGGTTCACGCCGGACCAGGCCCGCCGCCTCGCGGACATCGGCGTGGGCGAGGGGCTGCTGACCCGCGAGGAGAACCGTCTCGTCGCGCAGTTCGACCCCGCCACGGTAGAGGTCCCCGAGGAGTTCCGGCCCGACGAGTCGCTGCTGCAGGAGCGCTCGACGTTCGACCGCGTCCTCTCGGCGCTCGCGGGCGAGGGCGTCGAGAAGCAGGAGGCCGTCGCGGCGATGAACCGGCTGAAGGCCGACCGAGGCCTGACGATGGACGGCGCCGCCATCCTGTACGCCCACAAGCGAGGCGCGGACGTGGCGGGCCTCGCCGAGCGCGCCCGGGAGGAGCTGTAGTGGTCGACGAGCGCGTGGTGGACGGCCGGCGCATCGCGCAGTTGCTGGCTGCGGAGGTGCGCGGCCACGAGCGCGGCGCCCTGGGCCGACTGGCGGTGACGGACGTACGGGACGTCCAGGGGAGCGAACACGGCGAGTTCGCCTACGGCATCGCCCTGCTCCCGCCGGGTGAACGGGCCGACCGCCGGAACCCCGACGTGGAGACGCGTGACGCGGTCGAGCGACTCGCGGACGTGTACGTCCACACAGACCGGGCGCGCGTGGAGTTCCGGCTGGCGCCCGACGCCGCGGCCGACGCGGGGCAGGAGGCCGCTGCCGAGGATAGTTCGGGGCTGCGCGTCCGGCCGAAGGCCACCGACCCACCGCGGACGCTCCTCTTCCTGGAGTCGGGCGTCGCCGCGAAGCGGGCGCTGCCGGTGTTCAGAGCGGTCGTCGAGGCGAGCGATGGCTGACTACTCGGGAACCTCGACCGAGAGCGAGAAGCCCCAGGTGAACGTGGCTGGGTCCGTGTCGGCGTCCGAACGGGGGTCGTCAAGCACCTCGACTCGCTCGGCCCAGCGGTACGTCCCGGGCGGGAAGTAGCCCCGGTTCCGGTAGTCATCCCAGACCTCGTACTCGTTGGTGAGCGACTCGTCGGCGGCGAACAATCGCCGGGAACAGCCGTACATTGCGTAGGCACGCCTGCCCGTGCGGTCGGGCACCCATCGCCCTCCACGGCGGTCGATGTCGTCGGCGTCGTCCGCACGGTAGAGCCACAGCCCCTCGGGGTCGTCGCTCCCGGCCCTGGAGCGGTTGAAGAGGTGGCACATGTCCGACCCGCCCGAGATGGCCTGCTCCGGGCCCTCGTTCGTCGTCGTGACCGTCAGTCGGGGCGGGTGGTCGGCGTTCGCGACCGTCTCGAGCATCTCGACCTCCATCCGGACCTCGTGCTCGTCCGGCACGTCGTCCACCTCGGCGAGGGTCACCCGCCGCTCGTCCGTGTCGGGGCCCAGCAGGTGCCGCCCGGTCCCCTGCGCGACCGCCCCCTTGCAGCCCGACAGGCCGGCGAGGGCGGCCGCACCGGCGGCCGCGAGGTACGTCCGTCGCTTCATGCGTGCCGGCCTGTGTCCGTTCCGGGATAAGCCATTTGGCTGACTGAATGCTCAGTATAGAATATATCGGGTTGTTAGGTGGGGAGTAATTGCAGTAACTCGATTATTGGGTTGGTTATTGGATAGCGCTGCCGAGTCCGAGCGGGTTCACCGCCCGTCTACGTGTGCGAACACGAACGCCCGGAGCAGTTTCGCCCCCAGCACCGCGGCCTGCCCGTCGTCGCGGTCGTTCACCTCCACCACGTCGAAGCCGCGAGCGTGGGGCGCCACGTCCCGGACCACGTCGCGCATCTCGCGACTCGACAGGCCGAACGGTTCCGGCGTGCCCGTCCCCGGGGCGACCGAGGGGTCGGCGGCGTCGATGTCGACGCTGAGGTAGACCGACTCGTCGCCGTCGAACTCGGCCGACCAGCCGGGCACCGATTCGGGTGGGACGACCTCCACGTCGGCCTCGCTCGCACGCGCCCACTCGGCCTCGCTGCCCGCTCGCGCGCCCAGCACGACCGCCCGGTCCGTGACCTCCAGGGCGTGCCGGGTGACGGTGCTGTGCGAGAGCGGATCCCCGCCGAGTTCCTCGCGGAGGTCCAGATGCGCGTCCAGACAGACGAAGACATCCGGCTCGATGGCACGGACGCCCGCGATGGAGACGGTGTGCTCGCCGCCGACGAGGAGCGGCGTCGCATCGTCCCGGGCGTCCCGTAGCTGGTCGGCGAGGAAGTCGAGGTAGTCGTCGGCGTCGGCCCACGGCTCGATGTCGCCGGCGTCGTGGACCTCGCAGTCGCTGAACCCCGTGTCGGTGTGGTGGTCGTAGTCCTCGAACCCCCGGGCGTAGCGCCGGACCTGGTCGGGACCGAAGCGGGTGCCGGGCCGGAAGGAGGTGGAGCGGTCCAGCGGTGCCCCGACGAGGACGTACGCGGCGTCGGAACGGGCCGCATTCGCGCCGGGGAACGGTGACATCAGGAGAGGAGCGGCCAGCGGCTCAGACGAGCTTCCGGTTGCCCTCGTACTCGAGGTACTCGATCTCGTCGTCGGCCGTGATGTCCTCGCTGCCGGGGATACGCATCGTGATGGTCTCGTAGGTCTCGAGGTCCATCACCTGCATCTCGCCGTCCGAGGTGGAGACGACCTGGCCCTGCTTGCGCTCGATGATGGGGACCCACACCTTCGCGTCGACGGGCTGGGTGAAGTTGCGCTTCTGGCTGTCGAAGACACCGGTGCCCTCGACACGGGCCTTCGCGCTGCCGTGCTTGCCGGGCTTGGACGTGCTGTACGAGGTGATCTTCGAGGGGACGTCGTTGATCATCACGTAGTTCCCCTCCTGCAGATCGCGGACCTCGGTCTGCTCTCGCGCCATGCTCGGCCGTTCCGGTCGCGCCGGTATAAACGGTACGGAACGGTGGGGAGCGGTGGGCGGTGGCCGTGTGGGGGTGTCCGGGCTCATCCTTCGACGACCCGCACCTCGCCCGTCCCGACCGGCGTGTGCGCGAAGCACTCGTACAGGTACCGCCCGGGCACCTCGAACGTGTGCTCGTGGACGTAGCCCTCGTCGTAGGTCGCCGAGTTCGGCCCCGGCGTGCCACCCCAGGAGCCCCCGTCCGGCTGGTCGACGACGTTGACGCTGTGGTTGTCCGAGCGCCAGACGAACCGGACGGTCGTGCCTGGCGGGACGCGCAACGGCTCGTCGGTCCCGGGACGGAAGGCGAACGCGCCGTCGGGGCCGACCTCGACGACGACTGGCTCGGGGACCGACGCGGGCGTCAGGGTCGGCGTCGGCTCGCGGCGGGCCCCGCAGCCGGCGGTCGCCGCGAGACAGGCGCCGCAGGCGATGAGCAGCCGTCGCCGCGTCCGTCCGTCGCCCATCGATGCTGAATCCGGGCACGGAGGCAAAAGCGTTCCTCCCCCGCCGGCTACGGGCGGTCGTTCGGGTCCGCGGTGACGTAGACCTGGTCGATCTCGGTCCCGGCCTCCCGCATCCAGACGTTGAGGGTGTGGACGCCCGGCGAATCGACGGTGACGGTGACTCGGTTCGATTTGGACTCGGTGACCCAGCCCACCCACCGCCAGTTCTGGCGGTCCGACTCGTAGGAGCTCACGCCGTAGTTGCGCTCGCGGCTCTCGAGGGCTTCCCCGCTGACGACCACACCGTCGAGGCCGACGTGGACGGAGTCGTGGTAGTTGTGGTCCCGTCCGTTCGTCGCGCTGCCGTCCATCCGGACCCAGACGTAGAACGTGCCGTCCGTGGCGGCGTCGATGTCGTCCCGGTCGAACGCGATGCGGTAGTCGGCGCGGGGGCCGGCGGCGATATCGGCGTCCGAGCCCGGCCCGTTTCGGTCGGAATCCGTGCTCACGCGCGTCCTCTTGTCGCCCTTCGGCAGGGCGATCAGCCGGTGGCCGTCGCTGGCGTCCCCGCGGGACTCGTTCGCCCAGGTGTGGCCGACTGCAACTCCAGTACCCTCGTACCGGGCGGTGGCCCTCTCGGCCTCCATCATGACCGCACCGTCGGTCAGTTCGTACGCGAAGGCCCCCTTGAACGCGAGTGTGGTCGCGGCGAGCACGCTCGACCGGCGATCCTCGCTCCAGACCACGCGCACGATCTCGTTCCCGTCGACACCGGTGACGACGGTGCTGTCCCCGGCGCCGACGCTGCCGGTGCCGGCCCAGGGCCCGAAGCCCGCGACGCCGTCCGGGTCCTCGCCGACCACGGCGAGGTACTCCGCGTCGATGGCGCGGCCGCCCTCGTGCGTGACGACTAGCCCGACTCCCTCCTCGTACGCGAACGAGAAGCGTGCCGAGGGCGTGGGGTCGGCGAGGGTCCCCACGCCGAGTGCGGTGGTCGAGACGGCGACCGCCAGCAGCACGGTGAGCGCGACGAGGAGCACGGTGCCGATGACCGGGGAGACCGCCCGCTCGTCGTCCTGTCGGGACGCCGCGCGGTGGGTCCATGAGTGATTGTTCATACCCTCCTATCGTGTGGAACTATCCTAAGTACAGTCTCCGGACTGGCGAAAAATGTGCCATTAAACCGCATTGAACGGTCTCGATGGGTCGCCGCCCGGGGCTCAGATTCCCGTGGTACCGACGTACGCAGCCACGAACAGCGTCGCGTTGTAGAACCCGTGCAGCAGCGCCGGGACGACGATGTTCCGGGTGCGCTCGTAGGCCACGCCCAGGACCAGCGAGAGGACGAAGATGACCGCGACGGTCGTCAGCGTCGCGCCGAGCGTGCCGACGACGGCGAACGCGTGGATACTGGCGAACAGCGCGCCCGCCCCGAGGACGGCGCCGGTCGGGCCGACCGTCGCACGGAGTCGCCCCTGGACGGCACCGCGGAACAGGATCTCCTCCGCGGGGCCGATGGCGACGACCGAGAGCGCCGCCAGCGCGAGGAAGAGGACGGGCATCGCCTCGCCGAAGCCGCCGATGGCGTTCGGTGCCGCCTCGATTCCGAGGCTCGACAGCACGACCAGGCTGGTGGTCACGCCGACCAGTGCCAGGAGCGTTCCGCCAGCGACCCAGCCCACGTCGCGCCGGGTGGGGACGCGGGCAGGGAGGGCGACCCCGTACCGCCGGGCGAACCAGAGTCCGACGGCGGCGTAGCCGCCCATCGTGAGGACCGTGCTGGCGAGGAGCGTGGGCGGCGCGAACACCGCCTCGCCCGTCAGGAGGAACTCGACGAGGACGGGCACGAGGCCGAGAACGGTGCCGGCGACGAGGCCGAGGAGGGTCAGGCCGGCGGCGACCAGGGCGGCGCGGGCGATGGCACGCGCACCACGGGGGGTCCTGCGGTCGGTCACGTCGCTGGCGGGCCCGTCCGGGGAGTCGACTCGGCGGATTGCAGAGATGGCATCTGTGGTCATGGTTCGTTACCGGACGGCCGACCGGCTCGTGGCCGGGGTGGACAGCCGGAGATGCTCGTCAGTACGCGCGGTGAGGGCATGAATCCAGCAGGTGCCGTGCTAGCCTGGCAGCCGATGTCTACCGGGACAGCTCGGCCAGCACGAACAGCGCCTCGCTCCCGAGCGGGTCGTCGACGAGGCGCTCCCAGACCACCTCGAAGCCCGCCTCCCGGAGCTGGTCCAGGGTCGTCGCGCGGCCGGGCGTCGACCAGAACATCGGGTGGCCGCTTCGGAGCCAGTCGCTCGCCGTCGAACTCCCGCTCCCGCGGCCCACGGTCAGGAGGACGCGCCCGCCCGGACGCAGGACCCGCGCGAACTCCCGATAGACGCCCGGGTGCTCCTCCCGCGGGACGTGGAAGACGGAGTGGTAGGCCGTCACGGCGTCGACGCTGTCGTCCGCGACGGGGAGCGCCGTCATGTCGGCCTGCAGGAGGGGAGCGCCGGGAATCCGGTCGCGGGCCAGTTCCAGTTGCACGCGGGAGAAATCCAGCCCCACGGTGCCGGCGGGCAGGTTCGCCAGCGTCCGCGCGCCGTCGCCACAGCCCACGTCGAGGACGGTCGCGTCGTCGGGCAGGTCGGCGACGAGTTCGTCCAGCAGGGCGGTGTCCGGGCCATCGGGGTTGCGCACCCGCGCGTAGTCGTCGGCCACCGCGTCCCACGCCTCGCGGACCCGTCGCCGTCGCTGGTCGCTCATAGTCCGGGTACGCCCGCCGGCAGTATGGGGGTTCCGTCGTCAGAACCGCAGGTGGGAGGTCGACCCCGGAGTGTCGTCGTCATCGTCGTCGTCGCCGGCACTCGCGGGCCCGGCGTGACTGAATTCGACGTCGTCGTCGGTGAGGTACACCTCGCCGAGTTCGACGGTCACCGCGACCTCGGCCAGCGTCGACCCGGCGGCCGGGCCGTTCTCGCAGTCCCCGGTCACGGCGTCGAAGACGGAGCCGTGTTTCGGACAGACGATGCCGCCGTCGCGCACCACGGCGCCGATCTCCTCGCGATAGAGTTCCTGGTCCGTCTCGTGCTGGCAGTAGTTCTTCCACGCCGCGATGCCGTCGTCGAGGCGGACGAGAAAGACCTCCTGCAGCGAGCCGTTCGGCTCCTCGACGGTGAACAGCCAGCCGCCCTGTTCGGGCACGTCGTCCGCGCTCGTCAGGTGCGTACGGGGGGACACGGGACCGCGTAGCGGCGGGGCCGACAAAACTCCGCTGCCGGGCGCGACGCCGACCGTCCCATGGCTCCCCCACGGGAACCGCCCCGACCGGACGACTTTAGCCCGCGCCAGCCCTCTGTGGACGTATGCAAGGGCTCGACGGCGAACGCATCGCCGTGATCGGTTCCGGATTCGGTGGCCTCTCGACGGCCTGTTACCTCGCGGACGCGGGCGCGGACGTGACCGTTCTCGAGAAGAACGAGCAGCTCGGGGGCCGGGCCTCCCGGCTGGAGGCGGAGGGCTTCAAGTTCGACATGGGACCGTCCTGGTACCTGATGCCCGACGTGTTCGAGCGGTTCTTCGGCCACTTCGGCCGTGCGCCCGACGACTACTACTCGCTGACGCGCCTCGACCCGCACTACCGCATCTTCTTCAAGGACGGCGACAGCGTCGACATGGTCGCCGACCGCGACGCCAACGCCGAGACATTCGAGTCCTACGCGCCCGGCGCGGGCGAGACCTTCCACGACTACCTCGACACCTCCGAGTACCACTACGAGACGGCGATGGAGCACTTCGTCTACGAGGACCGCTCCTCGCTCCGGGACTTCGTGGACCTCGACGTGATGAAGGCGGCCCCCGTCGGGCTGAAGCTCCTCGGGACGATGGACGGCTACGTCTCGAACTACTTCGACCACCCCAAACTCCAGCAGATCATGCAGTACACGCTGGTGTTCCTCGGGGGCGCGCCGCAGAACACGCCCGCGCTCTACAACATCATGAGCCACGTCGACTTCAACCTCGGCGTCTACTACCCCGACGGCGGTATCGGGGCCGTCGTCGACGCGCTCGTCGAACTCGGCGGTGAGCTGGGTGTCGAGTACGAGACGGGCGCGCCGGTCGAGGAGATCATCACCCGGCGCGAGGGCTTCGAACTCGTCGTCGGGGAGGCCGCGGATACGGGCCTCCCCACGCGAACCGAGAGCGGGAGTGACGCCGAGACCAGCGTCGACGACGACGACACGGTCGAGGCCACGCCCGACGGCGGGACCGCGGCCACGGACGCCGCGACCGAACGCCGCGAGTCGTTCGACCACGTCGTCAGCGACGCCGACTACGCCCACACCGAGCAGGAACTCCTGCCCGCACACGAGCGGGGCTACGACGCGGACTACTGGGACTCCCGGACGTACGCGCCGTCGGCGTTCCTGCTGTACATGGGCGTCGAGGGCGACGTGGACCCGCTGGAGCACCACACGCTCGTCCTGCCGACGGACTGGGACGAGCACTTCGAGACCATCTTCGACGACCCGTCGTGGCCCGACGACCCCGCGTACTACGTCTGTGTCCCCTCGGAGACGGACCCCTCGGTCGCCCCCGAGGGCCACAGCAACCTGTTCGTCCTCGTCCCCATCGCGCCGGACCTGGAGGACGGCCCCGAAACGAGAGAGCAGTACCGCGAACTCGTCCTCGACGACCTCGCCGAGAACACGGGCGTCGACCTGCGCGACCGCATCGTCTTCGAGGAGTCGTTCTCCGTCTCGGAGTTCGCCGACCGCTACAACTCCATGCAGGGCACCGCGCTCGGGATGGCCCACACCCTCCGCCAGACCGCCTTCCTCCGGCCGCCGCACCGCTCGAAGGAGGTCGACGGGCTCTACTTCACCGGGTCGTACACCACGCCCGGCATCGGCGTCCCGATGTGCCTGGTGAGCGGCCAGCACACGGCGGACTGCGTCATCGAGGACCTCGCGGGGAGCGCACCCGAGCGATAACATGACCGAGCAGGAATCGTTCGCCCTGGAGCGCGTGCTGCCGCCGGAGGACACCGCCGTCGGCTATCTGCTGCGGCTCTCGCGGCCCCGGTTCTGGCTGTATCTCGCGGGCCCCGTGGTGGTCGGCGTCGCGTACGCCGCCACCTCTGTCGGGGAGCTGTTCACCCCGCTCGCGCTCGCGCTGTTCGCGTACTTCCTGCTCCCCGCGAACGTCTTCCTCTACGGCGTCAACGACATCTTCGACGCCGACATCGATGCCGAGAACCCGAAGAAGGAGGGCCGGGAGGTGCGATACCAGGGGTCCCGGCTCGTCGTGGCGGCCGTCGTCGTCTCGGGGCTGCTCGGCCTCGCGTTCGTGCCGTTCCTCCCGCTCGCTGCGGTCGCGACGCTCGCCGTCTTCGGCTTCCTCGCCACCGAGTACTCCGCGCCGCCGCTGCGCTTCAAGACCACGCCGTTCCTCGACTCGCTCTCGAACGGGCTCTACATCCTCCCCGGCGTCATCGCGTACACGGCGCTCTCGGGGCAACTGCCCCCGCTGGGCGCCATCGTCGGCGGCTGGCTCTGGACGATGGGGATGCACACGTTCTCCGCGATCCCGGATATCGAACCGGACCGCGCCGCCGGTATCGAGACGACGGCGACCTACCTCGGCCGGTTCAACACCTTCCTCTACTGCGCCGGGATGTGGCTGCTCGCTGCCGTGGCGTTCGTCTACGTCCACCCGTTCTTCACGGTGGTCCTGATGCTCTACCCGCTGCTCGTCTTCGGCATCACCTTCGCCCGCGTGGACGTGGACGAGGCCTACTGGTGGTATCCCATCATCAACTCGCTGGCCGGGATGGTGATCACGATGGGGGGCCTGTACGTGCTGGTCTACGGCAACCCGTTCGTGGGATAGTACGGCTTCTACGGGATTATCCATCTCTGGAACGACAACACCGGCCAGACAACCGTCTCCGAATCTCTCGGCAACTGGGATGGCGGGCAGGACAACGGGCCCCTGTACGAAGCCCTCGGCCGCTCCGGGGCCGCGGCTCGCTGCGCTCCTCGCTCCGGTCGCTCCGCTCCCTCCGCTGCGGTGCTTGTGCCGGAAGACGTTCCTGCTCGCTTCGCTGCGCGGGCTGCGTCTTCCGTTGCTCGGCCTTCGGCCTCGCCGTCGCCGGGGCACCACGGAGCGGCCTCGCCCTTCGAGTCCACCAGGGCATTGACCGTGTCACGGAGCAGCGACCCTGCCCTTCCCCAGGTCGCGCGGGCCTCGCGGGCAAGCCGCTACGGCCACGCGCTCCCGGCCGACGAGCGGTTGCTCGGCCAGCCGGTTCCGTGGACAGGAAGCGCGCGAGCGCCACCCGTGGCGAACCGCGAGCAACGCGAGCGTGTTCGCCGACACTCGGCGCTCGCGCGGGGAGGTGTGGGGGCACCAGCGCTCCGCTGGAACCACCATGCGCGTCGCTCGACTCGAAACACAGCCCCTGGCGGACTCGAAGGGCGAGCGCTCTCGACCCCGCCCCGACGACGCAAGCACCGCAGGGAGCGGAGCGACCGAGGAGCGCAGCGAGTCGCGGCGGGTCGAGAGTGCGAGGGCTTCGTAGATGTCCTTCTTGTCGTTGCTGTCGCCCGAAGAATCCGCTAGAAGTGCACATAATACATGGAAAATCGACAGAAATTATATATCAAGATTATTCTACGCTAAAATACGGCTTTCAAACCGAACGAGCAATCCCTACATGAAATCACTCAGCCCGGACTGCTGGTCGTCCTCCTCGGCGGCCTCCGCGTCGGCCTCGCGGCCCTCCTCCTCATCACCACCTGACTCGTCGCCCCCACCGAGCGTCGCCTGCGCGACCTCCTCCTCCTCGCCCTCGCCGCCATCGTCCCCGTCTTCCCCCTCAACCTCCGACTCTCCGGCCACGCCACCCGCGAACGCGCCACCGGAATGGTCCACCGCCTCCTGTTCGCGCAGTTCCTCGGCGTCGGCGACGATGTCCTGCACCTTGTTCGTCGACGCGCCGCTACCCGTGATGAAGGAGACGTGGTCGGCGTCCAGTTCGTAGCGCGCGGCCATCAGCACCGTCAGTTCCCGGTTCTTGCAGTGGTGGGTCATCACCGCGAGGAACGGCATGATCTCCCGCCGAGCCGTCGCCGTCGACACCCCGGCGGACTCGGCGATGCGCTCGGCGATGTAGTCCCGCGTCGAGTCCCGGTACGAGCGGTACGGCGCGCCGCCGTAGCGCGTCCAGCCGCCGCGGTCGCGCGTGCGTGCGGCCGCGACGCCGGCGGCGATGTTGTCGGTCGCGTAGCGCCAGTACGTGTAGTTCTGTGTCGCACGCACGCGCCCGAGCCAGCGGTCCGCCTTCGCCAGGTAGCCGTACGCGTCGGCCACCTCGTCGCCCTCGTACACCTTCGGCACCTTGTCCTCGACCCACTGGAGCAGGTCGTCGGGCGTCTCGTCCGTGTCGTAGGCGGTCTGCAGGGCCTCCTCCGGGGACTGCTCCTTGAGCACGGCGTCGAGCAGCGAGAAGATGTCCTGCGTGCGGTCGCGGTCGCTCGTGGACACGTCGTCGACGGTGATGCGCTCGCGCCCCTCCGCGGCGGCCTGCAGGTCCTTGATGGCGCCGCGCAGGTCGCCGTCGTTGGTGCTCGCGATGCGGTCCAGCGCGGCGTCCTCGTACTCGATGCCCTCCTTCCGGCAGATGTCCCGGAGGACGGGGAGGATGGAGCGTTTCCCCACGTCGCGGAACTCGATGTCCCGGCAGGCGCTCCGGAGCCCGCGGGACATCTCGTAGAAGTCGTTCGCGATGAGGACGATGGGCTGATTCGCCGACTTCACGAGGTCCGTCATCGCGCGGGCCCCGCCGCGGTCCTTGTGCTGGTGGAGGTTGTCGGCCTCGTCGAGGATGACGAGCTGGCGGCCGCTCGTCGTGAGCGACTGGTTCATCGCAGCGCCGCCCGCGACGCGCTTGATCTTGTCGGCGGTCCGCGAGTCCGACGCGTTCAGCTCCATCACCGACCACCCCATGTCGTTCGCGAGCGCGTGCGCGGCGCTGGTCTTCCCCACGCCGGGCGCGCCGTAGATGATGACCGCCTCGCCGTGGTCGTCCCACGACCGGGCCCACTCGTGGAAGGCGTCCCGGGCCTTGTCGTTGCCCCGGACCTCCGACAGCGTCGTGGGCCGGTACTTCTCCGTCCAATCTACCATATATTAGCGGTTTTCAGCAGTTGTTGCGTTCATTTCTCGAATATCTTGGTTCGGGTCATATCGAGGGCTGCGTTCGACCGGTTCTCGTCCGTTGCCGCATCTTGGAAGAGCCGACGTGGCCACCGGTCTTGAACCCGGCGACGGCGGAACCATCGGCGTACGGCCCCAACTTCGCAATCTGCCAGGGACCTATCAGAAGTTGTCTGCTGAATATAGAGGCTATATGCAGCAACAGTGGGTGGTGTGCTACTCGTTCTCTTTTCCTGTCGAACTCCCCGGCTTAGCGGTCACTTCAGTACCGATTCCCCCACTTAATAATAATATCATACAGAGTTAAAATCGTACAGATATACCTGCGGTGAAAGCCAATAGCATATATGGCAACAGTCTCTCAGACCTTGTCGTTTGACGACATACTGGATGCGCTTGCAGACGTGCAGCGCCGAAAGCTGCTGGTGGCATTACTGGATCACAACCCCCAGGACGATGCCCCTGTTGTCGTCGACGCCTCGGAGTCGGAGACCGAAGCGCTCCAGCGTCTCATCATGATGAAACATAGCCACCTCCCGAAACTGGAACGGTACGGGTTCATCGACTGGAATCAGGAGACCAAGGAGGTGTCGAAAGGCTCGAACTTCGAAGAGATTCGGCCAGTCCTGGAAGCGTTGCTGGATAATGAGGGTGAGCTTCCCTCAGGGTGGCTGTAACGGACCCCCGATATCTCTTCTCTCTGTATCGGACGACGCAACCCGTCGATTTCGACCACTCGTTCGTGACCGACTAGCGCTCTGTATTCAGCATGTGCCTGTGAACGTCACCAGTGGTTGACAGAATCTAGGATAGAACACCACTGACCCACACGTTCCTGCGATACAGGCAGCGGACACCTGCCGATTTTCGATTCACTCCCCGCCGTCGGGCACGGCCTCACCCTCACCGTCCTCGGCCTGCCGGTGGAAGTAGGCGCTGGCGTCGTAGTCCTCGGGGTCGCCACCAAGGTCCGCCGCCAGTTGCTCGCGAACCTCCTCCTGCACCCGGCGCAGTTCTCGCTTCGCGGCCTCGATTTCCTCGTCGGTCACCGGCTCCTGTTTCCGTGCCATTCTTCGAACCTCCTGATGAAGCGTTGCATGTTCTCTCGTAAGTGGTCTTCGGCGAAATCCAGGGCCACGCCCGCCGGCATCGGGGGTGCGATGTACTCCTGCCGGAGTTTCTCGCCTCACGGTACACGTCCAGATGGATTCCCTCCTCGGTCACGTCGTGCCCACCGTGGTCGGTGACCCGATCGTGGTCGTACCGGACGACTGGGGCCCACTCATCGTCGAGCGAGTACTCCAGCTGGAGGGCGAATCGTGTGACCGTGCCGCTCTCGTGGGAGTAGCCGAACCGCCAGCGGCTCGCGGTGCCCACCGGAACCGTCCAGGTACGGTCGTAGCCACGCCCCAGGTCGTCATCAGTCACGGTCTCGCTCCTACGCCGGACTGGTTCCGGCATCGCACATCAACCTACGGGACAGAAACACCGGACTCGGCGAGGTCGCAAGCAGACTGCTATCAGAACGGACGCATTGCTCTGTCCAGTCCATTGTCGAACGGCAGGCGGGGCCCGGGGTTAGTGGTTGCGGAGCGGTCGTCGAGAGACCGAACTACTCCCTCCCGTCGGGTACCGCCTCGCCCCCATCCTCCTCGGCCTGCCGGTGGAAGTCGGCGCTCGAGTCGGAGTCCTCCGGGTCGCCGCCGCCGACCTCGGCGGCGAAGTCCTCCCCGCCACGTCCGCACCCGGATACGTGCGCCGACACCAGACGCCCACATTTACCGAATATGCGTTCAATAAACGGCTGATTTAAAACATAGAGCGTTCCCGGCAGCACGAACTTCTCCCCGGATGGTGACGCGCCATCCATGAACCGAGCGCAGACCCTCGTGACGCTGACGCTCGCCGTCGTGGTGGTGCTGTCGGTCGTGCCGGCGGCGGCGCAGATGGGCGCGACGGACGCGTCGCGGGCAGGGGCAGCGGTGCAGGACGACCCGAACCCGGACGGCGGTGACGAGGGGACCCCGTGGCTCGCTCCCGGCACGGGCGGGAAGGCCAACCAGGGGCGCGAGGACGACGAGAAGCAGCAGTTCCCCGGCAACACGTCGTTCCGGGTCGACGACCACGCGCCGGGCGCGACGGGGAACTCGTTCAACATCTTCGCCGTCGGGTTCAGCGAGAACATCAACATGCACTGGAACGTGGTCCGGCAGGAGGACTTCCGCTGGGACACGTGCACCTCGACGGACGCCACCGCGTTCGGTATCGACCGCGGGAACAACCGCCCCGGGACCGAAACCGACCGGAGCCTGCTCAACGCATACAAGTCGGTCACGTACACGAAGGACGGCATCTACGTTCGGTTCTTCAAGAGCGAGGGCATTGCGGGCGGCCCGGTCAACATCACGATCAGGGACCAGATCGTCTCGCGGGTGACCAACTGCCTCGAGAACCCGGACGAGCCGGGCTGGTACCGGCTGACCGGGTACATCAACGGGTCGACGCAGATGGACACGACGACCGACTACACCATCTACGGCGCCGCGAAGTACGTCTACGTCTGCGAGGGCTGTGACAGCCGACAGGACGCCATCGAGACGCTCGGCCCCCCGCCGACCACGTGTCCGCCGACCGACGAGTTCGGCCGGGACACGCGGGAGTGGACCTGCCGGACCCAGGAGGGCGAGTACTACAACCGCTCGGACCCGCCGTCGCAGGGGAGCCCGACACCGACCGGGACGCCGACGCCGACGCCACCGCCGGGTGCCACGCCGACACCGACGCCCGACGACCCGGGTCCGGCCGCGAGCACGCCCACGGCAACGGCCACGGCGACGGCCAGCCCGACGCCGGTCGACGATTCGCAACCGGCCGCGAGTACGCCCACCGTCACGCCCACTGCGACCGACACCGCGACCGCCCGGCAGTCCGGCGGAGGCGACGGGGGGGATGGCGACGGCAGTGGCGACGGCGGTGGCGGCCCCACCGCGGTCACGAGTGCTGGCGGGTCTGGCGGGACCAGTGTCGGCGCGAACACGCCTGGTCCACGGACGCCGACAGCCGGCTCGGGCCCCGGCCTGGGTATCGCCGCGGCGCTGGTCGGACTCGTCCTGACGGCGGTCCTGGCGCTCCGGCGCGACTGACCGCCCGGTCGCTCGGCTGCGCCGCTCTATCTCGACGCTACCGGGAGACAGGACTGGAACCGGAGGGGAAAGCTACTAATCCGTGATATATGTATACGAACATATGTCAACCGACCACGGAACTGACCGTCGTTCGTACCTGAAAGCCCTGGCCGCCGGGAGCGCCGTCACGCTCGCCGGCTGTACCGACAGCGGTGACGGTGGTGGCGACGGCGGTGACGGCGGTGACGGTGGCGACGGCGGGGGCAGCTTCATGCCATCCTCGCTGGACGACCTCTCGGGCCACCCCATCGGCGCCCAGAAGGGGACCACCGGCGAGAGCGTCATCCAGGAGCAACTCATCAAGCAGAACAAGCTCGAGGAGTCGAACTACAACGCCTACGACAACTACACCCTCGCGGTCCAGGACCTGGAGAACGGCAACATCGACGCCATCGTGCTGGACGAGCCGGTCGGCGCGACGTTCGCCGACCAGCGCGCGGTCCAGGTCGCGTTCATCTACGAGACGGGCGAGCGCTACGGCTTCGGCATCCGCGAGGGGGACAGCGACCGCCAGCAGGCCATCAACCAGGGACTCCAGGCCGTCCGCGACAACGGGACCTACGAGGAGCTCCGCAACGAGTGGTTCGGCTCGGAGGACGGCGGCAGTGGCGGCGGGAGCGGCGGGAACGACGGCGGCGACGGCGGGTCCGACGGACCCGAGATCGTCGCCGGGACCGCGCCGGGGTTCCCGCCGTTCGAGATCAAGCGAGACGGCGAGCTGACCGGGTTCGACGTCGAGCTGTTCGAGGCCATCGTCGCCGAGACGGAGTATCAGTTCGGCGGCTGGAAGGAGTTCGAGTTCGACGCGCTCATCCCGTCGCTCCGGGACGACAAGATCGACGCCATCGCGGCCGCGATGACCATCACCGACCAGCGGGACAACGCCATCGACTTCTCGGACCCGTACTACAGCGCCGACCAGTCCATCATCGTCCGCGAGAACTGAGCCGATGACCACAGTGTTCGCGTCGGTCGCCGGTCGGCTCGACCCCGGAGTGGTCCTCCAGGCGGGGGACTGGGCGTTCGTCCTCAGGAACGCCGACTTCCTCCTGTACGGTGCCGGCGTCACGGTGGCGCTGACGCTGACCAGCGTCATCCTGGGCCTGCTCGCCGGGCTCCCCGCGGGTATCGTCGAGGTGTACGGCTCCGGGCCCGTCGCGGCGACGGTGAGCCGTGCGGGCGTCCTGCTTCGAGGGACCCCTATCCTGGTCATCCTGGCGTTCACGTTCTTCGTCAACCCCATCAACGTCGGCGCGTTCGAGGCCGCCACGCTGGGACTGGGCCTCCGGAGCGCCGCCTACCAGTCACAGATTTTCCGCGGCGCCATCCAGAGCGTCGGCGAGGGGCAGATGGAGGCCGCCCGCTCGGTCGGGATGAGCCAGTTCGAGGCCATCCGGCACGTCGTCGTCCCGCAGGCGCTCCGGCGCTCCATCCCGGGGTTCCAGAACGAGTTCACCATCGTCCTGAAGGACACCAGCGTCGCCTTCTTCATCGGCCTCGCGGAGCTGCTGACGCGGGGGTTCAACCTGTTCACCCAGCCCGGCCAGTCCACGAGCGTGCTGGAGGTCATCCTCGCGGTCTCGGCGGTCTACTTCGTCCTGACCGTCCTCACCAACCAGGGGCTCGAACTGCTGGGACGGCGCTTCGCCATCCCGGGCACGGGGGGTGAACGATGAGCGACGGCCCCCTCCTTGAGTTCGAGGACGTCCACCAGTCCTACGGCGAGGAGGAGGTGCTGAAGGGCATCTCCTTCGAGATGGACCGTGGCGACGTGGAGGTCGTCATCGGACCCTCCGGCTCGGGGAAGTCGACGATGCTGCGCTGTGTGAACCGGCTCACCGAGATCGACTCGGGCACCATCTACCTCGACGGCGACCCCGTCACGACGCCCGAGACTGACGTGAACGCGCTCCGGCGCCGGGTCGGGATGGTGTTCCAGGACTTCAACCTGTTCGCGCATCGGACCGCGCTGGGCAACATCACCCTCGGGCTGCGCGAGGTCCTCGACATGCCGAAGGAGGCGGCCCGCGCCGAGGCGATGTCGCAACTGGAGCGGGTCGGCCTGGCGAACCAGGCCGACTCCTACCCCGCCGAACTGTCGGGCGGCCAGAAGCAGCGCGTCGGCATCGCCCGCGCGCTGGCGATGGACCCCGAACTGATGCTGTTCGACGAGCCGACGAGCGCGCTCGACCCCGAACTCATCGGCGAGGTGCTGCGCGTGATGCGCGACCTCGCCGCGGACGGGATGACGATGCTCTGTGTCACCCACGAGATGGGGTTCGCCCGCGAGGCGGCCTCCACGATATCGTTCCTCGACAAGGGGAAGGTGGTCGAGCGCGGCCCGTCCGAGCAGCTGTTCGAGAACCCCGAACACCAGCGGACGGGCGAGTTCCTGGAGCGCCTGACCAGCCTCCACGGGGGCGGGCACGGATGAGCACCGAGACCGCCGACGAGCCGGGGAGTTCGGCGACCACCCGCGGCACCATCGGTGTCGAACTCGGTCGCCGACCGCTGTTCTACGCGGTTCTGGGGCCGTTCTGGGCCTGGCTCGTCGTCCGGTGGGTGTACGACTGGGTCGTCGTGCCGGGGACGAACGTGACCTCGCGGGAGACGTTCTTCCCGACCCAGCCGTTCGTGACGGCGGGCGAGACGCTCCGGCAGGTGGCCGCGCCCGCGCCGGTCGCGGGCGTGCTTGACTGGCTCGCGGGCGGCCTGGACTTCATCGCGTTCGGCATCGAGGCGCTCCCGCAGCTCGCGGCCGGCGCCTGGGTCACCATCGTCCTCACGGTGGTCCCCATCCTCGCAGGGCTGGTGCTGGCGGTCCCACTCAGCGTCGCCCGGGTGTACGGCAACCGGGCGGTTCGGTATCCCTCGCTCGCCGTCACGGAGCTCATCCGCGGGACGCCGCTGCTCGCGCAACTGTTCGTCCTCTACTTCGGACTGAGCCTGACGAAGTACGTCCGCGAGGTTCCGGGCGTCGGCGTGGGCGTCCTGCCAGACACGGCGGTCGTGGTCGCGCTGCTGGGCTTCACCATCAACTCGGCGGCCTATCAGTCCGAGTACATCCGGTCGGCGCTGCTCTCGGTCGATTCGGGGCAGTTGACGGCCGGGCGCGCCATCGGTCTCTCGAAGGTCCAGGCCATCCGGCACGTCGTCCTGCCGCAGGGCCTGCGCTTCGCCATCCCCGGCTGGTCGAACGAACTGATCTACCTCATCAAGTACTCCTCGCTGGCCTCGTTCATCACGGTCCGGGAGCTGTTCTTCCGGGCCGAGGCCATCGGCAACGAGACGTACCTGTTCGTCCAGATCTACACCGTCGCCGCGCTGTTCTACATCGCGCTGGTCGTCTCGGCGTCGGCGGTCATGAGCTACGTCGAGGACCGGGTCGCCATCCCCGGCCTCGGGACGCGCGGTCGGCGGTAGGTCGCGGGCCCGACGACAGGTCGCGGGGGCCACACCCGCCGAAACCGCTTTGCCGTCCGCGGCCCGCCCTCCGGCCGTGCCCTCGACGGTCGTCCACGTCGCCTTCGGGCTCCTCGTCGCCGCAGCCGTGCTCGGGCCGTACTTCGACCGGCGGGCGCTGCTCGTCGTCGCGGGGGCCGTCGTCTTCGTCGACCTGGACACCGTCACGAGCCTCCTCCTGGAATCGACCCACCGCGCGCTGTTCCACACGGTGCTCATCCCGCTGTTCGCCGCGACGTACCTGTACGCCGAGACGCGACTCGGCGAGCGGTCGCTGCTCCGCGAGCGCTACGGGGACCGCGGCGTCCGGGTGGCCTGGGCGGCCATCGCTGCCGTGGTGGTCTCGGGCATCGGCCTCGACCTGACCAACCCCGCCGGGGTGAACGTCCTCTTCCCGCTCCACGACCAGTTCTACGCCTTCAACGGCGCCGTCAACGTCTCCACCGACGCCGGCTTCCGGCAGTCGTTCGTCGACATCCAGACGGCGACGCCGGAGCCGAACACGACCACCGACGCCCGGCCGAACGTGCAGGTCGACGTGGGGGGGCAGGGCTCGACCCGGGACTACCACGTCGGCAGCGGCGTCAACCCGGACAAGGGCCGCGAGCCGAAGGACGTCCGGCGGGTCTTCCCCGTCGTCTTCCGTGGCTGGCAGCTCCTGCTCGTCGTCGCCAGCGTGGTCGGCCTGACGGTCCGCGCGCGGCTCTCGCCCGGCGTCGACGTGGCGGAGACGACGCCGGTCCCCGCCGAGCCCGGGTCGGATGCCCGACCCGCGGTCCGCCGGGTCGCCGACGATGCGAGCGGTGGTACCGAGTCGGACTCCGACGAGCCGGCCGACGACGGGGGTGCCCCGTGACCAGTCCCACCGTCGGCCCGGACCCGGACCCGGCCGTCCGCCCCTACGACCCGGCACGCGACGCCGACGCGCTGTGGGCCGGCAAGCGCGCGTTCGAACTCGGCCTCGGCGAGGCGGGCGATACCGAGAAGGAAGCCGCGTACGCCGGGAAGCTCACCGACGACTACCGCGAGGACTGGCTCGCCTGGGTCCGTCGCTGCGTCGAGACCGACCCCGGCTGCGTACTGGTCGCGGTACCAGAGCGGTCGGCGGAGCGGGGACCGCCGCTCGCCGGCTACGCGTTCCTGCTGCCCGAGCGACTCGCGTTCGTCTGGGACGCCGCCGTCCTGAACGAGCTGTGGGTCGCCCCGCGCAACCGGGGGACGGGCCTGGCCGACGACCTGTTCGAGGGAGTCCTGGCCCACGCCCGCGGACAGGAGCTCCCGCTGGACCGGCTCCTGCTGGACGTGGACGCGGAGAACGAGCGGGCCCGCGCCTTCTACGAGCGACACGGCTTCACCGGCTGGGGAGAACTGGTCGCCCGTGACCTCTGAGGCGGGGATGCGAGCCGGAAACGGCGACCGGTCAGTCGGTGACCGTCGCGACGAGGCCGCCGACGGTCCCGAAGACGAGCGGGTAGACCAGGCCGGCGAGGAGGATGCCGGTCGCGAACACCGGTCCGGTCCCGTCGGCCTGGAACGCGAACAGGTCGACGAGGACGAGCACGAGGTAGCCGAGGGTCAGGGGGACGGCGCCGAGCAGGGCCTCGACCGGCTCGTCGATGTCCCGGTACTGCCCGACGGCGAGCCCGGCCGCGATGAGGACCAGCGGCGGGACGGCGTAGAGGATGGGACTGAACCCGTCCTCGCCGATGAAGCTCCCGGTGCCGCTCCCGAGGAACCCGAGGTCGATCATCGTCTCGACGAAGTGGGCGTTGAAGAATACCCAGCCCACGGCCTTCCACGTCGGGATGTCGGTCGCCTGCCGGAGGACGTTGTCGCGGATGCTCCCCGAGGTGATGATGAACACCAGGAGGTACCCGACCAGCTCCGCGACGGCGCCGACCGCGGCACCGACGCCGAGCGGTACATCCCTGTCGCCGACTGAGACTGACATTTCGTTCGGGGCCACTCGCGGCCGTCGAAAGTAGCTTCCGGCCGACGCGTGCGTGAGGGCTCCTCACGTGCCCACTCAGTCGTCCGTCGGGGCCGTGTCGGCCTCCGTGCCGGTGCCCGCCTCGCGGCTTCCGTCCCGCGCCGACGGGGCAGCGGCCCCGGCGGACGCGTCCGAGTGCGCGGCGAGCCAGCCGACCAGCGGTGCCGAGACGAGCACGAGCAGCTGCCAGCCCGACTCCACGACGTCCACCACCCGCTCGGAGTTGCCGTTCGGCCCCCGGACCGGGTTGAGCGGCGAGGAGACGAAGAACTCGGCGGTGCCGCCCTGTTGGCCGACGTAGACCGCGTACCCCTGCTTCCCGAACTGGACGTACGACTGCGCGAAGAACTCCTGGTTGGTGAACACGATGCCCCCCACGAACGCGTAGAACTGGTCCCGGACCGGCCAGAACGGGTTCGCGGTGGCGATGTTGAACAGGTCCAGCCCGATGCCAGCGACCGCGTAGACGACGACACCGACCCACGCCAGCCGCACGCCGGCGGGTCCGAGTCGGTCGACGACCCGCCGGTCGCGCCGGGCGTCGGCGTAGAGGACGGCGGCCGCGAGCCCGGGGATGAACAGCGTGTGGAGGACGGCGCCGTGGGTGCTCTCCGGAACGGGGAGCCCACCGGGGACCGCGAGCAGGCCGACGGCCGCGTCGAGGTCCGGCGCGGCACCCGCCAGCAGGGCGACGACCGCCGCCCGCCGGTCGAACGCCGCGCCGAGGGCTGCCGCGGCCAGGATGACTCCGAGCGCCGCGTGGACGACCGTCGGTGGCACGCCTCCGTCTGTGGTGGCTGCGAGTATCAACGTTCTGCCGGTGGGGATGCACAGCGACGGCTCGCTTCCCGGAGGGTCCGTATCCCGGTCCGCCGCGGCTCGAACCGCCACGCCCGGCACCCGGGTATCCCTCGACGTGCCGGTCCCGTCAGCAACTCCAACGCGGGGGATTCAAGCCCGGACCGCCGAAGGGGTACGTATGCTCATCGCGTTCGACTTCGACGGGACGCTCAGCGACTCGGAGATGACCGTGCTCCTGGGGGGCGAGCAGGGTGTCGCCGAGGAGATGGCCGACATCACCGAGCGGGCGATGAACGACGAGATCTCCTACGCCGAGAGCCTCCGTTCGCGGGCCGAACTGCTGCGGGGCCTGCGGGAGAAGAAGGCCGAGCGCGCGTTCGGTCGGGTGGAGCTACGCCCGGGTGCCGCCGAACTCATCGATGCGCTCCGTGACGCCGGCCACACGGTCGCCATCCTCACGGGTGGGTTCGAGCGCGGGGTCGCTCGCGCGCTCGACGACGCCGGCACGGACGTGGACACCGTGGTCGCGAACCGGCTTCCGATGCGCAACGGCAAGCTGACCGGCGACGTCGAGGGGCCGCTCATCGAGGGGACCAAGGACGAGGCGCTGGAGGACCTCGCCGACGAGGTGGGCGTCGACATGGCCGACACGGTGGCCGTCGGCGACGGCGCGAACGACCTGCCGATGCTGGAGGTCGCCGGGCTCGCCGTCGGCTACGAGCCCAAACCGGCCGTCGAACCCCACTGCGACGTGGTGGTGGCGTCGATGGCCGAACTGCAGGAGCTGCTGGGCGAGCGCGGCGTCCTCTGAGGCGGGCCGACGCGCCCGACGGCGCCGCGTCAGACGCTCGTCGCACGGGGTTTGACGACCGCTGCCCGGCTCTCCCTGGTATGGGACTCGGGTTCGGACTGGTGCTGCGGATGCTTCTCTGGGGCCCCCGCCGGCTGGCGCTGTGGGCCGGCGCCAACCCACTCCGGACGGCAGGGGGGGTCGGCGCACTGGTCGCGGGGTGGATCATCGTGGCCTCGCTCTCGCCGGGGACCGGCGTCGCGCCGGACCTCGCGGGCGTCACGGTCGAGCGGCTCTGGCGCTTCTCGCGGGCGCATCCGGCGTACCCGGTCGCGGTGGTCGTGGGGTGCGGGGCGCTGTTGTTGCTGCGGTGAGTCCGCGGAACCGGTTTCCGTCCCGGGGACGAAACGACGCGCATGGAGGATTCACCGGGGCCACAGGCGTTCGTGGAGTACTGCCGCACCCAGGCCGCACTCCTCTCCGGCCGCGTCCAGCAGATGGGTGAGGCGGCTGACGAACTGCTGGACGAGGTCGACGAGGAGCTCGACGCCCTCCGCGGCGACCTCGACGACGCGACCGAGGGGACCGCCACCCCGCCCTCGACGGACGACCCCGACCGTCCGGAGCCGGGTGCCGGCGAGGCGGCCGACGCGGCCGACGCCGCCGAGTCCGCGGTCTCGACGGTCGAGCGCAAGCAGACGCTCGTCGAGGCGAAACAGGCCCGGATGCACGCGTTCAACGACCTCGCGGGCGGCTACGCCGACCTCGCCGAGGCGCTCGACGACGTCGAGGACGGCGCCACGGCCCTGGAGCGCGTGGTCGCCTTCGAGGTCGACCACGACGCGCCGGCCTACTTCCCCGACCGGGAGACGCTGGCCGAGACGGTGGCTGGGGATGGGGACGGCCGGGCCGACGATGCCGACGCCGAGGAGTGAGAAGCCGCCCTCTCAGTCCGAGAACAGCGAGGTGTGGACGGGCGCGAACTCGCTCTCGCGCTCCTCGTCGTCGCGGGTGTCCGTGACGGACTTGCCCCGGACCCCGTCGGCGAGGAAGTCCGCCAGCGGCGGGCCCACGCGGTCCGGCTCGACGAGGAAGGCGTCGTGGCCGTGGTCGCTCTCGATGACGTGGTGGGCGGTCCGGGCGCCCGCGGTGCGGAACGCCTCGGCCAGGTCCTCGCCCTGCTCGACGGTGAAGTGCCAGTCGCCCGTGAAGGAGACGACCATCGCCTCGCCGTCGAACGCGGCGAGCGCCTCGGCGTCGGACTCGTACCCCGACGCGAGGTCGTAGTTGTCCATCGCCCGCGAGAGGTAGAGGTAGCTGTTGGGATCGAACCGCTCGGCGAACTTCTCGCCCTGGTAGTCCAGATACGACTCCACGTCCCGGTAGGGGAAGAAGTCCGCCGCCGGATCGACGGGGAACGTGTCACGGGCTGCATCCCGTGAGGCGGAGCGTCGGCCGAACCGGTCGTGCATCGACGACTTCGAGAGGTAGGTGACGTGGCCGATCTGGCGGGCGATGGCGAGGCCGTTCTCCGGGCGCGGGCCCTCGCCGTAGTAGTCACCGCCCTGCCAGGCCGGGTCCGAGGTGATGGCGCGGCGGGCGATGCCGTCGAGCGCGACGATCTGCGGGTCGAGGCGGGCCGCGGTCGCCACCGGGATGACGCGGTCGACGTGGTCGGGGTGGCGCTTCGCCCAGTCCAGCACGTTCATCCCGCCGACGGAGCCGCCGACGACGGCGTGCAGGTTCGGGACGCCGATGTGGTCGAGCAGCCGGCGCTGCGCGCGGGTCCAGTCCCCGACCGTGACCGGCGGGAACCGCGTGCCCCAGTGCTCGCCGTCCTCGTCTCGACTCTCCGGCCCCGAGGAGCCGTAGCACGAGCCCGGGACGTTCACGCAGACGACGTAGTAGGAGGTGGTGTCGATGGCCTTCCCGGCGCCGACGATGTCGTCCCACCAGGCGCGGGCCTGGCCGGCGGTGTCGGCTCCGCCGCTCCGTCGCCGTCCGGCGACGTGTGCGCTCCCGGTGAGCGCGTGGCAGACGAGGACGGCGTTGTCGCCCGTGAACTCCCCGTACGCCTCGTACGCGAGCTCCAGGTCGGGGATGGACTCGCCGCACTCGAAGGTGAACTCGCCGACCGAGACGGTGTCGGCCTCGTGGGGGACACCCTCCATCAGTCGCTCACCTCCGCGGAGGCGCGCTCGATTGCCCGTTCGAGGTCCGCCACGACGTCGGCGGGGTCCTCGATGCCGACCGAGAGCCGGACGAGGTCCGGCGTGACGCCGGAGGCGCGTTGTTCCTCCTCGCTGAGCTGGGCGTGCGTCGTCGAGGCCGGATGGATGAGGAGCGTGCGGGCGTCGCCGATGTTGGCGAGGAAGCGCGCGAGCTCCGTCTCCTCGCAGACGCGCTTGCCCGCCTCGAACCCACCCTCCAGGCCGAACGCGACCATCCCGCCGAAGCCCCCGTCGAGGTAGCGCCGGGCGTTGTCGTGGGTCTCGTGGGACTCGAGGCCCGGGTACGTCACCCACGCCACGTCCTCGTGGGCGGCCAGCGCGTCGGCGACCAGGGCGGCGTTCTCGCAGTGGCGCTCCATCCGCAGGGCGAGGGTCTCCAGGCCCTGGAGGGTGGCCCACGCGTCGAACGGGGACTGCTGGCTCCCGACCGAGCGCACCGCGCGCTGGCGCGCGGCCATCGTGAACGCGCCGTCGCCGAACGTCTCCGCGAAGTTCACCCCGTGGAACGCCGGGTTCGGCCCGCCGACCTCGGGGTACTTCTCGGGGTACTCGGCCCACGGGAACGAGCCGTCCTCGACGAGGACGCCCCCGACCGTCGTCCCGGAGCCGTGGATCCACTTCGTCGTCGACTCCCAGACGAGGTCCGCGCCGTGCTCGAACGGCCGACAGAGCGCCGGGGTCGCGAACGTGTTGTCGACGAGCAGCGGGACGTCGTGGTCGTGGGCCACCTCGGCGATGGCCTCGAACGGCGGGACGACGAGCGACGGGTTCCCGACGGACTCGACGTGGACGTACGCGGTGTCCTCGTCGATGGCGTCGGCGTACGCGTCGGGGTCGAGCGTGTCGACGAACCGCGCCTCGATGCCCCGGCGGTTGCCGGTCCGGGCGAGGTAGGAGTGGGTGCCGCCGTAGATGGCCGATGAGGAGACGACGTTGTCGCCCGACTCCGCGAGAACGTAGGTGGCGGCGTCGAGCGCGGCCATCCCGGAGGCCGTGGCCAGCGCGGCCGACCCGCCGTGGAGGGCGGCGAGGCGCCGCTCCAGCCTGCGGGTCGTCGGGTTGCTGATGCGCGAGTAGATGTGGTCGACCTCGTCCAGTGCGTACAGGTCCGCCGCCGTGTCGGCGTCCGGGAACTCGTAGGAGGTGGTCTGGTGGATGGCCGTCGCCGAGGCCCCCGTCGCCGTGTCGGGCTCGTGGCCGGCGTGGACACACCGGGTCCCGAACCCGAGGCCCGCAGGGGTGTTCGCGTCCGGCTGCTCGTCGGTCATGTGCCTCGTGCATATATCTCTACGAATCTATAACCCTCAGTTACGGCAATACTTGCGGGGTCGGCGGGCGTGACCGGGTGCGGCGGGATGGCGACTCGCGGTTTCGCAACTACCAAATACGCCCTTTCCGAAGTCCCCACCGATAGACATGGCCAGGCCGGAAGTTCTCGACCGAGTCAAGGAGGCCGAGCGTGAGGCCGACGAGATCGTCGAAGAGGCGGAGGCCGACCGCGAGGAGCGGATCGACGAGGCCCGGTCGCGGGCCGAGGAGATCCGCGAGGAGGCTCGCGAAGCGGCACAGGATATGAAGGACGAACGCCTCGCCGAGGCACGCGAGGAGATCGAGGAGGAGCGCGAGGCCATCATCGCGGAGGGCGAGGCCGACCGCGAGAAGCTCCAGGCCCGCGCCCGCGAGCGCAAGGAGGAGGCCGTCGAACACGTGGTGGACCTGTTCGAGGAGGCGGTCGATGCTCAGACCTGAGAAGATGGGCCGGGTCTCGGTGACGGGATCCAAAGCAGTTCTCGACGACGTGGTCGAGACGGCCCACGACCTCAACCTGCTCCACCTCACGGACTACGACGGTGGCTGGGAGGGCTTCGAGCCCGGCTCCCCACAGCAGGGCGCCGACCGTGCCTCCGAGGCGCTGGTGACGGTCCGGTCGCTGGAGTCCATCCTCGGTGTCGACGAGTCCGACGCCGAGAGCCGCCCCGTCGATGCCGACGACCTGTACGCCGAGATCGAGGAGATCCGCGAGCAGGTCAACGCACAGGACGACCGGCGCGACGAACTCACCGACGAGCTCCGGAGCGTCGAGGAGGAGCTGGACTCGGTGCGCCCGTTCGTCGAGCTGGGCATCGACCTGGACCTGCTGGACGGCTACGACAACCTCTCGGTCGCCGTCGGCGAGGGCGACGAGGAGAGCGTGCGTGCGGCACTGGTCGAGCAGCCCGGCGTCGACAGCCACGAGACGTTCGCCGCCGACGAGAGCGACGTGCTCGCGGTGTTCGCCTACCCCGCTGTCGACATCACGGACGCCCTGGTGGGCGCGCAGTTCACGTCCTACGAGGTGCCCGACCTCGGCGAGGGCGGCGAGAGCATCAGTCCCGAGCAGTACGTCGACGAGCTGGAGGCCCGCAGGCGTGACCTCCAGGCCGACCTCGAGGAGGTCGAGGAACAGCTCGACCGCCTGCGCGAGGACTACGGCGGCTTCCTCCTCGCGGCCGAGGAGAAGCTCGCGGTCAAGGTCCAGAAGGCCGAGGCGCCGCTCTCCTTCGCGACGACGGAGAACGCCTTCGTCGCCGAGGGCTGGCTCCCGTACGACGAGTACGTCGACCTGGCCGAGGGCCTGCAGGACGCCGTCGGCGACCACGTCGACGTGGACCTGCTAGAGGTCGCCGACTACAACGAGGACGGCCACCCGACCGACTCCGAGGACGTGGCGGGCGGCGCGGCCGGCGGCGGCGTCGGCGAGCCCGCGGCCGCCGATGGAGGCGAGGTCGCGTCCGACGGCGGCCGCGACCTGGGTCGCATCGCGGAGGCCGACGTGGCGACCGACGGCGCGGGTGCGGACGTGGCGATGAGCCACTCCACGCCGCCGGTCATCCAGGACAACCCCGGCCCGGTGAAGCCGTTCGAGGCGCTGGTCGAGGTCATCAACCGGCCGAAGTACAGCGAGCTCGACCCGACGGTCATCCTGTTCCTGACGTTCCCCGTCTTCTACGGGTTCATGATCGGTGACCTCGGCTACGGTATCCTGTACATGCTGCTCGGCGGTGCGCTGATGACCCAGTTCGACTCGGACATCATCCGGTCGCTGGGCGGCGTCGGCGTCCTCGCGGGCTTCTTCACCGCGATATTCGGTGTGCTGTACGGCGAGTTCTTCGGGCTGCACCAGCTCGGCGAGATCGTCTGGGGCGGTAGCCCGCCCATCCACAAGGGGCTCATCCCCGAGTACAGCGACTACGCGCTCGGCTGGCTCGTCCTGAGCCTCATCGCCGGCGTCCTCCACCTGACCGTCGGGTGGATCTTCGACTTCTACGAGAACCTCTCGCACGGGTTCAAGGACGCGATGCTCGAATCCGGCTCCTGGCTGATGATGATGTTCGGCCTGTGGGCGTGGATCTTCGCCGGCGCCAGCGGGTCCGCCCCGGACCTCATCTACGGCGCCGACAGCGTCTTCAACGGCAACCCGTTCCCGCTCGGCTTCGCCGGCTTCTCGCCGACGGTCGGCCTCGCCGGGCTGGCGGTGTTCGGCCTCGGGCTCGTCCTGCTCGTCGCGGGTGAGCCCATCGAGGGCGTCGAGTTCCTCAACGTGCTCGTCAACGTCCTCTCGTACACGCGACTCGCGGCGGTCCTGCTCGCGAAGGCGGGGATGGCGTTCGTCGTCAACCTCCTGTTCTTCGGCGTCTGGGTCACCGAGACCGAGAGCGGCCCGGCGTGGCACTTCGGTATCGACCACTCGCCGGCCTACTACCTCGAACAGGGGACCTACCACGGCCACGAGGTCACGGAGGTCATGTTCGGCGGGCTCGTCCACGGCGGCATCGGCGCCGCGCTGGGCGGCATCGTCATCCTCGTCCTCGGGCACCTGCTGGTGCTCGCGCTCGGCGTGACGAGCGCCGGCCTGCAGGCCGTGCGTCTCGAGTACGTCGAGTTCTTCGGGAAGTTCTACGAGGGCGGCGGCGACGAGTACGAGCCGTTCGGCTACGAGACCCGGTTCGCCGGCGACGACTGACGGCGCCCGGCACGACTCGAGCCCCGTTTTCCGATTCCGATCCCGATTCCAGCGTTGATTGCTGGCTCGTTTTTCAAACCAACGGGTTCGGACGCAGTCCGTTTCCTTGATGTTCAATCGTGCTGTTTGCGGAGAAACGGGCGCGTTCGGGGTGTCAGGCGGCCGCCGCGTGGCGGTTCGGCGGGATTTCCTCCCGTGAGCCACGCTACCGTACACAAGCCAGTGGATGGGTTTGAGAAGTTTTATTGGCTGGCTGTCCGGATAGCCGCCTGTTCGGAAGCGACTACCCACGGAGGAACCTCACAACAATGCTGGAACTCATCATGGCGTTCGCGACGTTCGTACTGCAGAGCTCAGCGCCGGCCATCCCGCCGACCGCCGCAGCCGCCCTCGCCGTCGGGCTGGCCGCGTTCGGTGCCGGGTATGCCGAGCGTGGTATCGGTGCCGCCGCCGTCGGCGCTATCGCCGAGGACGACGACATGTTCGGTCGCGGGCTCATCCTCACGGTCCTGCCGGAGACGCTCGTGATCCTCGCGCTGGTCGTCATCTTCGTCGTCTAAACGCTCCCCCACTTTTCGATTCATGAGCCTTGATACGGTCGTAGAGGACATTCGAGACGAAGCGCGCACGCGCGCGGAGGAGATCCGCGCGGAGGGCGAGGAGCGAGCCGAGCAGATCGTCGCCGAGGCGGAGGCCGACGCCGAGGAGATCGAGGCCGACGCCGAGCAGGAGGTCGAGCGGACCATCGAACAGGAGCGCGAGCAGGCCCTCTCCAGCGCGAAGCTGGAGGCCAAGCAGGAGCGACTGGAGGCCCGTCGCGAACTGCTCCAGGACGTCCGCACGGACGTCGAGGAGGAGATCGCCGGGCTGGAGGGTGAGCGCCGCGAGGGGCTCACCCGGACCCTGCTGGAGGCCGCCGCACCCGAGTTCGAGGACGCCGACACCGTCCGCGTTCGTGGCCGGGAGTCGGACGCCGACCTGCTGGAGACGATCTGTGACGACCACGACGGCTTCGAGGTCGGCGACCCCGTCGACTGCCTCGGCGGCGTCGTGGTCGAGAGCGAGGGCTCGCGCGTCCGTGTGAACAATACGTTCGATTCGGTGCTCGACGAGGTCTGGGAGGACAACCTCCGGGCCATCTCCGAGCGCCTGTTCGAGGAGCGATGAGCACGCGAACCCAGGGCAGCTCGAACTACGAGTACGTCACCGCGCGGGTGCGGTCCCGGCGCGCCCGGCTCTTCGACGAGGACGACTACCGCAAGCTGACGCGGATGGGGACGGGCGAGATCGCCCGCTTCATGGAGGAGTCCGAGTACGAGGCGGAGATGAACGCGCTGGGGTCGCGACACAGCGGCGTCGACCTCATCGAGTACGCCCTCAACCGGAACCTGGCGAACAACTTCGACGACCTGCTTCGGTGGGCCGACGGGAAGCTGTACGACTACGTCGCCCGCTACCTCCGGAAGTTCGACGCCTGGAACGTCAAGACCAAGCTGCGTGGCATCTACTCGGATGCCGACCGCGCGTCGGTCGAGGACGACTTCATCCGGGCCGGCGAGTTCGGCGAGGAGCGACTGAATCGCCTGCTCGATGCCGGTTCGATGGAGGAGGCCATCGAGGCGACCCGCGGGACGATGTTCCACGGGCCGCTCGAGGCGGCGCTGGAGGTGTACGAGGAGCGCGGCGAGCTGGTGCCGCTGGAGAACGCCGTCGACCGCGCGTTCTACGGCCACCTGCTCGACGACCTCCCGGAGGAGCCGGGCCGCGCGACGGAGCTCTACATCGAGTTCCTCCGCGCGGAGATCGACTTCCGGAACCTGCGGAACGCGTTCCGGCTGGCCTACTCCGGCGCGGACATGGACCCGGCGGACTACTTCATCGACGGAGGCCGGCTGTTCGCCGAGGATGACCTCCGCCAGCTGGCGAAGAACCCCGACGAGCTCGCGGCCCGCGTCCGGGAGTCGCCGTACGGCGACGACCTGGACGAGGCGCTCGACGCGCTCGAAGCGGCCCAGAGCCTCATCGGGTTCGAGAACGCACTGGACGCGGCCCTGCTCGAGTACGCCGGCCAGCTCTCGAGCCGCTACCCGCTGTCGGTCTGCCCGGTGCTCGGCTACGTGCTCGCGAAGGAGCGCGAGATCGACAACATCCGCGCCATCGCGCGCGGTCGGGAGGCCGGCCTGAGCGAGGAGGAGATCAACGAGGAACTGGTGGTACTATGAGTCAGGAGATCGGCGTGGTCGGGAGTCCCGACTTCACGACGGGCTTCCGGCTCGCGGGCGTCCGGCGCTTCGCGAACGTGCCGGACGAACAGAAAGAGGAGGAACTCGACGAGGCGGTCACGGAGCTGTTCGAGGACGACGACGTCGGCATCGTCGTGATGCACGACGACGACCTCGACCACCTCTCGCGGACCGTCCGACGCAACGTCGAAACGAGTGTCGAGCCCGTGCTCGTGACGCTCGGCGGGGACTCCAGCGGCGGAGCCCTCCGCGAGCAGATCAAGCGCGCGATCGGCATCGACCTGATGGAGGATTAAACATGAGCCAAGCGACAGACACGGCCCCCGAATCGGACGGGGTCATCGACAGTGTAAGTGGCCCGGTCGTCGTGGCGACGGACCTGGACGCGCGGATGAACGACGTCGTCTACGTCGGCGACGAGGGCCTGATGGGTGAGGTCATCGAGATCGAGGGCAACCGGACTACCATCCAGGTGTACGAGGAGACGTCCGCCGTGGCCCCCGGCGAGCCGGTCGAGAACACCGGCGAGCCGCTCACGGTGGACCTCGGGCCGGGGATGCTGGACTCCATCTACGACGGCGTCCAGCGCCCCCTCGACGTCCTCGAGGAGCAGATGGGTGCCTTCCTCGACCGTGGGGTCGACGCGCCCGGTATCGACCTGGAGAAGGAGTGGACCTTCGAGCCGTCCGTCGAGGTCGGCGACGAGGTCACCCCCGGCGACATCCTCGGGACCGTCCAGGAGACGGTCCAGATCGAGCACAAGGTCCTGGTCCCGCCCGAGCGTGGTGACGAGGACAACTCCGGCGAGGTCGTCGAGGTCAACGGTGGCGAGCACACCGTCGACGAGACGGTCGTCGAACTCGACACCGGGACCGAGATCTCCATGCACCAGGAGTGGCCCGTCCGGGAGCCCCGGCCGAGCCAGGAGAAGGAGACGCCGACGACGCCGCTGGTCAGTGGCCAGCGCATCCTCGACGGCCTCTTCCCCATCGCGAAGGGTGGGACGGCCGCCATCCCGGGCCCGTTCGGCTCCGGGAAGACGGTCACCCAGCACCAGCTCGCGAAGTGGGCCGACGCGGACATCGTCGTCTACGTCGGCTGTGGCGAGCGTGGCAACGAGATGACGGAGGTCATCGAGGACTTCCCCGAGCTGGAGGACCCCATCACGGGCAACCCGCTCATGTCCCGGACCTGCCTCATCGCGAACACGTCGAACATGCCCGTCGCGGCGCGCGAGTCCTGCGTGTACACGGGTATCACCATCGCGGAGTACTACCGCGACATGGGGTACGACGTGGCGCTGATGGCCGACTCCACCTCCCGGTGGGCCGAGGCCATGCGCGAGATCTCCTCCCGACTGGAGGAGATGCCCGGTGAGGAGGGCTATCCGGCGTACCTGGCCGCCCGCCTCAGCGAGTTCTACGAGCGGGCCGGCAAGTTCCAGAACCTGAACGAGACGGAGGGCTCCATCTCGGTCATCGGCGCCGTGTCGCCGCCGGGCGGCGACTTCTCGGAGCCGGTCACCCAGAACACCCTGCGTATCGTGAAGACGTTCTGGGCGCTGGACGCCGACCTCGCGGAGCGTCGGCACTTCCCGTCCATCAACTGGAACGAGTCCTACTCGCTGTACCAGGACCAGCTCGACCCCTGGTTCACGGACAACGTCGACGAGGACTGGCCCGACCGCCGTCAGTGGGCCGTCGACACGCTCGACGAGGAGGACGAACTGCAGGAGATCGTCCAGCTCGTCGGGAAGGACGCGCTGCCGGAGGACCAGCAGCTCACGCTGGAGGTCGCACGCTACCTGCGTGAGGCCTACCTCCAGCAGAACGCCTTCCACGACGTCGACACCTACTGCGAACCGGAGAAGACGTTCCGGATGCTCGGTGCCATCAAGACGTTCAACGACGAGGCGTTCAAGGCGCTCGACGCCGGCGTCCCCATCGAGGAGATCATCGCCATCGACGGCGCGCCGCGCCTGAACCGGATGGGCGTCGCCGAGGACTACCACGAGTTCATCGACGAGGTCGAGGAACAGATCGAGACCGAACTGCGGGAGAAGTACTGACAATGCAGAAAGAGTACAAGACCATCACGGAGATCAGCGGCCCGCTGGTGTTCGCCGAGGTCGACGAGCCCGTCGGCTACGACGAGATCGTCGAGATCGAGACACCGAACGGGGAGGTCCGCCGCGGACAGGTCCTGGAGTCGACGAGCAAGTTCGTCGCCATCCAGGTGTTCGAGGGGACCTCTGGTATCGACAAGAACTCCTCGGTGCGGTTCCTGGGAGAGACGCTGAAGATGCCGCTCACGGAGGACCTGCTCGGCCGTGTGCTGAGCGGCTCCGGTGAGCCCATCGACGACGGCCCGGCCATCGAGCCGGAGGAGCGCCGGGAGATCGTCGGCGCCGCCATCAACCCGACCGCCCGCGAGTACCCCGAGGAGTTCATCCAGACCGGCGTCTCCGCCATCGACGGCATGAACACCCTCGTCCGCGGCCAGAAGCTCCCCATCTTCTCCGCGTCGGGCCTGCCCCACAACGAGCTGGCCCTGCAGGTCGCCCGCCAGGCGACCGTCCCGGAGGAGGCCGACGAGGAGGGTGGCGAGTCCGAGTTCGCCGTCATCTTCGGCGCCATGGGTATCACCCAGGAGGAGGCCAACGAGTTCATGGACGACTTCGAGCGCACCGGTGCGCTCGAGCGGTCGGTCGTCTTCATGAACCTCGCGGACGACCCCGCGGTCGAGCGGACGGTCACGCCGCGCCTGGCCCTGACGACCGCCGAGTACCTCGCCTTCGACAAGGGGTACCACGTGCTCGTCATCCTGACGGACATGACGAACTACTGCGAGGCGCTGCGCGAGATCGGTGCGGCCCGCGAGGAGGTGCCCGGTCGCCGTGGCTACCCCGGGTACATGTACACCGACCTCGCGACGCTGTACGAGCGCGCCGGCCGCCTCGAGGGTGTCGAGGGCTCTGTCACGCAGATCCCCATCCTCACGATGCCCGGCGACGACGACACGCACCCCATCCCGGACCTGACCGGCTACATCACGGAGGGGCAGATCTACGTCGACCGCGACCTCAACAGCCAGGGCATCAAGCCGCCCATCGACGTGCTGCCGAGCCTCTCGCGGCTGATGGACGACGGTATCGGCGAGGGGCTCACCCGCGAGGACCACGCCGACGTCTCCGACCAGATGTACGCCGCGTACGCCGAGGGTGAGGACCTGCGCGACCTCGTGAACATCGTCGGTCGCGAGGCACTGTCCGAGCGGGACAACCTCTACCTGGACTTCGCGGACCGCTTCGAGCAGGAGTTCGTCCAGCAGGGCTTCCGCACCGACCGCGACATCGACGAGACGCTCGACCTGGGCTGGGAGCTGCTCTCGATGTTCCCGAAGCCGGAGCTCAACCGGATCGACGAGGAGCTCATCGAGAAGTACTACCACGAGGACGTCGAGACCGAGGGCGGCGAGGAAGAGGAAGTCGCCGCCGACTGACGACCGTCGACGGGACGGTCCGCCTTCTCCCGTTCTGCGAGTCTCGCCTCGTTCGGTCGCAACAGCTCCGTCTCAAGTTCTCCCTCCCAAGCAGCGGTCCGGAGGCTGGACCCTCTCGACAGCCATCTGGATAATCGGACCGTTCTCTCGCTTCCGAGTGCGCGGACACCGTCCCGACCCAGGACGGGGAATCCCGCGTGCCGGCCCGCCACCGGTGGGTTTCATTTACCACCCATCCCTGTGTGGGGACCACATGACAGCGACGGGACCAGCGACGACGGCGCGGCACGGGGCGGGGTGGTGGGCGTGAGCGAGGACCCGCCGGACCGCGAGGTGCTCTCGGGGCCCGACAACAGCTGGCTCCGGATGGGTGACCGGACGAACCTGATGACCATCACGGGGATGCTCTACTTCGACGACCCCGTCTCGTACGGGGCGGTCCGCCAGCAACTGCAGGAGCGGCTGCTCCCGTTCAAGCGGTTCCGCCAGCGGGTGATCAACGAGGAGACGCCGTTCCGGCGGCCGACGTGGGTGCTCGACGAGCAGTTCGACATCGACTGCCACCTCCACCACGTCGCGCTGCCCGAGCCACAGGACAAGGCCGAGTTCCAGTCGTTCGTGGGCGACCTGCTGAGCCAGCCGGTCGACCACGACAAGCCGCTGTGGCAGGCCTACCTCGTCGAGGGTGCGGGCGACGGGAACGCGCTGGTGATGCGCATCCACCACGCGCTGGGCGACGGGTTCGCGATGATGTACGTCCTCCTGGGTCTGGCCGACGACCCGAGCGAGATCAACCTCCCCGTCGGGGGGGTCCCGGCCCCGCCGGACCACGCCGCCGACGGGGACGCCACGTCGCCGGGCGGGCCCTCGGACGCGGCGGGCGCGACCGACACGAGCGGCGGGTCCGACGACGGGCCGGGCGTCCTGGCGTCGCTCTCGAAGGCGCCGAGCCTCCTCGTGCGGGGCGCCCGCGCCGCGAAGATCGGCACCGAGTCGATGCTGCTCCCGGAGGAGCCCGACACCGCCGTCAGCGGCGAACTCGGGCTGAAGAAACGCGCCGCGTGGACCGAGCCCATCGACGTCGACCGGGCGAAGGCCGTGGGTCGCGAGTTCGACGGCACCATCAACGACGTGCTGCTGGCGACCACCACGGGCGCACTCCGGCGGTACCTGGAGGCCCACGACGGCGCCGTCGACCCCGACGCCGAGCACCGGACCGCCATCCCGGTCAACCTGAAGCCGCTCGACCGGCGCGACGAGCAGCTGGGCAACGCCTTCGGCCTCGGGTTCCTCCAGCTCCCGGTCGGCATCGACAGCGTCCAGGGTCGCATCGACGAGATCAGCAGCCGGACCGGTGCGCTCCGCCAGGGGACGCAGGCGTGGCTGATGCTGACCCTGCTGAAGACGGTCGGGAACCTGCCGATGCCGTTCCAGGACCTGGCGATGTGGCGGTTCCGAAACCGGGCCTCGTCGGTCATCACGAACGTCCCGGGACCGACGGAAACCTTCCATTTCGCCGGGGCGGAGGTGAGCGACATGATGTTCTGGGTGCCGACCTCCCAGGGTATCGGGCTCGGCATCAGCATCTACAGCTACGACGGCCACGTCCGGGTCGGTATCGCCTCGGACGCCGGGCTGATCGACGACCCGACGGAGCTGACGGAGGCGTTCGTCGACGAGTTCGAGGCCATCGCCGCGCAGGTGGGCGTCGACCCGGTTCCGGCCGACGACTGAGGCACGCCGACGGGCGGACCGCTGGCGTCGCGCCGGGGGTCCCGGTTCCCGCCCACGTCGGGACCGGGAGCACCGCAGCCTTGATTGCTCTCCGAGTCGCATCACCGCCTCGTATGCGCGAGCTCTCCGACCTGGCCGGGGTTCCGCCCGCGGTGTCGGGGGCCTCGGCCATCCTCCTTCGCTCGCCGGGGCTCCACGATGACCGGGAGAGCGCCTGCGCGAGCCTCTCGATGGCCGGCAACCCTGACGGGGTGGTCGCGGTCACCTACCGGGGCACCCCGGCGGAGTGGCTCGACCGGATGCAGGGGCACCGCGGGTCTCCCGGGACGGTCCAGGTCGTGACCGTCGGTGACGCGCTCGGCGGGTCGGCCGAGACGGACGCGCGGGTCCGTCCGGTGGAGAACCCCGACGACCTGACCGGGCTGGAGATCACCGTCACCGAGGCACTCTCCGCGCTGCCCGACGGCCCGGCGACGCTCTGCTTCGACTCGGTCACCGCCCTCCTGCAGTACGCGACGGTCGAGGAGGCGTACCGGCTGCTCCACCCGCTGGTCGAGCGGCTCCACACGCAGGGGGTCGTCGGCCACTTCCACGTGGACCCGGTCGCCCACGAGGAACAGCCGCTCACGGCACTCACGGGGCTGTTCGATGCCTCGGTCGAGCTGGGTGACGGTCCCATCGAGGTCCGGACGTCGGCCGGTATCGGCCCCGACGCCGGCGAGGAGGCCGAGGACGCGGTCTGAGGCGCCGCCACCCATCGTAAAGCGTTAAGCCGCTTCGCCCGGAAGCCCCCGGTAATGGCCAAGGACGTCAAGCCGACGCGGAAGAACCTCATGGCGATCGAGGAGCGCATCGAGCTCTCCGAGCGAGGCCACGACACACTCGAGAAGAAGCGTGACGGCCTCATCATGGAGTTCATGGACATCCTCGATCAGGCCCAGGACGTCCGCGATCAGATGGACGACCGCTACGAGCGGGCCCAGCGCGCCATCAACATGGCGCGCGCGATGGAGGGCGACGTCTCGGTGCGCGGTGCCGCGGCCGCGCTCAAGGAGCACCCGGAGATCACGACCCAGTCGAAGAACATCATGGGCGTTGTCGTCCCGCAGATCGAGTCCTCGAAGGTGAAGAAGTCCCTCGACGAGCGTGGCTACGGCGTCGTCGGTACCTCCGCGCGCATCGACGAGGCCGCGGAGGCCTACGAGGAGCTGCTGGAGACCATCATCCTCGCCGCCGAGGTCGAGACGGCGATGAAGAAGATGCTCACGGAGATCGAGACGACGAAGCGCCGCGTCAACGCGCTCGAGTTCACGCTCCTCCCGCAGCTCTACGAGAACCAGGAGTACATCGAGCAGAAGCTCGAGGAGCAGGAGCGCGAGGAGATCTTCCGCATGAAGAAGATCAAGGCCAAGAAGGAGGAGGAAGAGTCCGTCGCCCGCGCCGAGGAGGAGGCCGAATCCGAGGCCGAGGAACCGATCGCGGCCGACGACTGACCGCCGCTGGACGTCCGGCTACCCCTACTGGTTTTTACCCCCGCCCGTGAAGGGTGGATATGCGCTGTCCCGTCTGCAACGCGGCCGTCGTGACGTTCGACGTGCCCGAGGCGTACCGTGGCCACCTCCCGGCCGAGACCGAGCACGCTGGCCTCTGCTCGCGCTGTCTCCGGCTCCACCCCGCCGAGGAGGGGGGCGGTGACTTCGAGCAGCTCGGTGAGGAGTTCCCCCAGGACCCCGACGTGGCGGTCCCGATGGCCATCGCCATCGGACTGCTGGACTCGCTCGCCCTGAACCGCCAGGATATCGAGGCGCTCCTGGACGTGGTCATCGACGCCGGCGTCGACCCCATCCTCACGGTCGACCGCCTCCAGACCCAGGGCTCGACGGACCCGGCGGTCGACCTGAACCGCCGGATGGAGCAGCTCCAGCAGCTCATCAACGCGAACAGCGAGGAAGCCGCGTAGCGACGCAAGCAGCCGAACTATCTATCCGATGTGATATACGCCCGAGCGTAGCGAGGGCGTTTCCCCGCTCCGAGCGGCGAAGCCGCGAGGAGCGGTTTTTTGGTGTCTCGCCAGAGGCGAGACCTTGCCAGAGCGAAGCTCTGGCAGTGGCAGATCTTTTCGGTGAGTGGTTCGCGGGCGGAGCCCGCGAACCCGAACCGAAAAACGGTGCTCTAGAAGGTCTCCAGGTACCGGTCGATCTCCCACTCGGAGACGTCGACCAGGTAGTCCTGGAACTCGGCCGTTTTGGCCTCGACGAACTTCTCGCCGATGTGCGGGCCGAGCGCCGAGAGGATCTCCTCGTCCTCCTGAAGGGCGTCGACGGCCTCGCCGAGGTTGGTCGGGAGCGTCTCGATGCCGTACTCCTCGCGCTTTGCCTCGTCGAACTCGTAGATGTTCTCCCGGACCGGGTCGGGGCACTCGAGGCCACGCTCGATGCCGTCACAGCCGGCGTGGATGAGCGCGGCGAACGCGAGGTACGGGTTACAGGACGGGTCGGGGAAGCGTGCCTCGATGCGGGAGGCCGCCGGGACGCGTGCGGCGGGCTTGCGGATGAGCGCCGAGCGGTTCCGGTCGGACCACGCCACGTAGACCGGCGCCTCGTAGCCGGGGACGAGGCGCTTGTAGCTGTTGACCGTCGGGTTCGTGACCGCCGCGAGGGCGGGCGCGTGCTCGAGGATGCCGGCGGTGAACTGCTTTGCCGTCTCGCTCAGGTCGAACTCGTCGTCGCCGTCGTGGAACGCGTTCTCGCCGTCCTCCGTGAACAGCGAGATGTGGGTGTGCATGCCGGAGCCGTTGATGCGCGGGATGGGCTTGGGCATGAACGTCGCGTGGAGGTCGTGCTGGGCGGCGATGGCCCGGACGACCGTCCGGAAGGTCCCCACGTTGTCGGCCGTCGTCAGGGCGTCGTCGTACTCGAAGTTGATCTCGTGCTGACCCTGGGCGACCTCGTGGTGGGAGGCCTCGATGTCGAAGCCCATGTCCTCCAGGCCGTAGATGATGTCACGGCGGACGTCGGAGGCGAGGTCCTTCGGCGCGAGGTCGAAGTACCCACCGGCGTCGTTGGTCTTCGTCGTGGCGCGGCCGTCCTCGTCCTCCTCGAACAGGAAGAACTCGGGCTCGGGCGCGGCGTTGACCGTGTACCCCAGCTCCTCGGCGCGCTTGAGGGCCTGCTTCAGGACGTAGCGCGGGTCGCCCTCGAACGGCTCACCCGTCGACGTGTTGATGACGTCGCAGATGAGGCGCGCGGAGGCGTGCTCCTCGGTGTTCCGCCACGGGAGCACCGCGAACGTCTCCGGGTCCGGCTTGAGCCGCATGTCCGACTCCTGGATGCGGACGAACCCCTCGATGGAGGAGCCGTCGAAGTAGATGCCCTCGGTGAACGCCTTCTCGGCCTGGTCGGCCGGGACGGAGACGTTCTTGACCGTCCCCAGTATGTCCGTGAACTGGAGCCGGAGGAAGTCGACGTTCTTCTCCTCGATCTCCTCGATCACCCGTTCCGCCTCTGCAGAGAGGTTATCGTTCGTCATTTTCGTCGTCACCCGGTCTCAACACTCCCTTGGATAAAATACTGGCGCTCCTGGCGAGTTTCACTCCGGCGAACAAGAGGCAAAACCTGCTATTATTGGACGACTATGCATATCGTGTCGGGTATTCGACGGAGAACTGCTCGAAGTTCAACACCCCCCATCCGGTCTCCCGCCGAGGTGACCGTCAGGTGTTTGCGCGAAAAAGTGGGTGTTCATAAAGTTCTAAATCCCCTCTCGTGATAGGGTGCGTATGACCTACGAGAACCTCGACCGCCGGCTCATCAATGCCCTGCTGAACGACGGGCGCGCATCGCTCCGCAGCCTCGCCGAGGACCTCGACGTCTCCGTGACGACCGTCTCGAACCACCTCTCGGATCTCGAGGACCAGGGCATCATCCGCGGCTACACACCCATCGTCGACTACGGCGAACTCGGCTACGACGTCACGGCCATCATCCAGCTCAAGGTCGAGGGCGACGCCCTCCCCGACATCACGGACCGCCTGCAGGACCACCGACAGATGGTCTCGGTGTACGAGGTCACGGGCGACCACGACATCGTCGCCATCGGCAAGTTCACCGACACGGACCACATGAACGAGGGCATCAAGGAGCTGCTCATCGACCCGGACATCAAGGAGTCCAACACCAGCGTCGTGCTCAACACCGTCATCGAGCACGAGCAGTTCGACCTGGACTTCTAGGGACCGCCCCCGGAACCGCCCTCGGGGTCCGGACCCGTTCAGACGTTCTCCCGTACGACATCCGCGACCAGCGGCAGCACCAGCACCCCGGCGGTGACGAGCCCGCTGACAGCGAAGGCGACCGTGGCGGGCGGGTCGGCGGCGTAGAGGTAGGCGAACGGCCCGCCGAGCAGCGGGAGACCGACGGCGGTCAGGAGGAGTCCCGACCGTCGGCCGGTGGGCGCACGCAGGATGTCCCCACCGACCGCACCCCAGGTGATGCGCGCACCGAGTGTGGCACCGAGCGCGGTCAGGTGGGTCGCGTCGAAGTTCGTGACGGCGCCCGCGAGTGCGACGAGTGCGGCCACGGAGAGGACACGGCCGGGGCTCCGGTCGGCGCCGATTCCGAGCAGGACGACGAGGGCGACGCCGCCGATGGCCCAGCCCGCCAGCACGTCGACGAGATAGTGGACGCCGAGCGCGACGCGGGAGAGGCCGACGAGGCCCACGACCGCGGTGCCGGCAGCGAGCCGCGTCCTGCGGTCGCCGTCGAGCGTGAGCGCGGCGCCGCCCCAGACGAGCATCGCACCCAGCGCGTGTCCCGAGGGGAAGCCGGTCCCGTCGGCGGTCGCGGCGTCGGCGTAGAACACCCCCAGGGCGCCGGGCAACTGTCTGGCGCCGGTGGCCACGGTCGCGCCCGGCGGGCGCGGGAGGCCGAAGTAGCCCTTCAGCGTGGTCGAGAGCGCCAGCGCGGTCAGGGCACAGCCCAGCAGGAAGGCGGTCTGCCGCCGGTCGCCCAGTACGGTCTCGCCGACCCAGAAGGCGGTCGCGAGGGTCAGGAAGTAGAACCACACGTCGCCCAACTGGGTGACGACGGCGAAGGCGACGAGCAGGGGCAGTGGGAGGCCGGTGACCAGCGACTCGACGCCGGCACCACGGGTCGCGAGCGCGACCCCGGCCCGGCGGAGGGAGTCACGGCCCGGGGCCATCCGCTCAGGAGCGGAACTCGTCGATGCGGTCCTTCATCCGACCGGGGGCCCGGGCGGCGCCGACGCCCGCACCGACCAGCAGCATGAGGGTGTACAGCCCGAGCGTCGAGAGCCAGATGACGAACATCGCCAGCACCGCGGCGAGGTCCCCGAGGAAGTAGAACGCCCCCAGCGTCATCGCGGTCCCGTACAGCAGGACGAGGTAGGGGCCCCAGCCCCGCGCCTTCCCTCTGCGGACCCGCCCGCGGACGTACCGCTTGAGTTCCGCGGTGATCTCCTCGCGGTGGACGGTGCGGTCGTCGATGCGCTCCTCGAAGTCCGCCAGATCCTCGCGGAGCCCCTCGACGGCCCGCCGGAGTTCCTCGTCGTCCAGTTCCTCGGTGTCGATGTCCAGGTCCAGGTCTGTGTCTCGGTCGGTCATGGCTGAATCCCGCTGCTCGCTGTCGATGCTGCCCAGCTCGCCCTCGATGTCCGCCTCCTCCAGCCGACCCGCGTTGGCCGCGTTCAGGACGACCCCGATGAGGAGGATGAGGCCGCCGAAGTAGAGGAACGTCACCAGCAGGAGCGCGGCCCCCAGCACGCCGTAGGCGCTCGTGCCGGCCTGCCCGGCGTAGACGCGGAAGCCGGTCTGGAGGACGGTCCAGCCGATGGCCGCGAACAGCGCGCCGGGGAGCGCCTCGCGCGGCGTGACGTTCCCGGCCGGCAGGAAGTAGTAGAGCGGGAAGAAGGCGGCCGCCAGTCCCCCGACGAGCAGGAGCGTGCCGACGACGTTGGCGAGGTCGATCCCGAGTGCGGGGATGTCCACCTGCGCGATGAGGATGCCCAGGCCGACCGTCGCGGCGACGCCGAGTCCGACCGCGACGAGCGTGATGAGCGCGTCCCGGACCTGCTCGACGATGCCCTCCGGGAGGGGTGCGCCGTACACCGTGGAGAAGGCCACGTCCATCCCCCGGAACAGCTTCAGCCCCGACCAGAGCAGCACCCCGAGCCCGACGACCGTGGCCCCGCCCTGTGCGGCACTCGAGGTGAGCGCCCCCCTGACGGCCTCTGCGGCCTGGTCGCCGAACGCGGCGGCGGCCCGGTCCGCGAGGTCCGCGGCGAGCTGCTCGCCGCCGATGACGCTCGCGGCGACCAGCGCGAGCAACAGGAGCGGGATCAGCGAGATGAACGCGTAGTAGGAGAGGCTGGCCGCGATGAACGTGATCTGGTCCGACCGGACCACCCGGATGGTGGTCCGGGTCACGTCCGCCAGTCGCGACGCCCGCTGGTTCATGGCCCGGCGTTCGGCAGACGGTCACATAAAACGGGTGGAACCGGCGGACGGGTCGAGACGCGTTCCGTCCGGTGGTCGCGGGGCGCCGCGCCGGGGCCCGGCGGCCGTGGTGAGCGCCACCCCACCCATGGCGCGCCCTCTCCGGTCTCACCCGGTGTCGGTGTCGCCGGCCCGTCAGCCGTACTCCGGGAACAGGTCGTCCTCGACCTCGACCGTGACCCGCTCGGCCATGACGGCGTTGATGGTCGCGCCGATCAGCAGGAGGAGGCTCCCGCCGTAGAGCCACGTCAGGACGAGCAACACCGTACCGAACGCGCCCGCCGCCGAGGCGCCCCCGAGGTCGGCGACGAACGACTGGAACCCGACCTGGAACAGCGTCCACGTCGCCGCCGTGAACAGCGTCCCGGGCAGGACCTCCGTCGGGTCCGGGTCGACGTTGGGGAACAGGTAGTACATCGGGAAGAAGACCACCGCGAGGCCGACGAACAACGCGACGGGCTCCAGGATGTTGCCGATGGTGGTCGTGGCGCCGATGGCGAAGCCGATACCGATCATCAGCGCGGCCCCGAGGATGACCGTGGTGAAGACGACGGCCGCGTCGGCCAGGGCCTCGGGCAGTGAGTCCCGCTCCTCGGCGCCGTACACCTCCTCGAACGCCGCGTCGACCCCCCGGAACGTCCGCAGCGCGCCCCACAGGACGACCGGGAGCCCCACGAGTGTCACCTGTGCGCCGGTCGCCTGTTCGGTGAGTACCGTGTACAGCAGCGCCGACCCCTCCTGTCCGAGCAGCTCCGTCGCCTGCGCGATGATCGCCAGCGCGAGGTCGCGGCTCCCGAGGAAGGAGGCGGCGACGACCAGCACCACCGCCAGCGGGAGCAGCGAGACGGCCACGAAGTAGGCGACGGCGGCTGCGAGGAAGGTGACGCGCTCGTTGCGTGCCCGCTCGATCACCTTCCGGGCGACGTCGACCGCCTCGCCGACGTGTTCGCGGGCGACGGCCGGAAGGTCGGTGGTTGCCACTACCTGTCGGTTGGTGTCCGGGACACAAAGGCTCCCCGACCCGGTGACGGCGGGCGGGTGCCTCGGCCCCGGTCAGGCGAAGAGGGCGGCCATCTCGGCCACGTCGGCGTCCGTCTTGAACGTCGTTCCGCCGTAGTGGGTCCGGGAGGCCTCGAACCCGGCCTCGTGCAGGCGCTCGATGAACTCGTCCATCCCGATGGCGGGGGCGCTCCAGTTGCCGAACAGCCGGTGCTGGTCGTAGTGGGTCGGCTCGTCGAGTTCGGCGTCGAGACGGTCCAGCGTCCGCCCGACGGCGCGGGCCGCGCCCATCTCGTCCTCGTCCACGTGCGCGCGGACCCGGCCGAGGAAGCCCTCCTCGTGGGTCGGTCCCAGCCAGAGCGGCCCGGCCGGCTTGGTGGGGCGCTCGCAGTCGGGACACTCCGTCACGGGGTCGTGGATCAGCCCCTTCCGGGCGGTCCGCCAGAAGCAGTCCGGACACCAGTCGATGTGGCCCAGCTCCTCCAGCAAGCGGTCGGCCGCCTGCGCCCCTGATGTGAGTTCGAGGTACGTGCGGGCGTAGTGGGGCGCCGAGTGCGAGAGGATTGGCTCGGCGGCCACGTCGTAGCGCGCCGCGGTGCGGACGAGCGCCGACAGCAGGATCCGCAGCCCCATCTCCGCGTGGAAGTCGGTGTTGCGCGGGACCGCCGAGTACGAGCGCACGCCCGACTCGAAGTGCGCGCCACACAGCGGCGCCGTGTCCGTGGCGGTCACGCAACACAGCGTCCGGGCGGAGTTGAACGCGGCGTCGGCGAACGGGATGGGCGTCCCGAACGGGTCGAGGTCGACCACGTCGAAGCGTTCCTCGTGCATCAGGGCGTTCGCGTCCCGGTGGACCGCGGTCCCGTCGAGGTCGTTGCGCGCGAAGTTCTCCCGGGCCAGTTCCACCGCGTCGGGGTCCACGTCACAGCACGTCGCCTCGAACCCGGCCGCGGCGGCCCGCACGCCCCGGATGCCCGACGCCGCCGTCGCGTCCAGGTACGAGCGTGGCGGCGGCCCGTCGACACCCTCGTCCTCAGCGCGCTCGCGGTAGGCCCGCAGCGCCGCCACCGTCAGGTCCCGGTTCAGCTCCTGCTCCGGGTTGTAGAAGACGGCGTCACCCGCGCCCTGCTCGGGCTGTTCGGGCACCGCCACGGTGATGGTTCCCTCCGAGACGTCCATGTGGCGGGTCGAGTGGGTGCGGGGACAAAGGGACTCCGTTCGTGGTCGGCCGACGGGCAGAGCGGCTGGCTGGAGCCGGCGTCGGGTCGGGCGGTGGCTCCCCCGCAGCCCACCGTCCGGACCACCACAACCGCTAACCGCGCCCCAGAACTGGGCACGCACATGCACCGCGTCATCGACGAGCGACCACTCGGCGACACCGGCCTCGAGGCCGCGGACGTCCGAGCCCTCCTCCGTGATGTCATCCGGGCCCGGGTCTTCGACGACCGGGCGCTCAGCCTCCAGCGCCGGGGCTGGATGTCCGGCTACCCACCCTACCGGGGCCAGGAGGGCTCGCAGGTCGCGGCCGCCCACGCCATGCGTGAGACCGACTGGCTGTTCCCGACCTACCGGACGAACGCGATGGCGCTCGCCCGCGGCGTCCCCATGAGCGACGTGCTCCTCTTCCGCCGGGGCTACCCGGAGTTCGTCTCCGACCACGACGTCCGGCTGTTCCCGCAGGCCGTCCCCATCGCCACGCAGCTCCCCCACGCCGTCGGCTTCGGGATGGCGGTGAACTACCGGAACGCCGTCGAGCCCGAGCCCTCAGCGGCCACCGACGGCGAGCCGGCACGCCGTGACGGTGCCGTCGCCGCGGGCCTCGTCGACCCCACCGACGGCCCGACCGACGAGGCCGTCGTCGCCTACCTCGGCGACGGCGCCACCTCCGAGGGTGACGCCCACGAGGCGATGAACTTCGCCGGCGTGTTCGAGGCGCCCGTCCTCTTTCTCTGCGAGAACAACGGCTGGGCCATCTCGACCCCCCGGGAACGGCAGACCGCCGCCGACAGCATCGCGGCACGCGCCGAGGCGTACGGGTTCACGGGCCGGCAGGTCGACGGGACCGACCCGCTGGCGGTCCTCGAGGTCGTCCGCGAGGCCCTCGCGACCGTCCGCGAGGGCGAGCCGATGCTCGTCGAGTCGCTCGTCCACCGGCACGGCCCCCACACGACGAGCGACGACCCCTCGCGCTACGAGGATCGGGTCGAGGTGCCCGAGTGGCGCCGGCGCGACCCGCTCGACCGACTGACCGAGTTCGCCCGCGAGGAGGGGATCGTCGACGAGGCGTTCGTCGAGTCGGCCCACGACCGCGCCGCCCGCGAGGCCGACGAGGCCGTCGCGACCGCCGAGGCGACCGCCCCGCCGGCGGTCGCCGACCTGTTCGACCACTCGTACGCCGACCTCCCGCCGCGGGTCCGCGAGCAGCGCGCGTGGCTACACGAGCGTGCCGATGAGATCGAACCGGGCGGGCCTGTCTGGGAGTGAGCGGGTCACATCGCCCAGCGCCCCCCCGACACGGACCCCCTCACCACCGACAGTTACACCTCCTGTCCCGTCGTACGGGGGGTAGATGGGAGTGCCGAACGACCGTGTGACGGCGCTGCTCGAGGGGGACACCGTCGAGCGGCGTCGGGAGGCGGCGTCCGAACTGGTGGAGACGGCGACGGGGACCCCCGGCATCCTGGCGCCGGTCGTCGAGCGGGTCGTCGGGGGTCTGGACGACCCCGACGACCGCGTCCGGACAGCCGTCGCCCGCATCTGCTTCGAGGTCGGCACCCACGACCCCGTCGCGGTCGAGCCGCTGCTGGCGGACCTGCTCGGCTGTCTCGACGACCCCGTCGCGAGCGTCCGCGCGAACGTCGCCCGGCCGGTCGCCGAGGTCATCGTCCGGGACCCGGCGAGCCACCGGTCGACCGCGACCACCCTCCGTGCTCACCTCGACGACCGGTCGGAGAGCGTCCGCCACAGCGTCGCGTGGGCGCTGGAGTGGCTCGCCACCCGCCACCCCGCTGTCGTGCCTGCCGACCGGCTGACCGGCCTCCTGACCGACGACCACCCGCCGGTCCGCAAGCACGCGGCACGGCTCTGCGCCCTGCTCCCGCACGCCGACGGGGAGCGCCACGAGCGGCTGGTGGGGATGCTGAGCGACGAGTCCATCCCGGCCCGGCGCGCGGCGTGCCTCGCCCTCGGTGCGGCCGGCCGAGTGGGCGACGAGCCCGAGACACGGTCGGTACTCGCCCAGGCGGCCCGGACGGACCTGAACGAGGGCGTCCGGCTGGCGGCACGGCGTGCCCTTCGTGGGGCCGCCTACGAGGCGACCGCGCCGAGGCCGGACCCGCCTGCCGACGCGAGCGCGCTGGCGGCCGTCCTCGTGACGGGTGATCGCGCGCTCGGCGACTGGCTCCGCGTCGACGACCCCGATGTCACCGTCCGGGGTGGCCGGTTCCGTGGGGCCGTCGAGGCCATCGACCCGCTGAGGGGTACCATCACGCTCCGGAACGACCTCGTCGGCTACCGGGTCGCACTGCGCCGGGACAGCGACGGCTGGACGGGGACGTACGACGGCACGGAACGGACCGGGACGGTCGACCTCGCCCCGACTGCGGCCCGGAAGCTCGACACCGGGCGGACGCCGCTTCGCTACGCGGTCGAGGGCGACCGCCTCGGGTTCGAGGTCGAGGGGACCCCTCACTCCATCGAGGTGACCGACCGCGACCCGGAGACCGGACGGCTCCGGGGGGAGAACTGGATGCAGGGGTACGCCGTCGAGTTCCGCCCCGACACGGGGGGCCCCGTGCGGGCGCTGTTCGAGCGCGGCCGGGCGTTCGAGGTGTCGGACGTCGGGCTGCTGGTGGACGAGGACGGCGCGGTCAAGGAGTGAGCGAGCGGAGCGGTACCGGGACGAGGCGGGGAAGCAGGCGGGAACGCGCTCGGCTCAGTCGGAGGCCATGGCCTCGCCGGCGGCCGCCGGCCCGGCGGCGCGCTCGTCGGGCTCCAGCATCGTCCGGGCGGCGGCGGTCAGCTTGTTCATGACAGCGCGTCCGTCACGCTCGCGCACGACCACCTCGTCCTCCTCCAGCCGCTGGACGTGATGGGTGACCGTGCTGGGGTCCTTCCCGAGTTCGTCCGCCAGGTCGCTGACCGAGGCCGCGCCGAGCCGGGCGAGCGCGTCGATGACCGCCGCGGTGGAGTCGTCGTTCATCGCCGCTGCCAGCTCGACGCCCTCCGTGTGGGCGGGGTAGAACCGGCGCTTGCCGCGGACCTTCGCCCCGCTGACGAGGTCCTCGCGCTCCAGCACGCGGATGTGGTGCCGGGCCGTCGACAGCGGGATGCCGGCCCGGTCGGCGATCTCCGAGAGGTAGGTCCCCGGCGAGTCCTCGACGACCTCGAACATGGCCTCGCGGGCCTCGTGCTCGAGCGGGTCCGAGTCGTCGTACCGCGAGTAGCGGAACGGTGCCAGCATCCGGACGAGCCGGTCGAGGTGGCCCGTCCCCGGGACCGACGCGGCCGCGGTCCGGGTCGTCGTGGCGAGGCTGCCCCCCATCCCTGAGAACGCACCCGACTGCCGGGCGGCGACCGCCGCGGCCGCTCCGGCGAGCCCGACGACGGCGCCCGCACCGGCCGGGCCGCCGGGCAGGTCGTCGCCCGAGACGGGGACGCCACCGCCGATGGCGTTCCGGAGGGCGTCCGAGTTGCTGCCGGAGCCGGCGTCCGGAGCGTCCGAACCGCTCCCGGAGCCGGAATCGACGGCCGCCGCATCGTCGCTCCCCGCCACGGGCCCGGTCGACTCGACCCGTGCGGTGTCACCGGTCGCGTCGGTCGTCCCGCTCGCTCCCGTGGTGAATCGGTCGCTGCTGGCGGCCACGGTGTCGCCGACCGTCTCGGCGGTCGTCGCCAGCCCGTCGGTCGTGGCGCCACTGGCGGTCACCTCGAGCAGCGCGGTCCCGTCGGAGGCGAGGTCGACCAGTTCGACCTCGTAGCTGGTGTCCGTCGGCGAGGAGACCGTGTTCACGTCCACGAGATCGGCCTCGCTGACGGTCCCACCGTCGAGGGAGGACACGCCATCCGCCGACCCGCTGACCGGAGAGGACTCCTCGTCCGTCGATCCTGTCGCGAGTGCACTCAGTCGCTCTTCCAGCGACAGCTCCTCCGTCGTCGACCCGAGGAGCGTCTCGTCGTCCGACTCCATCCCGTCGTCGTTCGAGTCGGAGTCCGAATCCGAGAGCGACCCGTCGTCACTCGAATCGGAATCGGAGAGCGACCCGTCGTCGCCCGACTCCGAGTCGGAGTCGGAATCGGCGTTCGAGAGTGATCCGTCGTCGTCCGAGTCGGAATCCGAATCGGAATCGGAGAGCGACCCGTCGTCACTCGAATCCGAATCCGAGTCCGAGAGCGACCCGTCGTCGCTCGATCCGGAGCTGGCGTCCCCGTCGGAACCGTCCGTCGTATCGGAGCTTGATGAGCCCGTGAGGTCGTCCCCGAAGCTGTCGCCGGTCGTCGTGTCGCCGTCGTGGGGACCGGTGGCTACGGCGACCGGAGCCACGAGCGACAGTCCGAGCAGGAGGACGACGAGGACCACCAGCCCACGCCGTATACGTGTCGAGTTCATTGCACCACCTGGACCTCTGGCAGTTACCCCAGGTACCGGACTCGACTGGATAGGTGTTGGGGTGCGCATGTACGGGTGTTTATCTACCGTCGTTCCTGGTGGACGGGCGGACGGTCCCTGGAGAGCGCTGGTCCGGGGTGACTCGGTCGTGGTCCCGACCGTGCGGCCGAACATCCACCAACAGCGCTGTGACGACCCTTTTCAACGACGCATCGTGGGTACCGGTCCACTCAGAGCGCCGAGCCGGTACTCACGCCGGCGACGTACTCAGTGCTGGAGGTCCCGGAGACGGCGGCGAAACCGGTGGTGTCGGTCCGGCCGGACGTCTCCTTGACCTCCGTGGGACCGAGGGTGTACTGGTTGGACCCGTCCGGGTCGCTGGGCGCCTCGACGAAGAAGGTGAACTCCGCCGACCCGTCACCGGTCGCGTCGTTGACCGCGGTCGTATCGAAGCGGACCTCCGTGTCGCTCGCCTCGGTGACGTCCTCGCCAGTTCCGACGACCGTCCAGCCGTCCGGCAGGACCTCACGGGCCACGTCCACGTCGTGGCTGAGGCTCTCGATGGTGACGGTCACCTGGTTCGTCCCGCCGCCGGTGAACACCTGGCCGTCGTCCTCGCGGGAGCCGGCGGCCGAGAGCGTCTCCGGCTCGTCGCCGAGCGGGGAGAGGTTGATGTCGGCGTACCCGGGGACGTCGCCCGGTTCCGCGAACTGCTCGATGGTCCGGACGGCGTCGACCAGCCCCGCACCCGCGTTGTACGGGGTGTACGCGGCCTCCGCCTCGGGGTCGGCACCGCCCTCCACGAGCCGGATGACCTCCTCGGGGTCGGGGTACTCGCCGCCGTTGTTGCGGTAGTACGCCTCGATGACCTGGGCGACGACGCCGGACGTGACCGGGCACGACATCGACGTGCCCGAGAGCGCCGAGTAGAAGACGCCGGTGTCGGCGGGCGTCGCACCGTAGCTGGCCTCCAGTGCCTTCAGCGCCGAAGCCCCCATCGTCGAGACGACGGCGCTCCCGGGTGCGATGACGGTCGGCCGGTAGACACCGTACGGGCCGGTCGGCGGGTCCTCGGCCTGTTTGCGCTCCGTGATGTCGATGGTCCCGGTCGCCTGGGCGGCCGCGTACGGGATGATCTCGAAGACGTACGTCGTGCCGGCCTCGACCTGTGCGGACAGGACCTCCGGGTTGTTGAGCGAGGCCGCGGAACTCTCGACCGGGCCGTCCTCGCCGCCCTTCCGGAGGTTGATATCGAGGTCCTGGCCCGGCGGGTTCCAGGAGATGGTCGCCTCGATGGAGCCCACGTCGTCGTTCTCCGGCGTGTACTCCACGTAGGTCGGTGACCCGACCGTCGCGCCGTCGGCGGCCACGCTGGCGTCGGCACCCGGACCCGCGGTGAAGGACTTCGACGCGGGCTGCTCGTCGTCGGCGAACGCCTCCGCCGATCCGCTCTTGCGGTTGAACTCGTCGACGTTGGCGAGCGCGTCCCGTCGGTCCTCCGCCGTGTACCCGTCGTCGCCGTTCGGGAACTCGTGCCAGCGCGCCCCCTCGCTCTCGGGGTGCTGCTGGCCGTAGTTCGCCTTGCGACCCCGAGAGGAGAAGCTGGTCGGTTTCGTCGTCGCGTCGATCCCCTCGCCCTGGCCGTCGTGGCTGGCCGCGATGCAGAGGATGTGCGGTGCGGTCTTCGCGGCGCCCAGTGTGTTCGTCCCCGGGCCGCTGTTGCCGGCCGAGGAGACGACCGTGATGCCGGCGTCGAACGCCCGCCACGTCGCGCGCTCCTGGCCGCCGGCCGGGTTGAAGTCGGTGCCACCGGAGGAGCCGTAGGAGTTCGACGTGATGTGGAGCTCTTCGCCGAGTCCCCCCTCCTCGACCGGGGCGGTCAGCGTCCCGAGGATGTGGTTGTACGCGGCGACCGCGTTGAGGATGAACAGGCCCGCACCCGTGGAATAGACGGTCAGGTCGGCGTCGGGCGCCATCCCCTCGTGCTCGGGGTCCCGGTTCCCCTCGCCGACGACCGAGCCGGCACAGTGGGTCCCGTGGCCGATGTCGTCCGTGTCGGCCGGGCCGACGTCCGTCCAGGCGGTGTCGGAACTGAGCGGGTCCTGGAACTGGAAGTTGTGCCGGAGCCGGTCCTGCAGGTCCGGGTGGTAGGCGTCGACGCCGCTGTCGATGACCGCCACGTGGACGCCGTCACCCGTGTAGCCCAGCGTGGGTTTCTCCTGGACCTCGCCGGCACGCGTGGCGATCTGGGCGTCGCCGTTGTGGTAGTCGATGCGCCGGTTGGCCTCGACGTACTGCACGCGGTCGAGCGCGGCGATGGCGCGGAGCGTGGACCCCGGTGCGCGCGTGTAGACGATGTCGAGCGCCTCCATCTCGTAGGTGCCGTCGGGCAGGTCGAACCGGTCCAGGGCACCGTAGTCGGCGCCCGGCTCGAACACGACCAGCGCCCCCTGCAGGTCGTCGCTCTCGGCGTCGAGTCCGTCCCCGAGAGCCGCCTGGATGGTCTCCGCCGCGGCTCCGGTGGTCGTGAACATGGAGGCACCCGCCGCAGCCCCCGCGCTCTTCAGGACAGTCCGTCGGTTTGCGTCCATACCGGTACCGTATCGGAACTCAGGTAAACTGATTGAGGCAGAACTGTCCAAAGGTATCGGGAACAACACCACATATACTAGAGATTCAGTCGAGTCGGTAGACATACTCTCGCATACTCTCGGGTGGACGACGAACACCGTACCTGGACGGTATCACCGAGGAGGGTCCGGCGGCCGAGACGGTCAGGCCCAGTCGCTGTCGGCCGCTCGCGCGACCGCCGCATCGGCGTCGACGAAGCCCGCACCGGTCTGGTACGGCTCGTGGCCGGCGTCGTCGGCGGTCGCCTCGATGGTCCGGATGACGTCGAGGGGGGCGGCGTCGTCGCCCGCCGCGTCGAGCATCAGCGCCGCGATGCCGGAGACCGCCGGGCAGGCCATCGACGTGCCCGAGATGGCGGCGTAGAAGGGGTCGGCGTCGGGTGCGGTCGCCTGGAGCGCGTCACCCGGCGACATCGTGCTGTTGACGAGGTTGCCCGGTGCGGCCACGCCCGGCCGGTAGATGCCCGTCCCGTTCGCGAGCGCGGTCGAGCGGTCGTGGGCCCCGCCGGGGCGCCCGCGCGACGAGAAGTCGGTCACGTTCCGGTCGTCGTCGGTCGCGGCCACGCCGAGCACCCACGGCGCCTTGGCGTAGTCGTTGAGCGTGTTCGCGCTCGGGCCGTCGTTACCCGCGGCGAAGACCGAGAGCAGGCCGCGGTCGAAGGCCGTCTTCGTCGCGACGTTGAGCGGGATGCTCGGGTCGAAGTCCTCCCCCGAGGCCGCCCCGTAGGAGTTCGACACCACGTCGACGACGTCGGAGTGGTTCGCCAGCAGGTGGTCGAACGCGGCCGCCGACTTCAGCACCGAGACGGCCGCCCCGGTCGAGTAGCCCGTCAGCGCCGCGCCGGGGGCCATCCCGCCGTCCACGTCGCCCTGGCCGGCGACGGTGCCCGAGCAGTGGGTCCCGTGCCCGAGTTCGTCCGTATCGAGGTCGTGTGCTGGCACCCACAGCGTCGGTGACCCGAGCGGGTTGCCCGACCACTGGTAGTTGTTCTCGACGACGAGGTCCGGGTGGGTGGCCGCGACGCCGCTGTCGATGACCGCCACGTGGACGCCCGAGCCGTCGACACCCTGCTCGGCCCGGGCGCTGTTCACGCCCGTCTCCGCGGCGATGTCCTCGTTGAAGTACTCCAGGTCGCGGTTGGCGGCGACGTAGCGGACGCCGTCCAGCCGGGCGACCTCCCGGAGCACCGGGCCCGGTGCCCGGAGGTAGATCAGCGGGAGCACCTCGAACGCGCGTGTCGCGGCGTCCGTGTCGAGCCCCGCGATGCGGTCGGCCAGCCCGGACACCGAGGCGTCCGGGTCCACCACCGCGAGCCCCTCCTCGATACCGTCGGTGAGGTCCAGTTCGTCGTCGAGCGGGAGCGACTCGGTCGCCGTCGCCGAACCGGCGCCCAGCGCCACGGCGCCGGCCGCACCCGCGCCCTTCAGGAACGTTCGCCTGCCCGTGTCTATCATCGCCTGCACATGCATCCGACTCCCGGGTAGCCCTGCTGCAGTCGATAGCCGGTCACTTATGTCGGCGTGTTACGGGCCAATGCTCTCGTTCGTTCGGACCCCGCCCGGTGTTCGCGCACAGATTCAGGTTTTGAATAGATGTTCAGATGTTCTCGCCCTGGTAGTCGCCGTCGTACTCGCCGGTGTGCTCGGCCTCCGCGAGGGTCAGTTGCGCGATGCGGGCGCCGGTCTCGATGTCGATCTCGTGACCGACCTGGAGGAGCCCCTCGCCCTTCCCCTCGTAGCCGGCGTCCCAGACGGCCGTGTTCAGCATACACGAGTTCCGGAGGAGCGACGAGCGGGGGTAGAGGAAGCCCACGTGGCCCTCGGGGATTCCGATGACCTCGGCGTACCGGACGACGTAGTAGCCGGGCGAGAGCCGGTAGCCCTCGCGGTCGACCTCGTCGTCCCCCTCGTGCTCGTAGCCAGCCTCGCCCGAGAGCGGCTCGCCGATGGGCTCGTTCACCTGCTCGTACCGTGCGCCGACGGACTTGCCGTCGGTGGTGATGCGTCCGGGCTGGCGCTGGCGGAACACCGCCTCCAGCGTGAGGTCCACGCCGTTGGGCTGGACCTGCTCGTCGGTCGTCGGGGTCACGTGCTCGGCGACGAAGGAACCACTGCGGAACATGGCGAGGACCGCTCCGCGCGCGGGCTTAGGGGTTCTGGTCGGTCCGTGGGGTGTGAGAGACAGGGGCTGGCTGTGCCGATTGGTCTGGCAGGTTTTAGACTGTAACGAACGGGTTGGAAGCCCCTGGCCGCTCGACCATCCGGGGCTTGCTGCGCTCCTCGCATTCCGGGCATGCGGCGCTCGCTTCGCTCGCGCCGTTCCGGGCGTGTGCTGCGGTGCTTGCGTCGCCCGGGATGGGTCGAGACGGCCAGCCCCTTCCATTCCCGCCCGAGTTGGCCTGTTCCACGGAGCGCACACACCGAGCCAGCATGGTGCGAAGCAACCCTGGAAGGCTGCATCGGGCGGGACTAAAAGGGGCCGCGGGCTCGGCGGTCCCCCGGCGACGTAAGGACCGCAGGCCGCCACTGGCGGCCGAGGACCGCAGCGAGCCGCGGGGCCCCGAGCCCGCGGGGGCTTTCAACAGCTCATCACTGTCGCTGTCGTCCCTTCTATCATCGTCGAATCGCTACAGATACACGACCACACTCCCGTCCGCTCCGAAGGTCACCGTACTCGCCACGCCCCTCGACGAAGAGGGGCGTGGACCGACACCTGCCTCCTCCCCGACAGCCCTCCCTGTCCGACCGATTCGCCTTTACCGCCACCCGCTCTGACACACGAGCATGGAACGGTTCGCCGAGGTCCCGGACCAGTACGACCCGGACGCGGTCGAGGACCGGGTCTTCGAGTTCTGGGACGAGGTCGACGCCTACGAACGGACGGTCGAGCATCGGGCCGACGGGGAGGACTACTTCTTCGTCGACGGCCCGCCGTACACGAGCGGTGCGGCCCACATGGGTACCACCTGGAACAAGACGCTGAAGGACGCCTATATCCGCTACCTGCGGATGCAGGGCTACGACGTGACCGACCGCCCGGGCTACGACATGCACGGCCTCCCCATCGAGACGAAGGTGGAGGACCGCCTCGACTTCGAGAACAAGAAGGACATCGAGGCGTTCGGGATGGAGAACTTCATCGACGAGTGCAAGCAGTTCGCCGAGGAGCAACTCGAGGGGCTCCAGAGCGACTTCCGGTCGTTCGGCGTCTGGATGGACTGGGAGAACCCGTACAAGACGGTCTCGCCGGAGTACATGGAGGCCGCGTGGTGGGGGTTCCGGCAGGCCCACGAGCGCGGGCTCGTCGAGCAGGGGAAACGCTCCATCACGCAGTGCCCGCGCTGTGAGACGGCCATCGCGAAGAACGAGGTCGAGTACCACCAGGTCGAGGACCCCTCCATCTACGTGAAGTTCCCGCTCGCCGACCGCGAGGGCCACCTCGTCATCTGGACCACCACGCCGTGGACGGTCCCCGGCAACACGTTCGTCGCCGTCGGCGGGGACGTGACCTACGCCGAGGTCCGCGCCGAGAAGGGGGGCGAGGAGGAGGTCCTGTACGTCGCCAGCGACGTCGTCGAGACGGTCATGGAGAAGGGCGGCTACGACGATTACACCGTCGAGGCCGAACTCGCGGGCGAGGAGATGGTCGGCTGGGCGTACGACCACCCGCTCGCCGACGAGGTGCCCGACCACGCCGACGGCGAGGGCACCCTGCAGGTGTACACCGCCGACTACGTCGAGGTCGACCGGACCGGGCTGGTCCACTCCGCGCCCGGCCACGGTGAGGAGGACTTCGAGCGCGGGCGCGAACTCGGCCTCGATATCTTCTGCCCCGTGGGCGGCGACGGCGTCTACGACGAGTCGGCCGGCAAGTACGCCGGGCAGTTCGTCCGCGACGCCAACGCCGACGTCCGGGCCGACCTCGAGGAGAAGGGCCTGCTGCTGGCCGACGAGACGTACGTCCACGACTACGGCCAGTGCTGGCGCTGCGATACGGACATCGTCCAGATCGTCACCGACCAGTGGTTCATCACGGTGACCGACATCAAGGACGAACTGCTCGAGAACATCGACGACTCCGAGTGGTATCCCCAGGAGGCCCGGGACGTCCGGTTCCGGAAGTTCGTGGAGAACTCGCCGGACTGGAACGTCTCCCGGCAGCGCTACTGGGGCATCCCCATCCCAATCTGGACGCCCGACCCCGAGGCGGGCGAGGCCGACGCCGAGTGGTCCGGCGAGATGGACGACGCGCTCGTCTTCGGCACGCGCGAGGAACTCGCCGACGCCGTCGACCAGGACGTCGACCCCGACGAGCTGGACCTCCACCGCCCGACCGTCGACGACCTCACCGTCACGCGCGATGGGGTGACGTACACGCGCGTCCCCGACGTGTTCGACGTCTGGCTCGACTCCTCGGTGGCGTCGTGGGGCACGCTGGACTACCCCAGCGACGACTCGCGCTTCGACGACCTCTGGCCGGCGGACCTCATCATGGAGGCCCACGACCAGACGCGGGGCTGGTTCTGGTCGCAGCTCGGGATGGGCACCGCCGCGCTGGGCGAGGTGCCCTACGAGCAGGTGCTGATGCACGGCTACGCCAACATGCCCGACGGCCGCGGGATGAGCAAGTCCAAGGGCATCACCGTCGAGCCGGGCGAGGTCATCTCGAAGCACGGCGCCGACCCGATGCGCCTGTTCCTCCTCTCGCGGAACCCGCAGGGCGAGGATATGCGCTTCTCGTGGGAGGAGACCGAGGATATGCAGCGCCGGCTCAACATCCTCTGGAACGTCTTCCGCTTCCCGCTGCCGTATATGCGGATGGACGGGTTCTCGCCGGACGACGTGTCGCTCGACGACGTCCGCGACGAGCTGGAAACGGTCGACGAGTGGGTCCTCTCCCGGCTCCAGACCGTCGAGGCCGAGATGGCCGACCACTGGGCCGAGTTCCGCCAGGACCGCGCGCTGACGACGCTGCTGGAGTTCGTCGTCGAGGACGTCTCGCGGTTCTACGTCCAGGCCGTCCGCGAGCGGATGTGGATGGAGGAGGACGACCCGAGCAAGACCGCCGCCTACGCCACCCTCTACCGCGTCCTCGAGGAGGTGACCGCGCTGCTCGCGCCGTTCGCGCCGTTCGCCGCCGAGGAGGTGTACGGCCACCTCACCGGCGAGGCCGGCCACCCGACGGTCCACATGTGCGACTATCCGGCGGCCGACGAGGGCTGGCGGGACGCCGAACTGGAGGAGGACGTCCGGCGCCTGCGCGAGGTCGAGGAGGCCGGCGCCGACGCCCGCCAGCAGGCCGAGCGGTCGCTCCGGTGGCCCGTCACCCGCGTCGTGGTCGTGGCCGACGACGAGCGGACCGTCGACGCCGTCGCCCGCCACCGCGACCTGCTCTGCGAGCGGCTCAACGCCCAGACGGTCGAACTCGTCGAACCCGGCGACGACTGGGGCGAGGTCACCTACAGCGCCCGCGCCGACATGTCCGTCCTCGGGCCGGAGTTCGGCCCCGACGCCGGCGACGTGATGAACGCGCTCAACGACGCCGAGGTGAGCGAACCCACCCTCGACGCGCTCGAACGCGCCGTCGCCGACGCGACCGGGATGGACGTCGACCTGACCGCGGAGATGGTGGAGTTCGAGACGAACACGCCACCCGAGGTCAGCGGCGTCGAGTTCGCCGGCGGCGTCGTCTACGTCGACACCGCGCTCACCGAGGACATCGAGCGGGAGGGCTACGCCCGCGAGGTCGTCCGCCGCCTGCAGGAGATGCGCAAGGCCCTCGACCTGGACATCGACACGGAGGTCCGCGTCGCCATGGCCGTCGACGACGACCGCGTCGCCGACCTCGTCCGGGACCGCGAGGACTACATCGCCGAGGAGGTCCGCGTCGAGTCGTTCGTCGACGACCTCGGCGAGGACGCACACCGCGAGACCTTCGAGGACGTCGAGGGCGTCCGGCTGGAACTCGCGGTCGAACCGGTCGCCGCACCGACCGCCGACGACTGACGGCTCACGCCGACTGCCTTCATATATCGATAATCTCTGGGGTTCACTTCTAATACTCTCTATATGTGGGTATCTCCGAGACTATATGGATGGGTCCGATTACACGTCCGTAATCGGTGATTCACTCCTCGGTGCGGGGGAGCGTCAGCTCCACGACCGTCCCTCGGGGTTCGTTGTCCCGGATGGCGACCCCGCCGCCGTACCCCTCGACGACGGTCCGGACGAGGTGGAGCCCGAGGCCGCTGTCCCCGTGTTCGCCGGGGGTCAGCACGTCCTCCTTCCGCCCGTTCGGGATGCCGGGTCCGTCGTCGGTCACGTACAGGCGGACCGACTCGTCCTCGACGGTCGCGCGCACCCGGACCGTCGGGTCGTCCCGGTCGTGGTGCTGGACGCCGTTGCGGACGAGGTTCTCGACGACGTACTTCAGGAGGTCGTCGCCCCGGACCTCGACCGCGGGCACGTCCGTCTCGATGGTCACGCCGGCCTCGGGTTCGACGGAGTCGATGGCGGCCGCCACCGCGGCCTGCAGGTCGACCGCCCGTGCCGGCCGGTCGTCGGTGGTCGCCTGGACAAGGTGTCGGACGTTCTCGATGAGTTCGGCGATCTCCTGGGTCTGCTCCATCGTCGTCTCCAGTTCGTCGTCGAACTCGCCGTCGTGTCGCTCCGAGACGTCGCGCGTGTACGCCCGGATGATCTGGACCTTGTTGAGGACGTTGTGCCGCAGCAGGTTGTTGAGGAAGCGCAGGCGGTCGCGCTCCTCGCGGACGTGCTCGGCGGAGACGCGGGCGCGCTCGGCCCGGCGGGCCGCCTCGACGCTCCGGGCCTCGCTGGTGCCGATGGCGACCCCGGCGGCGGTGCCGACACCGGTCATGAACTGGAGGAGCAGGAGCGACTCGCGCAGGCCGGTCCCCTGCACGAGGACCACGACGAGGATGAGTCCGCCCAGGATGGTGCCGCCGATGAGCGTCCAGCGGAGCAGGCGCGGCTGGTGTTCCGGCTCGGACCACAGGCGGCGCGAGAGGAACCAGAGGCCCGTCGTGGCCGCGCCCGGTAGGCTCGCGATGGCGGTGTCGAAGAGCGCGGCGTCCGGGCTGGCCGCCAAGTAGGCGACGCCGACGGTGACGAGCGCCAGTCCCAGGGCCGCGACCGCCCAGCCAGCGGCCTCCTCGGGGACCGCGTCCGGCAGTTCTCCGGCCGCGTGACTGGAGGCCATCTTCCTTCCGGTAATCGGTCCGCCGACTAAACCGTTTGGGCCCGGCCGATGCCAGCCCACTCCCTGCGCCCCGGGGCGGCTGCCGGCCGTCCCCGAGGGCGTGGCCTGGGGGGCCGCCGGGTCCGGTCGCCGGAAGGTTATCCCACTCCGGGCCGAACGGGCGGTAGATGACCCGGTTCCGACACCGTGTCCGGTCGCCGGCGGCCTCTGCCCTGTTCCTCGTGGTCCTCCTCGTCGCGAGTACCGCCGCCGTCCCGCTCGCGGGCGCGCGGACGCCGGACGCGGGAGCGGACGCCCGAGCGGCCGCGGGAGCGACCGGGACGGGTGCCGCAACGAGCCCGCACGGCGGCCTCCACATCGACTTCACCGCGTCGCTGACGCCGGACCGGCCGGGTGAGGTCGACGTCGCGGCCGGCTTCACGGTCCCGGGCGGCGTCACCTCGCTGACCGCCGAGGTGCCCGCGGACGCGACGGTCACGAACATCGAGGGGTTCAGCCAGCGCGGCCCCCACCAGTACGAGTGGACCCGGACCACCGACACGCCGTCGCTGACCTACCGCCTGCCCGTCAACGAGACGGTCACCCGGGGGCGGGAGGGCTCGGAGACGAGCGGCTACCTCTTCGTCGACACCGGGGCGTGGGCACTGATGAAGGCCCCCCGTCTCGGCGTGACCTACTCCGGCACGGGGCAGCGCCAGCCAATCCGCACCGACAACGCGGTCGCCGGCCAGGGTGTCGCCGGCGACTCACTGCTGTACCTGGGGCCGGTCGAGACGACGGCCCGGACGGTCGGCGGCCAGCGCATCACGCTCGCCGTCCCCCGCGCGGCGGACCTCCGCGAGTCGCCGGCGGACGTGCTGGACGCGCTCGCCGGCACCGCCGAGGGGTTGACCTTCGGCCCGGCAGACGACGAGGTGCTGGCCATCGCCGCCCCGACCGAGGGCGTCGACTACGGCTCGACGGGCCTCCAGCGCGGGGCCTCGGACTTCTGGGTCCGTGACCTCCAGCGCCTGGACACGCCGGAGAACGTCTGGGACCACGAGTACGTCCACACCCGCCAGACCTACCGGCCGACGACCGCGACGCGGTGGAGCTACGAGGGGATGGCCGACTACTACGCCGTCAGGCGCGGGCTCCGGAGCGGCCGCATCAACTACTCCCAGTACCGTCGCCACCTCCGCATCGGGACGCGCCCCCGGTACGCCGACGTGGTGCTCGCGGAGCCGGACACCTGGCAGGGGACGACCGCGCACTACTGGAAGGGGGCGCTGGCGTTCGCCGCCATCGACCGTCGCATCCGGGTCGAGACCGACGGCCGCGCCACGCTCCAGGACGCCATCCGTCGCGCCCAGGACCGCGCCGACGGCGGCCGCCTCGACCAGTCGACCTTCCTCGGGAGCGTCGAGGCGGTCGGCGGGACCGGGGCCCGCGAGGTCGCGCGCCGCTACACCGAGACCGACGCCACGCCGGAGACCCTGAACCGCTCGGCGTACGCCGACGTCTTCGGCGGGGTCGCGGACTTCGACTACCGGTTCGATGGGTTCCGGGTCGAGGGGCCCTACCGGACGACGACGGTCGGGACGCTGCCGACACTCGTCCCCGGCGAGCGGGTCGTCGTCCGCGCGACCGCGACGAACACCGGCGACACCGCCGGCGACTACGCCATCACGCTCCGGCGTGGCGACCGGGCGGTCGGCACCAGGACGGGCGAACTCGCCGCCGGCGCTTCGACCGACCTCTCGTGGACGGTCCCGTTCGACGCGCCCGCGGAGACGACGCTCCGGCTCGGTGAGTCGACCCGCGCCGTGACGGTCCGGCCGCCGGCGGCGCCGCGGGTCACCGGGCTGCGGGTTCCCGAGACGGCCCGCGTCGGCGAGTCGGTCGAGGCGCGTGCCGTCGTCACGAATCGTGCGGAGCGCCCGGCGAACGGGAGCGTCGCGCTCGCCGCCGACGGTCGGACGCTGACCGGGCGCGTCGTGCGCCTCGCCCCGGGCGAGTCGGTCACGCTCACCGCGACGACGGCGTTCGAGGCGGCGGGCGGGTACACCGTGACGGCGGGCGACCGCACGGCCACGGTGTCGGTGCGCGACGCGACGGCGACCGCCACGCCGGCCGAAGACGGGGGCTCGACCGCCGCGGGTGGCGCGGCCACGGCCCCGACGGGGACCGACGACTCCGGTGCGGGTAGCGGTGCAGGCAGCGATGGCGATGCCGGGTCGGCCAGCGGTGCCGACGGGGACGTGACTACCACCGCGACACCACTGACCCCCTCCGGCGCGAGCGGGGACGGGTTCGGCGTCGTCGGGACGCTGCTCGCGGCCGTCCTCGTCGGCCTCGGCGCGCGCCGGCGGCGGAACTGAGCCGGCCGCCGCGTCGGGACCGGTCGTCGGCCGTCGCGTTCGGGGGCAACCCCTAACGGGGCGCCACCCGGCCGCCGTGACATGGACGAGACGCCCGACGAGGCGGCGACGGATGGTGCCGGGAACGACGCGGACGCAGCTGGGAACGGCCGGCGCGACCCGCCGACGGTCGCCGCCCGGGACCCCGAGCGCGACCCGCGGACCTCGTGGATGTCATCCCGGCCGACCCGAAGAAGGGTACGACGTGCGCGATGTCGTCGCGGGCGTCGTGGACGCGGGCTCGGTGTTCGAGCTGAAGGCCCACTACGCCCGCAACATCGTCACCGCCTTCGCCCGGGTCGAGGGCGAGCCCGTCGGGGTCGTCGCCAACGCGCCGCGCGTGATGGCCGGGACCATCGACACCGACGCCTCGGAGAAGGCCGCCCGCTTCGCCTCGCTCTGTGACGCGTTCGGCCTCCCCATCCTCCTGTTCGAGGACACCCCCGGCGTGCTGCCCGGGCCGGATTCGGAGGCCGAGGGGGTCGCCCGCCACGCCGGGAAGCTCCCCTACGAACTCAATCGGGCGACCGTTCCCATCGCCAACGTCGTCCTCCGGCGGGGGTACGGCTTCGGCCACGTCGCGATGGGCGGCGGACGCTCCGCGCGCAACGACCTCACCGTGGTCTGGCCGACCGCGAAGGTCGCGGCGATGGGCATCGAGGGGGCCGTCGATGTGGCCTACCGCCGCGAGATCGAGGCCGCCGACGATCCCGAGGCGAAACGCGAGGAACTCGTCGCGAAGTTCCAGGACCGGACCGGCGCCATCCGTGCCGCCTCGGGCGTCGGCGTGGACGCGGCCATCGCGCCCGAGGAGACGCGCGGGCGGATCGCGCGGATGCTCGACCGGGCCGACGAGGACCTGGAGGAGGACTGGCCGCCGAAGAAACACCACATCGACTCTATCTGAGACCGCCATGCCACGGTTGCAGCCGTCTCAGACGACGAACGCCCCGTACACGGTGACTGCGAGGAGGGCCCCGCCGACCAGCGAGAGGACGAGGCCGCCCAGCAGGAACGTCTCCCGGCGGTCCGCTCGGGTCCGGTCGTAGTACGAGGGGTTGTCCTCGGGGCCGACCGACCCGACCCGCGCGGCGTACCGCTCCTGGTACTCGATTGCCCGCTCGGGCCGGAGCAGGAGTGCGAGGCCGGTCGCGAGGACGGCCGCCGAGAGGCCACCCACCGCGAGGAGTTCGACCAGCATACCGGCCGGGGCGGGCCCCGGATGGCAAACGCGTTGGGGCCAGCCGTGCGGCGGTGCCGTCTGCTGTGCGTCTGACGCTCGCAGCCTCGACGGAAACGCTTGTCCGGCGCCCGCGCCTCGGCCCACGCGATGAACAAGAAAGGGCACGTCCTGAACGGCGTCTTGCTCGCCATCGGGCTGGGGTACGTCCTCGAGCCGGCCGGCGACATCGAGACGTTCCGCACCATCGGGATGACGCTCGTCCCGGTGACGTTGGGTGCGCTGTTCCCGGACATCGACACCGAGTTCGGCAGACACCGCAAGACGTTCCACAGCCTCACCGTGCTCGCCGTGTTCGCGTTCTACCCCATCTACTTCGACAACCTCCACTACGTCTGGGTCGGGGTCGTCAGTCACTACGTGCTGGACATGGTCGGATCGAAGCGTGGTATCGCGCTGTTCCACCCGTTCTGGGACGAGGAGTTCGGCCTCCCGTTCGGCGTGAAGACGAGCAGCTCCTACGCGGACGCCGTGACGCTCGTCGTCACCGGCCTGGAGCTGGCCGTGGTCGCGGTGTTCGTCCACGTCGCCCCCGGACTCGTCCAGCGGCTCACCGCGGCGCTGCCGTTCTCGCCCGGTGTGGGCAACCAGCCCACGTCGGCGGTGATCGGCTGGCTGGTGGGCCTTCCCCTGACGTTCTGAGCGGGCGGCCGTGCGTCAGTACACGGCCACATCGTCGAACCGGCCGTCGTAGGCGATGTGTCGGGGATGGGTCGGTTCCGTCCCCTGCAGGAACAGGCGGTCGATCTTCTCCCAGGTGTTCTCGTAGAGCAGATGTGCGGTCTCGGCGAAGCAGCGCGCACCGTGTCCGGGGCCGTCGCGGTGGTGGACCCGCCGGGGCGCACCCTCCTGGAACGCCGTGACCAGTTCGCGCTCGGACCAGTGTGGCTCCTCGAAGGTGGTCCACACCTCGCCGACGGTGCCCGGCAGGTGGGCGTACGAGGAGCCGAACGGGGGCAGGCCCGTCTCCCTGGCGAGGTCGCCCGCTCGCTCGTTGTGGCTCGGCAGGTGCTTCGGGTTGTAGACCTCGATGGCGTCGACCGTGTCGCGGTACTCGGCGAGGTCGTCGGCGTCGAGGCTGACGGTCGCGAACTCCGGGTGCGGTGCGAGGACGGCGGCGTCCTGCCGGTCGAACTCCGCCATCGCCGCGTCCAGGGTGATGAAGTCCGGGACCGGCTCGGAGAGCCCCAGCGCGAGGACGTGCTTGCGCTCGCGGAAGCTCCCGGTGAACACCTCGCGAGCGGGTAGCACGAGCAGTTCCTCGTCGGAGAAGCGGCGCGCCCGCGCCCGGATGTCGGGCAGTCGCGTGAAGTGTGGGGCGTAGACGAGTGCATCCAGCCCGCGGCGTTTGGCCCGCCGAACGACCCGCTCGTCGAGGATCTTCACGTGCGGGTCGACCCGGAACTCGCTGTCTGTCACTGGCCCCGCGTCGGTCCGGCGGGGGCTAAGCCGTTGTGGGTTCGGGTCGCCGTCGCCGTGCGGACGCCGGCCCCCGCGGAGACGGTGAGATGCACGGTTATCTCCCTGACTGCCGAATCTCGTGTACTGTTGTGAGCTCTCTGTGCAAGTGCTCGATAGAATCCGGAAATCGGGGGCAGCGGTTTGGTCCGAGGATCCCTCGCCGCACCGGTCGATACGCGCCGTGCCGCTCGCGCGGTCGGTCGAGCGGTCCGCCCCGGTCAGTCGTCCGCGACCGCGCGGGCCTCCGGCGGCTCCGGGCGCGCCTCGACCGCCTCCGACGCCGCCGACCATTCCAGGTCCGACTCGTAGTGGAACGCGCGGTGGTCCTGCGTCGGGTCGACGACCGTCAGCGAGAGCCAGTCGTTGTCGAGCAGTCCCGCCACGTCCCCGTGCTCGGCCAGGACCTCGGTGACGCGCTCGACCGGGGCGTGGACCACCGTCGAGAGGCGGAGCGGCTGGTGGTGGGGCTCGTCGTCGGCCGCCATGAGCGACTGGAGCGGGAGGCCGGTCATCAGGTCCCCGCCGTTGCCCTGGTAGACGCCGACGTTCCCGACGGGGTTGTGGGTCACCTTCGACCCGCTGCCGTAGACGGCGTTGTCGACCGTCGAGAAGTAGTACTGCGTGTTGATCCACTGGGTGACGACCATCGGGCCCGTCAGGATGGCCTCCAGCGCGTCCCCGTCGGGGTCGGTCGACCAGTCGTAGGAGTGGAGGAACGCGCGGCCGTCGAGGTCGAGGTCGCTCGTCAGGCCGCGGGGCCCGATGACGAAGCCGGCGTTGCCGGCCAGCCCCCACTCGGGGCGGGTCTCGGCCCAGTCGGCGGCGCGGCGCTCGGTCTCGCGGACGCTCGCCGAGCCGTCGGCACCCATCTCGGCGGCGCGCTCGGCGGTCGCGTGCTCGCGAGCGGTCTCGAGGTCCGCGCGCAACTGCGCGAGGTCCTCGGCGTGGCTCTCGGGCACGTGGCCGTCGTACAGGTCGACCTCGTCGGTCGTCGTGTTGTGCTGGCCGGCGAGGAAGACGGTGTCCTCGGGGATGTCGTGGCCACGCTCGCGGAGGCCCGCCTGCACCTCCTCGTCGTTGCAGATGGTCGCGAGGACGCGAGCGCTCGGGCCACCGGGGTTGCCGGCACAGGCGCCACAGTCCAGGCTCGAATCGTACGGGTTGTTGGCCGTCTCGCCGGCGTGGCCGGCGAAGACGACCAGGCGGCCGAACTCCTCCCAGCCCATCAGGTCGAAGGCGGTCGCGGCGTACTCGACCCGCTCCTCGGTCGTCATCCCCACCGGGAGGTCGCCGGCGTACTGGTGCTGGTGGTGGACCAGCGGCTCGCAGAACTCGTGGTCGTCGGGCACCGCGTCGTCGGCAGCCGTGAACAGGTCGCGGACGCGCTCGGGGACGAGCGTGCGGGCCGCGAGCGCGAACCCGTAGCCGCTCCCGGCGGTCTCGACGAACCCGTAGGCCGTGGCGGCGTTGGCCTCCAGCGTCTCGATGACCTCGTCGGCGGCCTCGCGGATGCCCGTCCAGCGGTCGTGGCGTTCCTGTGTCGTGTCGTCGGTCGGGAGGTCGGTGATGCGGTGCTGGGGGTCGAGGATCGGCGGGCAGGCGTCGACCGCCACGTCGGCCTCGTACCCCTGGTACTCCATCGGGATGCCGAAGAAGCCGGCGTAGCCGTGGGTCTCGTAGTCGCCCGTCGCCTCGATGTGGCGACGGATGACCTCCGAGCGGGTGTCGATGCAGAAGACCAGCTGGGCGTCCGGGCGGCCCGACGGCTCGTCGTCGGCCAGCGACCGGCCGTCCGTCGCGACGGCCTCGACGAGGTCCTCGCGGTAGGTCGCCTCCCAGGCGCGCAGGAAGGCCCCGGCGAGTTCGTCCGCGGGGTGGGCGTCGACGCCGTCGTTCGAGGGCTCGATGTCGGCGTCGACGGCGTCCAGCAGCGCCAGACGCACCGCGAGGTACTCCTTCAGCGAGATGGGGTACGTCGACTGCCACTCGCCCCCGTCGGCGACCCGCTGCTTGATGAACCCCGTCCAGCCGGGGAGGGCGGTCAGCTGCTCCTCGAAGATGGGTACCCACTGGTGCTCCGGGAACGGCTCCAGCACCCGCTCGATGGCCGCGGCCGGCTCCTCGGGCAGGTCGGCGACGATCCCCGCGTCGGGGATGTCGCCGTCGTGCTCGGCCACTCCGCGGAAGGCGGTGTAGAACCCCGCCTCGCGGTTCGGCATCGACCAGTAGGCGCTCCCCTCGTCGAGGAAGGCCGACAGCCACTTCGACAGCACCCGGTCGACGTGGTCCGTGGCGGTATCGGCGTCGGCCTCGACGTCGCCGCCCTCGGCGTCGACTTTGTCGTCCATCCGGTCGAGCAGCGCCTCGGGGTCGTCGTCGTAGCCGGCAGCGGCGAGTTCCGTCCCGAGGTGCTCCGGGTCGATCTGGCCGTGATCCAGCGCCGCACGGAACGTCTCCGGGCTGGGGTAGCCACGGCCACCCAGCAGCCCGGCCGCCTGCGCGACGGCCTCGTCGAACGGCTGGTCCTCGAACCCCGAGAGGGGGTTCGCGGTCACGAACGAGTGGATGGGCCAGAGCGAGCCGACGATGGTCGCGGCCCTGTCGATGCTGTCGTCGATGGGTGCGTCAGTACTCATTGTAGTCCTCCGAGGCAGTCAGCACGGTGTCCGCGGACGGCTGGCCGGCGTTCAGCAGCGCCACGTAGAGGCGCTGGCTCCTCTCGTGGACGCCGGTCTCGATGCCGACGTAGATGGCGGTGAAGACGACGGCCAGGGCGCCGTGGAGCAGGGTCAGTTCGGTCGGCGCCGTGACCATCGGGACGCCGGACAGGAGCCCGGAGACCGCCCCGTAGACCACGGCGTAGATGACGATGGCCGGGAGGAAGACCAGCGGGACGGCGCCGTAGCGAGCCACCGGCGAGAACGACGTGCGCTGGACCGCGCTTCGAGCGGCGTGGAGCGTGGTGAACGTCACGAAGAAGGTCAGCAGGAGGCCACTGTCGATGGTGGTCCCCTTCCCGGTCAGGACCGCGAACAGCGCGCCGCCGGCCAGGCCGGTCAGCAGCATCACGACGACACCGACGACGCTCGTCAGTCGCTCCGTCGTGTGCGGGGTCCCCTCGCTCGGGCTGGTGTGGGCGACCTGTTCGCCCGAGCTCAGGAACTGGTAGGCCTTGTAGAACCCGTGCAGGATGAGGTGGGTGATGGCGGCCCCGAAGAAGCCGAGGCCGGCCTGCATGATCATGAACCCCATCTGGCCGACCGTCGAGCAGCCGAGCTTGCCCTTGATGTCCGTCTGGACCGATTTCAGGAGCTTGCCGCCGATGGCGCTGGCGCCGCCGACGGCGACCACCGCGAGCATGAGCCCGGGGTCGACGGTGACGACCGGGGCGAAGCGGGTCAGCAGGATGCCGCCCGCGTTGACGAACCCGGCGTGCATCAGCGCCGACGCCGGCGTCGGCGCGGTCATCGAGGAGAGCAGCCAGGTGTGGAACGGCACCAGGGCGGACTGGATCATCGCCGCGAGCACGAGCGCGGCGGCGGCGACCAGCCACACCGGGCCGCCGAGCGTGCCGGCGGCCGCGGCGATCCCCGAGACGGTCGTCGCGCCGGTCGTCCACCACAGCGCCGTCAGCGCGACGCCGAGCAGCGCGCTGCTGGCGAGGAAGTACCGGCGGGCCACCGTCGCGGCCGCCTGCGCCTGCTCCCAGCCCTCGGCGATGCCGACGAGCTTCGCCATCAGCAGGCCCATCACGAGCCACAGCAGGCCGAACAGGGCGACGTGGTCGGCCGCGACCAGGGCCATCACGACCACCGTGAAGCCGGACGTGGTGGCGAAGAAGGCCGTCTTCCGGGCGCTCCCGGCCATGTAGCGGCGCGAGTAGCTGTGGACGATGCCGCTGAAGAACGTGACGACCACCCACATCAGGACGGTCAGCCCGTCGACGGCCACGAGCCCCGGAACCTCCCACGCGGCCCCGCCCCGGACTCGGAGGACCAGGGCGCCGAGACTCGCGGCCAGCAGCGACCAGACGAGCCAGGTGAGTGCGACGGGCACGAACGGCGACTCGGCCGTCGTGTCCGGAAGTGGTCCGACCGTCTTCGATTGGCTGTGTCCTGACATCGTTCGTCCAGCGGCCAGCCACGATCACCGGCGATCCTGTGAACCGCAACTGGTCGTCTCCACCTGTCCTCGAGAACAGATTGGTTATTAAATCTATCTGTTCGACCGGTTCGTTCGCACTGGTGGGTGTTATAGAACATTATGGTCTGGCAAGGATTGCGCGAGCCGATAGGGACGGCACCGGCTCGAGACGACTGTTCGGGCGGGGCGGGGTGAGAAGAGGTACCGATGTTGAACCGTCGCGTTCGCTCGTGTATCCGTCGAAGTCTAGAGAATCAGCTATCCCCCCTGGGATCGAACCTGCCGAAGGGTGTCGACTCGTGGCTCCGGACGAGTACCTCGTCGGCGACCGTCAGTCCCATGTCGAGGAGTTCCTGCGCGACGGGCGTGATGTCGCTGTCGGACTCGCCGACGGCCGTCACGAGGAGGTTCTGCTCGCCGGTGACCAGCTCCTGGACCGAGATGACGCCGTCGATCTCCAGGATATCGGCGATCATCCCGCCACGCTCCGGGATCGAGGCAGTGCAGTAGAGCAGCATCCGGAGCGGGTAGCCGGATCTCTGGTAGTCGACGCTGGCGCTGTACCCCTTGATGATCCCGTCGGATTCGAGGCGCTGGATGCGCTTGCGGACCGTGCTGTCCGAGGTCCCGGTTCGCTCCGCGATGTCGCCGGACGACATGTTCCGGGCGTCCTCCTGCAGTGCGTACAGGATCGCCCTGTCGACGTCGTCGAGGTCGTCGTCGGCCATACGAGGGACTCCGCGGCAGAGCCACTTTACTTTGGACCCACGCACGCCCCCGGTCCCCCGCGGGGACCCGCGTGATATCGTTCTGGACCCGCGTGATATCGCCCGGACCCGTATTCGATATCGCCCGGACCCGTATTCGATATCGCCCGGACCCGTATTCGATATCGCCCGGACCCGTATTCGATATCGCCCGGACCCGTATTCGATATCGCCCGGACCCGTATTCGATATCGCCCGGACCCGTATTCGATATCGCCCGGACCCGTATTCGATATCGCCCGGACCCGTATTCGATATCGCCCGGACCCGTATTCGATATCGCCCGGACCCGTATTCGATATCGCCCGGACCCGTATTCGATATCGCCCGGACCCGTATTCGATATCGCCCGGACCCGTATTCGATATCGCCCGGACCCGTATTCGATATCGCCCGGACCCGTATTCGATATCGCCCGGACCCGTATTCGATATCGCCCGGACCCGTATTCGATATCGCCCGGACCCGTATTCGATATCGCCCAGTTCGGTTTATACCCGTGGCCGTGCGCGGAACCGATTCGGTTCGTGGCCGTGGCCGTGCACGGCGCTCGCGCCGTGCAGCGGCACTACCTGACGAAATACTGTCACAACACTACAAGAACGGGATTACGCTACGAAAACCGCAGGATGGGGGGATTATCGCTCTTCGGAGTCCAGTACGCGGATCTGGTCCCCGCGCACGGTCACGGGGATCGGGACCGTCGCCTCGTACAGCTCGACGGTGACCTGGTCCTTGCCCTCGTCGATGCGCTGGACCTTCGCCTTCTCGCCCTTGAACGGGCCGGCGATGAGCTCGACGATGTCGCCCTCGGCGATGCCCTCGACGTCCGGTTTCGGCGAGAGGAAGTGCTCCACCTCTGCGATGGAGGACTCGCCCTGGACGACGCCCCGGGAGTGGGGGATCTCGTCGAGGATGCGGTCGAACACCGAGATGTCGTCGGCCTCGACCATCACGTAGGAGGTGAGCGAGTCGGGCGCCAGCGCGGCGTGGACGCTCTCCTCCTCCCGGTTCATGATCATGTCCGCGACGGTGCGTTCCTGGCTCGCAGTGGTCTTGACGGCGAAGATGGGCACGGCCTCAGACACCTCCGGGGACGAAGCTCATCATGACGAAGATCAGGAACCCCAGGATGCCGACGAGGATGACCCCCACGCCCGCGATGAGGGCGACCCTGGAGAACTCCTGCCAGGAGGGGGTGCTCGCGAGCTTGAGCACCCGGGTATACGCGCCGAGTTCCTTCGGTACTTCCATGCCGCCCACTTTCCAGTCTGGCTTTCTATACCTGTTGGTCCCGCCGGAGCGGCGGCTCGGGGTTGGGAGGCGGGTGGGAACGGGAAACGGGGTCGGTCGGCGGGCGGCGTGCCCGCTCAGTCGCGGTCGCGCCGCCGGGCCGCCAGCAGCGCGGCTGCGAGCAGCGCGAGCAGCGCGGTCACGAGCGCGAAGCCCGGCTGACCGCTGGTCTCGGTCGTCGCCGGCGTCTCCTCGGCCTCGGTGGGCGTGTCCGTCGGCTCGGGCGCCTCGGTCGGAGCCTCGGTCGAGGTCTCCGTCGGCTCCGGCGTGGGCGTCTCCGTCGGCGTCGGCGTGGCCGCTGCCTCGACGGTCAGGGTGCCGACCGCGATATCGTTGAGCGCGAGGTCGTAGTTGCCGGCCTCGGGGAAGGTCTCGCGGAAGTCGATGTCGCGTGACTCGCCGGCCGGGACGAACACGTCCTCGGTGGCGCGTCGGTCGCCGTCCACGGTGAGGACGGCGGTGTACGTGCCGTTGCGCTCGCCGGTGTTCTCGACGACCGCCTGGACGCGGGCGAAGTCGCCGGCCTCTATGGTCTGCTGGGCGAGCGAGACGTTGCGCACGTCGAACGCCGGCCCGGGCGTCCCGACCGCGAAGGCCGAGAAACCGGGCGTGGAGACACGGAACCGGTAGGTCGTGTCGGTCTCGCCGACCAGTTCCATCTCGTAGCGCTCCCAGGTCCCCGTCTCGGGGTCGTAACGGTACAGCGTCGTGCCGGCCGTGGGGTCGGTCTCACCGGCGAACTGCTCGTACAGTTCCTTCCGGATGCTGAAGACGAACTCGGCGCCCGTCACGTTCCCCTCACTCTCGATGTCGATGACGAAGTAGCCGAACTCCTGCGTGCCGCCGCCGACCAGCGGGATCGGGCCGTCCGGGCCCACGCCGAGCCGGTCGAGGTCCTCGGGCTGCTGGACATCGACCTCGTAGTCGGTCCGCTCGTCGAGCGTGAGGTTGAGCGATTCGAGGTGGATGCCGGTCTGGTTGCTGGCCTCCGTGAACGGGAGCGCGAGGAAGACCGGCTCACCGGTCACCGGGTCCGTGATGGTGATCTGGGCCCCGCCCCGCAGGAGGTCGGACTCCACATCGGCCTTGGTCTCGCGCAGCGGCGTGACCGTCAGCCGGCCGATGACCCAGGTGCGGGTCTGGATGTAGTAGCTGCCGGCATTGTTACGTGCGAACTCGTGGGTGACCGTCTCGCTCTCGCCGGCCCGGAGCCGGATCTCCTGCGTGTCGACGAGCTTGCCGTCGGCGGTCAGCAGGGCGACGTACGTTCCCGTCCGGCCGCCGGTGTTGGTGACGACGTAGCTGACGGTCGTGCTCTCGCCGATCTCGACCGTCTGGGGCGAGATGCTGTCCTCCGTGATGGCGAACTTCGCCGGGCGCGAGCCACCACCGCCCAGCGTCGGCGGGTCGGGCAGGTCGGCGATGTCGAACGCGGTGGTGGCGAACGGCGCGAACCGGACGTTCGCGAGGCCGGTGCTGTCGTTCCCACTCACCAGGTCGCCGGTTCCGTTGGCGAGGACGCCATCGCTGACGGGGTCCTCGAAGAACAGGCCGGTGGTCGCGGTCAGGCTGCCGGGACCCGTCTCGTTGCCCCACCAGTTGTTCCGAGCGTCGACGTACTCCTGGCCCTGCTGTTGGGCGACCTGGCTGTTCTGCACGCCGACGCCGTTGCCGACGATGTTGTTCTCGGTGACGTTGATGCCGCTCCGGTCGAAGTCGCCGGTCACGAGGATGCCGCCGTCGTTGCTCGTGAACTGGTTCCGCTCGACCAGGATGTCCACCGTGTCGACCAAGGACGCCTCGACGTAGAGGCCGTACTCGGTGCTCCCGGTGACGAGGTTCCGCGTCACGTCGACCTCGGCGCTCCCGCCCGAGGGGATCTCCCCGACGTAGAGGTAGATACCGTCATCCCCCGCGTCGTCGATGGTGTTCTCCGAGATGACCGCGTTCTGCAGGTCGACACCGTCGACGTAGAAGAAGACGCCGTAATCGTCGCCGGTCAGCGTGTTGCCGCTGATCTCGACGCCGTTGACCGTGGCGCCGCTGTCGCCGTAGATCTCGAACTCGATGCCATCGAGGTCGGCCGACTGGACCTCGTTCCGGCTGACGGCGACGTTCGTCGCGGTCGCGTCCTGGAGCTCGACGTATACATCGATTCCGTCCTCCTCGGCTCCGGTGACGACGTTCTCGACGATGCTGACGTCGCTGATCGGGTTTCCGGATCCGTAGACGTAGAGGACGATGGCCTCCTCGTCACCGGGCGACCCGGCGGTGTTCTCGGAGATGGTGACGCCGCTGATACCGCCGTCGCCACCGTTGCCGTACGACTCGAGGTCGACGTCGATGGCCTCCTCCTCGTCGGACTCGACGTCGTTGCCCGAGATGACGACGTTCTCGACGGTCACGTCGTCGTCGTAGACGTCGACCTCGATGCCCTCGTCGTCGGACCTGATGACGTTGTCCTGGATCCGGATGTCGCTCACCTCCAGTCCGACACCGGCCGCGTAGATGTCGATGGCCTCCGAGTCGACGTAGTCCATCGTGTTGTCCGAGATGTCGACATCGGTGAGGACGCCGTCGTCGTTCTCGCTCACGTAGACGTAGACGGCCTCGTACTCGCCGGACATCTCGTTGCCCGTGACGGTCAGGCCACTGACCGTGGTGCCGTCCTCGTTGACGTAGAGGTAGATCATCTCGTCGCCCAACTCGTCGAAGACGTTGTCGGTGAAGACGAGGTCCTCGTACGTGTCGCCGTAGACGTCGAGGTAGACGCCGTACTCGCCGTCCAGGTAGTTTCTCGTGAACGTGAACCGGACGAGGTTCCCGTCGAGACTCTGGCCGTCGACGGCGTCGTCCTCACTGTCGATGTCGTTGTCCCGGATGGTCACGTCCGAGAGCGTGGTGCCGCTCGCGACGTCCAGGTAGATGGAGCCGTCACCGAAGGCACCGATGTCGAACCCCTCGATGACGGTGCCCGAGGCGTCGGCGGTGAGGTTGAACCCGTACTCGCGACCGTTCGGGGCGATGACGGGGGCGTTCGGCCCGGCCCCAGCCGCGGAGTCCCCGGGGTCGCCCCGCAGCGTGAGCTGCTTGGAGACGTTGATGCTCCCGGTGTAGGTCCCGGCGGCGACCTGGATGGTGTCGCCGGCGCTCGCGGCGTCGATGGCCGCCTGGATGGTCGTGTGGTCGGCGCCGCCGCTGTCGTCGACGGTGATGGTCGACTGCCCGGCGACCGGTGCCGCGACGAACGCGACGAAGCTGCTGGTGACGACCAGTAGCGTCACGAGGGTAGCGACTGCCTGCCTGACGCGAGTCTGCCCCCGGGAACCTCCCCGGGTTCTGGCCTCAGCGCCCACTGTCTCTCCCCGTGGTCGTGTCCGTCTGCTGTACCGCCTCTTCTGTCACCTGGTGATACATATCCGACCGTCTGGAGGCTGGTAGCCGGAATAGACTTGCCCAGCATACCGTTGCATTAACGCCTCGTTAACGCCCCGAAACCGTCTCCGAGTGCCGGTCGGGTCGCTACCAGTCGAAACGTCCGCCCGGATCGGGCCCCGTCGGTCGCCCATCTCGGTCACGGCCCGTCGGTTCAGTCACGCCGGCGGGTCGCGAGGAGCGCGCCCACGAGGAGCGCGAGCAGCGCGACGGCCGGGCCGAACCCGGACTGGCCGTCGCTCGCGGTCGGTTCGGGCGTCTCCTCCCCGGCCGTCGGGGTCGCGGTGGGCGTCGCCGGATCCGGGGCCGGGTCGGTCGGGGTCGGCTCGGGCGTCGGCGTGGCTGTCGATGTCGCCGGCGCCACGACCGTCAGCCGCCCCGCTCCCCGGTCGCCCACCCGGAGCCGGTACTCGCCGGCTGCGTCGAAGGCGGCGGTGAACGAGACGTTCCGCGTCTCGCCCGCCGGGACGCGGACCACGGTGTCGTTCACGAACTCCCCGTTCGCCCTGAGGATCGCGCGGTAGTCGCCGTCCACCTCGCCGACGTTCTCGACGACGGCAGTGACCGTCACGGGCTCGTCGACGCCGACGCTCCGGTCGCTCAGGTTCGTCGAGACGACCTCGAACGTCCCATCGCGGGCGCCGACGGCGAACGTCGAGAAGCCGGGTGAGGTCACCTCGTAGCGGTAGTCGTCGCCGGCCTCGCCGGTGTAGGTCGTCGCGAGCCGGGTCCAGCCGCCGCCTCCGGCGTGGCGGTAGACGGCGAGGTTCTCCGGGGGAAGCCCCTCGAGCCGTGCCTCGCGAACCCGGAGCCCGAAGGTCACGTTCTCGACGCGTTCGGTCCCGGTTGGGTCGACGTGGAGCCAGGTCAGGGCCGGCCGGATGTCGTCGGGCTCTCTCGGGACGTTCGGCGGCCGGGTCGCGGTCTGTCGCACGTCGGCGGTCAGGTTCCGGACGACGCCGTTCGCCCCGACCCGGAGTTCGTCGAAGACCACACCGCCCTCACGCCCGGTCTGCAGCGCCGGGAGTTCGAGCGTGACCGTCTCGTCGGCCCGGAGGTCACGGATCGACAGGGCCAGCCTGTCCCCGCCGGCGCCGGTGTCGCGGAGGCCGACGGTCGCGTTCGTCTCGCGGAGCGCGGTGACGACGACCCGGCCGACGAGCCGATTGCTGACCTCGACGTTGTAGCCTCCCCGCTGGTCGAAGATGAGCGTCTCGGAGATCGTCACCGTGTCCCCGGGGCGGATGCGGATGCCACCCTGGCTCTGGTTCACGAGGTCCCCGTCGATGTGGAGGAGGTAGATGAACGACCCGTTCCGGCCGCCGACGTTCTTGATGTCGACGGTCAGGGCGACGGGTTCCTCGATCTCGACCTCCGTCCGGTTGAGCGTGGTATCGAGTGTGAACTCGGCCGGCTGATCCGGAGGTGCGTACCCCCGCACGACCTGGTCGAGGACCGTGAACGTCTCCTCGAGCACGTCCTCGAAGTCCCCCCTGTCGATGTCGACCCAGCGCCCGTCCACGCTCTCGGCCAGCCGCCGCAGGTCGTTGGGCTGTCTCCGCTCCGGGGAGACGGCGACCAGTGTGGTGTTCGTCTCCTCGAGTGCCTCGCGGGCGGCCGTCCGGGCCGTGATCGTGCCGTCGTCGTCCTCGTCGGTCACCACGACCACGACGCGACGGGCGTCCTCGCGGTAGTCGAGGCCCGTCGCGAGGCGGATGCCGTGCGAGGCGTTCTCCGTGGTCCCGAAGAGTTCGAACTCGAACGCCTCCCGGAGCCGGTCCGCGTCCCTGGTGAACCCCTGGATCAGCTCCGTGTCGCCGGGATCGTTCCCCTCGTAGGCGACGACGGCGTACCGGATGTCGACGTCCTCGGCCGCGAGGTCGGCGGTCAGGTTGGCGATCCGCTCGCGGAACGTGTCGCGCTCGGCGTCCATACCCACCGTCCGGTCGAACACGATGACGACGTCCGCAGCCGTGGTCCGTGTCGCACTCGCCGGCCCGACGAATGGGACCAGGCCTGCCGCCACGACGGCCAGCACGACCAGGCCGACCTGCACTCGCTGTCGGGACACCGCCGGGTGATGCCGTTCCGATTTCGATACCCGCCTCTGTGGGGTGGTTCTGTTGGTCACCGCTGCTCTGCACTTTCGTAGGCAATTCGGGTATTTAAATTAGCATCATGATTACCACGGTATTTGGTGTAACGAGCGGCCGAGCGTGCTGTCCGTCGGGGACCCGTTCCAGCGACTGGGAGGTGCTCGATACCTGGTGCTGGGCGGTAGAGTCGAGAGAGTGCGGCCGTGCCGGGTCGCCGTTACTCCACGAAGTCGATGCCGCCGTCGGAGGAGGCGGGCTGTTGGCCGCCGGCGCCGTCGGTGGCCTGCCCGTCGAGGTTGCCGACCTGTCCGGCCTGGCCACCCTGTCCCTCGGCGGCCTCGTTCTTGCCGTAGATCTGCGGGCTCTCGACGCCGGTGACGACGATCATCGTCTCCATCTTGCCGTCGAAGTCCTGGTTGACGGAGGCGCCCCAGATGATGCGCGCGTCCGGGTCGATGCGGTCGTAGATCTGCTCGACGACGCCCTCGGCCTCCTCGATGCTCATGTCCGGGCCGCCGACCACGTTGACGAGCGCGGAGTTGGCGCCGTCGAACTCCACGTCGAGCAACGGCGAGCGCAGCGCCGAGCGGATCGAATCCTGGGCCTTGTTCTCGGAGTCGGACTCGCCGAGGCCGATCATCGCGACGCCGCCGTTCTCCATGATCGTCTTCACGTCGGCGAAGTCGACGTTGACGAGGCCGGGCTTCGTGATCAGCTCGGTCATCCCCTTCACCGAGCGCATCAGGACGCGGTCGCAGATCTTGAAGGCGTCCTGGAGCGGCAGGTTCGGCGCGTAGTCCAGCAGCCGGTCGTTCGGGATGACGATGACGGTGTCCGCGACGGCCCGTAGGCGCTCCAGGCCGGCATCGGCGTTGGCCCGCCGGCGCTCACCCTCCGCGGTGAACGGGACCGTGACGACCGCGATGGTCAGGGCGCCCTGCTCCTGGGCGGCCTGTGCGACGACGGGGGCAGAGCCCGTCCCCGTCCCGCCGCCCAGCCCGGCGGTGACGAACACCATGTCCGAGCCGTCGATGGCGGCGTTGATGTCGTCGATGTTCTCCTGGGCGGCCTCCTCCCCGATCTTCGGGACCGAGCCCGCGCCGCGGCCGCCGGTCCGCTGGCGGCCGATGAGGATCTTCGTGTCGGCCTCGACCTCGGTGGCGAGGTGCTGGGCGTCGGTGTTGGCCGCGACCAGCTTCGCACCGTGGATGCCCTCGCGGTCCATCCGGGTGACGGTGTTGCCGCCGGCACCGCCGCAGCCGACGACGGTGATCTTCGTCTCGAGGTCCTCGACGACACTCGCCAGCTCCTCGTCGGTCATGGTGCCCGACGTGTTCGGTGAGTGGTCGTTCGAGTTCGCCGGCCCGTCCCCAGCCGGGCCCTCCTCCTCCCTATTCTCGGCCTCGTCGATGGCGTCCTCGATCAGCGAGTCCATTCTGTCCGGTCGGATGCCTACGTCCCGTAAGTAGCTTTCTCCGCCGTCGCACGCGTGTCTGACGCCGATGCGCGCTTTTGCCGGTTCTCGAGTGGGTGATGGGGATAAACCGTCAGCGACGATACGGAATCCGGTCCCGGCCGCCGGCGTGCGCGCCGCTCTCGGGGTGATGTCTGACGCGCCCGCGCGGCTCTCCGGCCCGCCGTCTGGTCAGAGCGGGAACCGCAACTCCTCCTCGGAGCGGACCGCCCCGGGCTCGATGACGCGCCCGTTCACCTCGACCGTCTCCCCGGCCGACAGCTTCCCGAAGGCCGGGCCCTCCGGAACGCCGAGGGTGCGTGCCTTCTCCGGGTCGAACGCCGTCCGGCGCGCCACGACCGCATCGGCGTGGACGCTCACGCCGTCGTAGCGCTCCCGGAGGACGGCCACCAGCTCACCCACCAGTTCGGCCCGGATCTCGGCGGCGGCCTCGGCGTCGGTGGCCGGGAACAGCGCCCGGTCGTCGACCAGCGTCCCGTTCTCGGTGGTCGTCACCGCGACCGTGCGGCTGTCGACCGCCTCCCGTGTCCGCTCGCGGTCGATCCCCTCGCACTCGGTCACGAGTCCGGCCGGGAGCTCGACAGCGGTCAGGGGACCGGCGTACCCGGGCGCCCGGTCCCCGAAGCGGAGGCCCTCCCCGACCCGGCAGAGTTCGGCCTCGGCGCGCTCGACGGTCGCCTGCGGGACGCCGGTCGTCTCCCGGAGGTACGTCTCCCCGACGACGCGGTGGCGCAGGTCCTCGAGAACGGCGACGAGGTCCGGGTGGTCACCCTCGACGAGCGCGTGGCTGGCGCCGCTCTCGGTGAAGGCGGCGTCCAGGGTCGCTCGCGCCGTCGGCGTGTCCGGGTCACCGAGGTCGTCCAGGCACCAGTCGGCGGCGATGTGGCCGACGGCCCAGTCAGTCTCGCGGACGACCCGCTCCGGACGGGCCGCGTAGTGGCCGCCGCCGAAGCAGACGACGGACCGCTCGGCGTCGGGGGACACGCCGCGGAGGTCGAGGATCGTCCGGGCCACGGCCCGCGCGGCGTCGGGGTCGTCCCACTGGGGCTCGTCGCTCCCCACCTCGACGAACAGCGACGGACAGCCCACGTCCGTCGGGCCGTGGTGGGTACACTCCAGGCCGGTCTCGTAGCCATCGGGCGCGTGCCGGGTCAGGGCGTCGAGCGCCTCAGCCGTCGCGTTCGGCGCCGCAGCGGCCAGTTCACCGTCCGCGCCGCCGTGGTCCGCCGGCCCGAAGTTCCCGGTGTGGTGGGCCGTCAGGAGCGGGCCCGTCTCGCCGGCGTGGCGCGACGCGAACGCGAGCAGCCCGGCTTCGCGTTCGGGCCCCTCGTCGACCGTGCCGAACGCCGACGCGACACCGTCGAGGTGGAGGTGGAGGTCGTCGAACTCGCGGAGTTCGGCGCCCTCGGTCCGGTAGACGGTGCCGCCGCCGTCGGCGTCCGTCCGCGTCCCGTCGGTGTGCTCGGTCCACGACGCGCGGGCGCGCAACTGCTCGCCGATGTGGACGGACGCGCTGTCGGCGCGGCTGACGACGATGGCTAGCACGGGTGGCGGTCGGCTCCGGGTGGTCGAAAACGCGTCGGTCCGGTGCCGCCGTCCGCTGCCGGGCTACTCCTAGCGGGCCTCGATAGCTGCGAGCGCGTCCCGGAGCGCCTGCCGGGCGAACTGCTCCTTGACCGCGAGCCGGTCGCCGTCGAAGACGTACCGCTCGACGCTGCTCGTCGACTCGCCGGAGCCCCACGCGCCCGCGTACGCGACACCAACGTACACCGTTCCGACCGGATCCGCGTCGTCGCCGCCCGTCGGCCCGGCGATGCCGGTCGTGGCGACACCCCACGTCGTGTCCGCGGTGTCCCGCACCCCGCGGGCCATCGCGCGGGCGACGGGCTCGCTGACGGCGCCGTGCTCGTCGAGGTCCTCGCGCGGGACGGCAAGCACGTCGCGTTTGGCGTCGTAGGAGTAGGTGACGACCGAGCGGTCGAAGTAGTCGCTCGACCCCGGAACGTCGGTCAGCAGCGAGCCGATGAGCCCGCCGGTCGCGGATTCGGCGGCCGCGATGGTCGCGTTCGTCTCCCGGAGCGCGTCCCCGATGCGTTCCTCGACCGGCGGGTCCTCGGCGAACTCGTGCATGTCCGCCAGCAGGAGCTTCTCGCCCATGAAACCGGGCGCTCTCGTGACCTGTCGCTGGCAGTGCAGGGCGGATTTCGTATCGCGGTGACTGGTTTACGAGTCGGGCATCCGCCGCATCTTCTGTCGCCTGGGAGCGGTCGGAATCCGACTCCGAAAGGCAAGAACCACGTCGAACGCTCCGCGAGGGCGGGTATGGACTACGAGCGGCCACTGTTCTTCCGGGTGATGCAGTACGCCGCGGCCGCCGAGCGGGACGTGGTAGATATGGTCAGCGGGAACCCGGACTGGGAGCCCCCCGAGGCGCTCCGCGAGGGTATCCGCGAGTTCGCGGACCTGCCGGTCGAGCACTACCAGTACCCCCCGAGCGAGGGGCTGGACGAACTCCGGGCGGGCATCGCCGCCCACCACGACGTGCCGACCGAGAGCGTGTTCGTCACGAACGGCACCGGCGAGGCCAACCACCTCGGGACCGCCATCGGACTGGATGAGTATCCTGGAAACGAGGTACTGCTGACCGACCCCGTCTACCCCTACTACGCCGGTCGGACGGAGCTGCTGGGTGCCGATTCGACCTACGTGGCTGCCGACGAGCAGGGCCGTCTCGACCCCGAGGACGTACGCCGGGCAGCCAGCGACGAGACGGCCGTCATCGTCGTCAACTCGCCGAACAACCCGACGGGCGCGGTGTACGGGCGCGAGACGAAGCGGGCGCTGGTCGAGGTCGCGGAGGAACACGACGCGCTGCTCGTGAGCGACGAGGTGTACGAGCGGTTCGACCACTCTGGCCGGTTCTGCTCGGCGCTCGAATTCGACTCGGACCATCGCTTCGTGACGAACGCCTTCTCGAAGTCGATGGCCATCACCGGGCTGCGAGTCGGGTACTGCATCGCCCCCGAACCCCTTCGGCCGGCGGTCCGGACACGGCACATGCTGACGAACGTGACCTGCTCGCGGCCCGCGCAGTACGCCGTTCTGAAGGCACTCCGGGAGACGCCAGAGTCGTACTACGAGGGGAACCGCGACCTCGTCGCCGACCGCATCGAGACATTCACGGCCGCGCTGGACGCAGCCGGCGCTGATTACGTCACGCCCGAGGGCGCCTTCTACGTCCTCGCGCGGTTCGAGGACTATCCGGGAACGCTCGCGAACGTCGAGCGGCTCATCGACGAGGCCGGCGTCGCGGGGATGCCGGGCGACGCTTTCGGCACCTCGCGCGCGGACTGGCTCCGGTTCGCGCTGGTGACGCCACTGGTCGAGGAGGCGGCCGAGCGGCTCCGCGATTTCTTCGCCTGACGGCCACGACGTGGCCGTGGCTCTCGGTCCTCGCGACCGCCCGCGTGCGGTCTATCCGGACTCCCGGTCACCCCTCGAACCGGGCCCCCGTGCTGGGGGCACGTCCGCGTTCGGTGGTGCGGCCTCCGGTTTGAACCTTCGCCGAGCCGGACGCGATACCGACGGGTACTCCCGTCCCGACGGAGTACCGCGGCATATGAGCAGTATCGACGTGGAGGCCGTGGAGTCGGTCGAGGACGAGGCACTCGCGGTCGACGCACCGGAGTACGTCCTCTACGGCGGGAAGGGCGGCGTCGGCAAGACGACGATGGCGGCCGCGACTGCGCTCGCGTCGGCCCGTGACGGCGTCGCCACGCTCGCCGTCTCGACGGACCCCGCGCACTCGCTGTCGGACTCGCTGGGCACCGACATTCCGGCGGAGCCGACGCGCATCCGCGAGGACGTGCCACTGTACGCCGCGGAGATCGACCCGGACGCGATGACGAGTGGCCCGTTCGCCGAGGGTGGCGAGGGCGGCGGGATGCTCGGCGGGCTGGACGCGCTGATGCAGGACGAGGGACTCAATCCGTTCGCCGCGGGGACGATGCCCGGCGCCGACGAGGCCGCCGCGATGCAGTTGCTCCTGCAGTACATGGACGACGAACGGTTCGACCGCGTGGTCGTGGACACGGCGCCGACGGGCCACACGCTGCGGCTGCTGGAGCTCCCCGAGCTGATGGAGTCGCTGACCGGCCGCCTGCTCGCCTTCCGCGAGCGACTGTCCGGGATGATGGGCAGCGTGAAGGGATTGTTCGGCGCCGGCGCGGACGAGGAATCCATAGAGCAGGGGATGGACGACCTGCGGGTGCTGGCCGACCGCGTCGAGCGGCTCCGCGAGCGCCTGCGCGACCCCGCACGCACCGATTTCCGTGTCGTGATGGTACCCGAGGAGATGAGCGTCGTCGAGTCCGAGCACCTCCTCGAACGGCTGCGCGCGTTCGAGATCCCCGTCGGCACGGTGGTCGTCAATCGCGTGATGCAGGACCTGGCCGACGTGACCGACATGGAGGCCGACTGGTTCGTCGCACCCGATCTCGAGAACTGCGAGTTCTGCCAGCGCCGCTGGCAGGTCCAGCGCTCGGCGCTCTCGCGGGCCCAGGACGTGTTCCGGGGCCACGACGTGAAGCGTGTGCCGCTGTTCGCCGACGAGGTCCGGGGGGAGCGGATGCTGCGCGTGGTCGCGGCCTGTCTCGCCTGAGCGCCGGGGTCTCGACGGCTCAGGTACGGCGCCCGACGATGCGCGCGACCACGAGCCCCAGGCCGACGAACATGAGCGCGAGGAGCGACTGCAGGACGGCGCCCGTCGGCTCGCCCTGGCGGACGAACCCGACGGCGCCCGCGATGAACAGCGAGGCCACCAGGCAGTGGAGGCCGAAGGTGGCCCACTGGAGCCGGTCGAACGTCAGCGGCGAGGGGAAGAACTCCAGCACGTCGGTAGCTACGTCGTCGTCCAGCAAAAAGCCGCCGCGTCCTCACCCGTCGCGCCCGACCACGAGCACCCGGAGGTCGTTCACGTTCGTTCCGGTCGCGCCGGTTCGGACCAGCGCACCACGGTCGCCGAGGTGGCCGTGCGAATCGCTGCGCGCGAGCGCGTCCCGGGCGGCCGCCGGGTCCTCGATGGTCCCGGGGTCGACCAGCGCGCCGGCTGCCTCGGCGCTCCCGTCACGCCCGTCCGTGTCGACGCACGCGAGCGCGACCGGCGCGTCCGTGCCCCCGAATTCCAGCGCCACCCGGAGCGCGTACTCGCCGTTCGGGCCGCCCGTGCCGTCGCCCCGGACGGTGACGGTCGTCTCGCCCCCCGAGAGAACGACCGCCGGCGGGTCGACCGGGTCGCCGGTCGCGAGCGCCTCCTCCGCGACGGCGACGCCCGTGAGCGCCGCCTCCTGCGCCTCGCCGCGCACGCGCGAGGAGAGGACGAGCGGGTCGTAGCCGGCCGCTGCCGCACGGTCGCGGGCCGCATCCAGTGCGGTGCGAGCCCCGGCGAGGACGTGGTTCGTCACGCGGTCGAACGCGCCGTCCTCGGCATCCGGTGTCTCCGGGTGGTCCCCCCGTGCGCCGGCCTCGAGATGCGCCCGGACGGCCGGCGGGTCGATGGCATACCGGTACAGCACGTCCAGCGCGTCTCCGTAGGTCGTCCGGTCCGGCGCGGTGGGGCCGCTGCCGACGACGGCCGGGTCGTCCCCGACGACATCGCTGACGAGCAGTCCGACGACCGTCGCTGGGGCCGCCACGCGTGCGAGGTGGCCGCCCTTCAGCGCGGAGAGGTGCTTGCGGACGGCGTTCGTCTCGTCGATGTCGGCACCGGCGGCGAGCAGGGCCTCAGTCACGTCGCGGAGGTCGGCGAGTGCGAGGTCGCCCGCCGGCGCGGCGAGACAGGCCGAACCCCCGCCCGTGACGACGGTGAGAACGAGGGTGCGAGCGTCGGCGTCCCGGGCGGCGGCGAGGACGCGCTGGCCCGCCGTGACGCTCCCTTCGGTCGGGGTGGGATGGCCGGCCGTGACGGCCTCGGCGCGGTCGAGGCCAGAGGTGTCGGCATCCGACGGCACGCCGACGACGCCCCCCGAGAGTCGGTCGCCGAGGGTGGCTTCGAGGCCGCGCGCGACGCCGGCCGCGGCCTTGCCGCCCCCGAGGACGAGGATCCGGTCGTACTCCGCGAGGTCGTAGGTGTCGCCGCCGACGGTGAGCTGCCCGCCCTCGAGACGGACGCGTTCCCGGGTCGCGCGCTCGGGGTCGGCCGCGCGGATGCCCGCCTCGACGCAGTCCAGCGCGAGCTCGGCGAGCGCGGGGGCCTGCGCGCCGTCGAGCAGGGCGTCGCGGTTGCGAATCACGTCCGGCGGGTGGCACGGAGGCCTGATAACGGTGTCTCGGACAGGCGGAGGGTGGTGCGATGTCGAGGGGTAGTATATATGATAAACCGCTCACCACGATATCGAATCTGCCGCCGCGGCCTGCACTCTCCTGAATCCGGAGTATCCGTCTGACGAGAAATTATTGGGTAATACTCTGAACAATACTATAAAGTATGGGATAAATACCAAAAGCCTTCGATCAGCGAAGGGTTCGGAAAGTATGTCGAATATTTCTGGTCGACCGCCCCGCGTCGACCGTTACTCCTTCTCGCCGGCGCCGACGGCCGACTCCCCGACGGGGTCGTGGCCCTCGATGACCTCCGTGCCGCCCATGTAGGGCTGAAGTGCCTCGGGCACGTCGACGGTGCCGTCCTCGTTCTGGTAGTACTCCAGGATGGCGACCATCACGCGGCCGACGGCGGTCCCCGACGCGTTGAGCGTGTGGAGGTACTCGGCCGACTCGTGGCGCTCGGGGCGGTACTGGATGCCGGCGCGCCGGGCCTGGAACTCCTCGAAGTTCGACGCCGACGAGACCTCCAGCCAGCGGCCGCCCTCCTCGGGACCGTCCTCGCTGTCGGTGCCGGGCGCCCACACCTCGATGTCGACGGTGCGGGCCGAGGCGAACGTCAGGTCGCCCGTGCAGAGGTCCAGCGTGCGGTAGGGGAGGCCGAGCCGGTCGATGACCTCGCAGGCCTCGTCGATGAGGCTCCAGAGGCGGTCGTAGCTCTCGTCGGGCCGGACGAAGTTGACGAGTTCGACCTTGTTGAACTGGTGGACCCGGACGATGCCCCGCGTCTCGGTGCCGTGCTCGCCGGCCTCGCGCCGGAAGTTCGGCGTGTACGCCTGGTACTTCAGCGGGAGGTCGTCGTCGAGCATGATCTCCTCGCGGTGCATGTTCGTCACCGGCACCTCGGCGGTGGGACAGAGCCAGAGGTCGTCGTCGGTGTACTCGTCGTGCTCGGCGCCGCCGATGCGGTAGGCGTCGTGGTTGAACTTCGGGAGCTGGCCGGTCCCCCGCATCGACGCGCTCGTCACCGGGACGGGCGGGAAGATATCGTGGTAGCCCTGCTCGCGGTGGACGTCGAGCATGAACTGGATGAGCGCGTGCTCGAGGCGTGCGCCGTCCCCCTTCAGGAAGTAGAAGCCGCCGCCGGTCGTCTTCGCGCCGCGGGCCTCGTCGATGATCTGGAGTTCCTCGCCGAGGTCGTAGTGCGGTGTCACCTCGTCGGGCAGGTCGCGCAGATCGTCGAAGCCCACGCGGTCGCGCTCGACGTTGTCGGCCTCGTCCTCGCCGACGGGCACGTCCTCGTGGGGAATCTGCGGGAGTTCGAGCAGGCCCTGTTCGAGCTTCGCCTCCAGTTCGTCGGCGCGGTCCTCGACGCGCTCGATCTCGTCCTTGAGTTCCTGTGACTCCTCGATGGCTGCCTGGGCCTCCTCTTCCTTGCCCTCCTGTTTGAGCTGGCCGATCTTGCTCGAGACCTCGTTGCGCTCGTGGCGGAGGCCGTCGCCCTCGGCCTTCAGGTCGCGCCACTCCGCGTCGATCTCGAGGAGCGCGTCCACGTCAACGTCGTCGTACCCGCGCGCGTCGAGTGCCGCGCGCACCTCGTCGGGGTGCTCGCGGAGGTACTGCCGGGGAATCATCTGTTGATGTGGGGTTCTCGGGTGGTCGGAAAAGTCGTGTCGGTGTCGCGGGACTGGGTGGCATACGGTGTCTATACTGTCGGTGATGCCTGAAGGAACAGCTACGAAGCCCTCGCGCTCTCGACCACTCCGGGACTCGCTGCGCTCCTTGCCTCGCTCCGCTCGGCTGCGGTGCTTGTTCCGGAAGACTCGCGTTGCTCGTCTTCCGTCGTTCGCGCCTTCGGCGCTCACCGTCGTCCGGGAGGGTTCGAGAGCGCTCGCCCTTCGAGTCCGCCAGGGCGTACCGTCTCGGTCGAGCGTTCGGGCGTGCTGGTTCCAGCGAAGTGCTCGTATCCCCACACCTCCCCGCGCGAGCGCGGCGTGTTGCCTCGCCACCCCTCGCTCCGCTCGGGTGACTCGGCCGGAGCGCGCTCGCGCGCTTCCTTTTCTCGGAACCGACCGACCAACCGCTCCCCGGCCGGGAGCGCGTGGCGAGCAGCGGGGCGTTCCGCGCCCCGAGCGAGCGGCGAAGCCGCGAGCGCAAGCGAGCCCGCGCGACCTGGGGAAGGGCAGGGCCACAGCGGCCGGGGAACAGCCGAATCCTGGCGGACTCGAAGGGCGAGCGGGCTCAATCCGGCCCCGGTGACGCAAGCACCGCAGCGGAGGGAGCAACGCGACCGGAGCGAGGAGCGCAGCGAGCCGCGGCCGGTTGAGCGCGCGAGGGCTTCGTGGGCGTTCCCGTCGTCGTCATTATATCCTCCACGAATCGCAGTCTCATCGACCCGATTACCTCGCCGTCCTGCACGCGAGAGCCAGAACTATACGCCCACCAGCCACCCCACGAACCACACATGCCACACGGAACCGCGCTCGTCACGGGTGCATCCGCGGGAATCGGCCGGGCGCTCGCCGAGGAGTTCGCCCGCAACGGTTACGACCTCGTCCTCGTCGCGCGTCGGGAGGAGAAACTCCGGGAGGCGGCCGACGAGTTCGAGCAGTACGGCATCGACGCCCACGTCGTCCCGACGGACCTCGGGAGCCGGGCAAACCGCGAAGAACTGTACGGGGAGGTCACGGAGGAGCGTGACATCGAGGTCGACACGCTCGTCAACAACGTCGGCATCGGAACGCAGGGCAAGTACACGGACATCCCCGTCGACCGGGACCTGCTACAGATCGAACTCAACATCACCACGCCCTCGCACCTGACCAAACTGTTCGGCGCGGACATGGTCGAGCGCGGTGACGGGCGGGTCCTCAACGTCGCGTCCTCGGCGGCGTTCCAGCCCGGACCCTTCATGGCGGTCTACTACGCGAGCAAGGCCTACCTCCTCTCCTTCTCCGAGGCCCTCCACGAGGAACTCGCAGCGGACGGCGTGACGGTGACGGCGCTCTGCCCCGGCCCCGTGGAGACGGAGTTCCAGGCGCGCGCCGAGAACGAGGACGCGCCCATCGGCGGTGGCGAGCACGACGGCCTGCTGAGCGTCAACTGGCAGGACGCCGACGACGTGGCCGAGGCGGGCTACGACGGCGTCCACGACGGCGAGGCGGTCGTCGTCACGGGCACGGACCTGAAGGTGCTCTCGCGGGTGGTCCCGCTGCTGCCGCGGTCGACGGTGCGGAAGCTGTCGCGGAGCCTGAACGAAGCCTGACTTCGACGGAGAATCACACCCGCGGGTCGCGGTCCGGCCCGGGGTACTCGCCCGGGTTGTCGTCGTGGACAGCGGCCCACAACGCCGCGGCGTCGAAGACCCGGACGAAGGCCCGCGGGTGGCGCACCGACACGTCGATGCGCTGGCGCAGGTTCGCGCCCGCGCCGGCGCTCGCGAGTGACTGCTCGAACGTGAGCACGTGTGCCGCGGGACCGGCGTGGGCCGCCACCAGTGCGGGGTGCCCGCCGGCGGCCGGCTCGACGACCGTGGCCCACCCCTCGACGCGGTCGCGCCAGGCCGCCGCCAGGTCCGGGTCCGCGAGGTCGGCGACGATGGCCTCGGCGTCGTCGAGAAGGGGCCCGGTCGCGACGAGTGTGGTCCAGGAGTGCGCACGGAGCGCGTCCAGTGCGGCGCGGGCCGCCGCGCCGTCATCATCCACCTCGTCAGCGTCGGGCGTGCTCGCTGCCGGCCCGCCACACAGCAGGTCCGCCGCGAGCACGTCGGCGTCGGCGACGACGCTGGCGGGGCTGGGACGGTCGGTCACGCACGGTCCTCCCGGCGTCCCGCGAGCGCCTCGCGGACGGCCGTGACGGTCACCTCGTGCTCCTCGCCCCGGTCGAACAGGTCGGCCCAGTCCATACGCCGACTGGGTGCGGGGAGGCGAATAAGTGGGTCGGCGTCGGCACGGCTGCTGGCGGGTCGAAAGCGGGAGAAACGACGGTGGCGTCTCAGATGACGCGGTTCTGGAGGTAGTCGAGGTGCTTCGCGTTGTAGACGATCTGGACCGTATCGGCCGCGGGCGACCCGATGCAGGTCAGGCGGACGTTCTTCTCGTCGACCTCCTCGTCGGAGAGGATCTGCTGCATGTCCATGTCGATGTCGCCCTCGAGGACGATGGCGGCGCAGTTCGCACACGCGCCGGCACGGCACGAGAAGGGCCAGTCGTAGCCCTGCGCTTCTGCGGCCTCGAGGATGTACTCGCCCTCGTTGACATCCAGCTCGCCGTAGTCCTCGCCATCGAGGTCCATGTCCGCGGCCTCGTCGAAGACGGGGTCGTCGTACATGTCCCAGCCGTTGTCCTCGACGACCTCGTAGTTGAGGTATTCTACTGTAGGCATCGCACGGCGGTACGCCCGCCCCTACCTTCAAAGCTACTGTTAGGCGCCCCTAAACCGATTTTCTGGACGCACGTCGAGCGCGCCGTCGGAGGACTCGCCCGTTCCTAGAAAACGGGCGCGTACTCGAAGAGGAGGAACGACGCGGCTGCGGAGATGGAGGGCGTCATGATCCACAGGACGATGACGCGGCCGGTGGTGGCGGGGTCGAACAGTTCCGTCGCCGCGAGGTCGTCCGGGTCCTCCTCGCCGATGCGGGGCACGCTCCTCGCCTCGGCGCTGTCTCCGCCGGCACCCTTGCCGTCCGCGGCCAGTGCGTCCACGCGAGCCTTCGCGGTCGGCTCCTCGCCGGCCATCGCGGCGCCCGCGGCCTCCGAGAGCGTCGTCGTCCGGGTCGCCCGGCCCCAGCCCAGCCCGACGATGGACATCGTCGCCGACACCGCGAGCGAGGCCGGGATGCCGATGACCGAGAGGAAGGTGATCAGCGAGGCCGCAACCGTCTCCACGATGAGCGCGGCCAGCAGCGGCAGGTCCGTCAGGTCGTTGCCGACGGTGTCCAGCGTCCGGCGGGCGATGGTGAACGCGCCGACGCCGATGGCGCCGCCCGCAAGGAGGACGCCCGTGTTCGGCCTGATGGCCTCGCTTCCGACCAGCGGTGCGACCGCGTTCGCGACGTTCGATGCGCCCGCGGAGAAGGCCATGTAGCAGGCGATACCGACCACGAGGACGACGCCGACGACATCCCTCAGCGCCGCCCCGGGCGCGCGGGCCGGGTACGGAATCGGCCCGGCGTACCGGCGCTCGATGACGCCGCCGGCCGAGTCGAGCGGAACCTTCGCGTCGAGGTACGGGTAGAGGTAGCGCCCGATGACCGCACAGACCCAGAACGCGGCGATGGGGGCGACCAGCCACCAGGAGACGATGCGACCCATCACCGGCCAGACGATGGAGTCGGTGGCGACGCCCAGGCCGGCGATGGCACCGACGGCGGTCATCGACGTGGAGGCGGGGACGCCGAACAGGTTCGACACCAGCAGCGCCAGCCCCACGAAGAACAGGACGGCCACGCTGGCGGCCAGCGAGAACTGCGAGGGCGGGACGATCTCGCCGCCCATCGTCTCGATGACGTTCTTCCCGACGGTGTAGCCACCGAGCAGGGCGAACGTGGTCATCAGTCCGGCAGCGGCCGTCTTCGAGACCGTGTCGCTCCCGACGGCCGGCCCGAAGGCGACGCCGGTCGAGGAGCCGCCGATGTTGAATCCGACGAACGCCGCGACCAGCAGCCCGACGACGAGGAGCGGCGCTATCACGGGGCAGGATTCGGTGTGGCTGCAGTTAAACGGTGTCCCTTGTGGTCGACGTCGACCGTCTGCTTCCCAGCCTTCTGCCGATCTCTCCAGATGCTGCCGGTTTTCCATCCAGAAAGACCGCGATATTCGATAATGTGGCGATTACGATAGATACGAGTGGTGCTGGGCCGGTCCGGTCACGCCAGGTACAGCCCCGTGCCGAGCACCGCGGCCGTCGACAGCACCGGCACCAGCGCGACACCGGCACCGAGCCGACGCGCGAGGCCGCTCGCCCACAGGGCCAGCGGTACCGCGTGGAGGACCCCCAGCACGGCGAACGGCCAGGGACCACCCAGGACCAGGCCCGCGACGACGACACCGGCCTCGCAGGCCGCCGTGGCGAGCCAGAGCGCCCCGTCGTCGCCGGTTCGACGGACCGCGGCGCCCGTAGCGAGAAAGCCCGCGGCACCCGCCAGCGCCCACGCGACCCAGTAGGTGGCCGCGGGCAGCCATCCCAGGAGCGCCCCGAGGGTCGCCATCGACGCCGCAGCGTTGACGGGGCCCCACACCAGGAACGGCCGGGCGAACCGGACCGCGTCGGGGGTCGCGAACACGCCGCCGCCGACCATCAGGACGACGAGCGGTGCCCACACGAGCGCGGCCAGCAACGCGGGGTCGGTCGCGCCCGCGAGGCCCGGCCGCGCCGTGAGCAGGCTGGTCACGCCCCAGCCGAGCGCCCCGACGACGGCACCCAGTGCCAGGAACGCCCGCCCGGAGACGACTCCAAGTGTCGGCAAGGGGGGCCGGACGGGCGGGTCGGTCGCCGTCGGGTCCCCGGGTGTATCGGTCACTGCCGGCTCCTTGGCCCCCGTGGCACAAAGCGGACCCGCCGGACTCCGGGGATCTGCCCCGTGTGCTCCGGCCCAGCCTCCCGAACGACCACCTCGACCGGCGCGACACGAGGGCAGTCGAGTGACGCGCGGTCCGGTCGTTCCCCCCGACCGTCGTACCGGAACTCGCAGGGCTTATACGGGTGAGGGCCGCACCGTCGGGTACTATGGCCAAGAGCAAGACGGGCAGTGCGGGCCGCTTCGGCGCCCGCTACGGGCGTGTCTCGCGCCGCCGTGTCGCCGAGATCGAGGACGACATGCACAACTCCACGCGCGACGGCAACGACGTCAAGCGCGTCGGAACCGGCGTCTGGGTCGACGAGGAGACCGGCGAGAAGTTCACCGGCGGCGCCTACCGCGCTCAGACCCCCGCGGGCAAGACGGTCCGGCGCTCCATCCGGGCGGCCCTCTCCGGTGGCGACGAGGCCACCGACGACGAGTAACGCATGAGCTACAAGTGCTCCCGCTGCAAGCGCGACGTCGAACTGGACGAGTACGGCGGCGTCCGCTGTCCGTACTGTGGCCACCGCGTCCTGCTGAAGGAGCGGAGCCGCGACGTCAAGGAGATCGACGTCCACTGACGCCGGCACCCGTGTCCGACGACGGCGACCGTGGCGACGCGACGACCTACTTCCCGCACGAGACCGTTCTCGACCTGTCCTACGACGACCCCGAAGCGGCGGCGCTGGTCGCGACCAGCCTCCGGCAGGACGTCGACCGCATCGACGGTGACCGGAGTACCGCGGCCGTGGCTCACGAGGACGACGTCGTCCGCGTCACGATCCGGGCGGCCGATCTGACGGCGCTCAGAGCTGGGCTGAACACCTGGACCTCACTGGTCGACGTGGCGGACCGGACGAGGGAGGCGGCGCTGGCGTGACGCGACCCGGCGACGGACGGTCGGGCTCTTCGTGAGCCCGAGAAGCGGGGGTTTTTCACGGGCGAACCCGAGCCGACAGGTATGCAGGGTAACCTTCCGCCGGAGGCCCAGGAGAAGCTCGAGGAGCTACAGGACCTCCAGGAGACCGCACAGCAGGTCGCAGCCCAGAAGCAGCAGGCCGAGACCTCCCTCCGGGAGTCCGAGAACGCGCTCGACGCGCTCGACGACGTCGACGACGACACCGAGATCTACCGCGAGGTCGGCGAGCTGCTCGTGAAGAGCGAGTACGACGAGGCCTACGACGAGCTGGAGGAGAAGGTCGACTCGCTGGAGATCCGTGTCGAGACCCTCGAGAAGCAGGAGGAGCGGGTCCGCGAGCAGTTCGAGGACCTCCAGGAGGAGCTCCAGCAGCTGCTCCAGGGCGGCGCCGGCGGCCCCGGCGGCGGTGGCGGCCCGATGGGACCGGGCGGCCCGGGCGCCGGCGGCGACTGACGCGATGGCCGATTCCTCGACCGACGAGGCAGACGGCCCCAGCGACGAGGCCGTCGTGAACACCGCCTCGGAGGCCGCCGAGGGGCTCGTCCTCTCGCGGTTCAAGCAGTCCGACGTCCGTGACCTGGACGTGACCGTCACCTTCGAGGACGGCGTGCTGGAGGTGGACGTCTACCTCAACGCGCCGGACGCGGACGCCGACCTCGACCCCGAGCAGGTCGCCGACGACGCCGCGCTCGCCGCGCAGGACGCCGTCGACGAGCTGTTCGCCGAGTCGGAGTAGCGTAGTTCTCTCGCGCGGGCCGCGCGGGCCCGGGCGCACACTCACACCGCCCACACGCTCGCGTCCGGCGCGCCGTGCGCGCGCCCCGGCGCCCGCTCTCACGCCCGTCCGACACGCGCTCGGACGCCCGTCCGCACGCACACCCGCGCTGTCCGGCGATTTCGCCCGAAACGTTTAGCAACCGCTGGGGGCTACGGGCCGGTAATGACTGCAGCCGATCTCGGGGCGCGCCCGCGCCCCACGCGGGGTGAGCGCGCGTGGAACTGATCATCACCGAGAAGGACAACGCCGCGCGCCGCATCGCGGACATCCTCAGCGACGGATCGGCGGGGACCGACCGTCGCAACGGCGTCAACGTCTATCAGTGGGACGGCGGCCAGACGGTCTGTGTCGGCCTGTCGGGTCACGTCGTCGCCGTCGACTTCCCCCCGGAGTACGATGACTGGCGCGACGTGCGGCCGGTCGAGCTGCTTCGGGCGGACATCGAGAAGCGCCCGACCCAGGAGAACATCGTCCGTACCCTCCAGGAGCTGGCCCGGGAGGCCGACGAGGCGGTCATCGCGACCGACTACGACCGCGAGGGCGAACTCATCGGGAAGGAGGCCTACGAGCTCGTCACGGAGGTCGCCTCGATGCCCATCGAGCGCGTACGGTTCTCCTCGATCACCGAACGCGAGGTGAAGAACGCCTTCGAGAACCCGGACGAACTGGACTTCGACCTCGCCGCCGCCGGCGAGGCGCGCCAGATCATCGACCTGCTGTGGGGCGCTGCCCTCACACGCTTCCTCTCGCTGTCGGCCGGGCAGCTCGGCGAGGACTTCATCTCCGTCGGGCGGGTCCAGAGTCCGACGCTCAAGCTCATCGTCGACCGCGAGCGCGAGATCGAGGCGTTCGACCCGGAGGACTACTGGGAGCTGTTCGCCGACCTCCACAAGGACAGCGTGGAGTTCGAGGCGCAGTACTTCTTCGAGGGCGAGGGCGGGACCGAGGAGGAGCGCGTCTGGAACGAGGCCGACGCCGACGACGCGTACGCGGCGCTCTCGCAGGCGACGAGCGCGACGGTCACCGGCGTCCGGCGCCGGACCCGAACCGACGAGCCGCCGGCGCCGTTCAACACGACCCAGTTCATCCGCGCGGCGAGTTCGCTGGGCTACGGGGCCGGCCGCGCCATGAGCATCGCCGAGGACCTGTACACCGCCGGCTACATCACCTACCCCCGCACCGACAACACCGTCTACCCGGAGGACCTCGACCCCGAGGACCTGGTCGCAACGTTCGCGGACACGGGCGCGTTCGGCGAGGACGCCGCCTCGCTGCTCGACGGTGACGACATCGAGCCCACGCGCGGGGAGACGGAGACGACCGATCACCCGCCCGTCCACCCAACCGGCGAGGTCCCGGGGAAGGCCGACATCGGCGACGACGAGTGGGAGGTGTACGAACTCGTCGTCCGGCGGTTCCTCGCGACCTGTGCCGACCCCGCCGAGTGGGAGCACCTCCGCGTCACGGCCGAGGCGAACGGCTGCCAGCTGAAGGCCAACGGGAAGCGCCTGCTGGAGCCGGGCTATCTGGACGTCTATCCGTACGCGTCGTCGGACGAGAACCTCGTCCCCGATGTGGACGAGGGCGAGGCCCTCGATCTGACGGACGCGCGACTCGAAGCGAAGCAGACCCAGCCCCCGCGCCGGCGCGGCCAGTCTCGGCTCATCGAGACCATGGAAGGTCTCGGTATCGGCACAAAGAGTACCAGACACAACACCATCGAGAAACTGTACGACCGCGGCTACATCGAGGACGACCCGCCGCGGCCGACGCGCCTGGCGATGGCGGTCGTCGAAGCGGCCGAGGAGTTCGCCGACCTCGTCGTCGACGAGGAGATGACCCAGCAACTCGAGCAGGACATGACGGCCATCGCCAACGGGGAGGCGACGCTGGACGACGTGACCGACGAGTCGCGCGAGATGTTAGGGCGGGTGTTCGACGAACTCCACGACTCGCGCGAGGCCATCGGCGAGCACCTTCGCGAGGCGCTGAAGGACGACAAGCGGCTCGGCCCCTGCCCCGAGTGCGGCGAGACGCTCATCGTCCGGCGGTCGCGCCGTGGGTCGTACTTCGTCGGCTGCGAGGGGTTTCCGGACTGCGAGAACACCTACCAGCTCCCCTCCTCGGGCGAGCCCACGGTGATGGAGGAGTCCTGCGACGAGCACGACCTCAACCACGTGAAGATGCTGGCCGGACGAAGCACGTTCGTCCACGGCTGCCCCATCTGCAAGGCCGAGGAGGCCGACGCCCAGGAGGACGAGGTCATCGGCGCTTGCCCCGAGTGTGGCGAGGAGCACGGCGGCGAACTGGCGATCAAGCACCTCCAGAGCGGGAGCCGGCTCGTCGGGTGTACGCGTTACCCCGACTGCGACTACTCGCTGCCGCTCCCCCGGCGTGGCGATATCGAGGTGACCGACGAGCGCTGTCCGGAGCACGACCTGCCCGAACTCGTGGTCCACGACGGCGACGGCGACCCGTGGGAGCTGGGCTGTCCCATCTGCAACTTCGAGGAGTTCCAGGCCCGGCGGGCGACGCGCGACCTCGATGACCTGGACGGGGTGGGCGAGAAGACGGCCGCGAAGCTGGCCGACGCGGAGATCGAGTCGCTGTCGGACCTGCAGGCTGCGGACCCGGACGACGTGGCCAGCCGTGTCTCGGGCGTGAGCGCCGACCGTGTCCGGGACTGGCAGGAGCAGGTCGAGAGTGCCAGCTGAGAGGACGGGCCGCGTCACTCCCGGCCGCGTCGCTCAGAGCAGCTGCTCGACCAGTCGGCCGTAGCCGCGCCGGAGCCGCTCCGAGACGGCCTGGTTCGAGATGTCGAGCTCCTCGGCCAGCCCGGTGGTGGTGGTGCCGCGAGGGATGTCGAAGTAGCCCATCTCGTAGGCCAGGACGAGCGTCTCGCGCTGCTCCTCGGTCAGCCCGATATCGTCCCCTCTGGCCTGTGCGGCGTCGTACAGCCGCTTGAGCTGGAAGCTGATCTCGTTCTCGTCGAGGTAGCTCCGGTAGTCGGCGAGCGTGCCGCGGTCGGGGAACCGCGTCCGGGAGTGCCACCAGCCGTCGGCGTACCAGGCCTCGAGCCGCTCGGCGCCGAGTTCGACCCACCGTGGATAGAGGACGACGTCGGCCTCACCGACGGCGATGCGGTAGAGCCGCTTCTCCCCGACCGTGTCCAGTACGGTCAGGTCGGCGACCGTCGGGTCGTCGGCGACGGCGCGTTCGAACGCCTCCAGGGGCCCCCGGGCCCACGCGAAGAGGATCGGGCAGTCGGGGTCGGTGGCGAACGAGCGCTCCAGCTCCAGCTCGACGTCGGGGACGGCCTCGAAGGTCGGTGCCAGGACGAGCCGGTCGGCGGAGAGCCGGTACTCCGCGATGACGCTCACGGCTGGCCCCCGACTCGCTCGACCGCGCGCATGCCCGAGGGTTCGATGGGAGACGTAAACCGCTGTCGGTGGTGCGGGTGGTTGCTCGGCGTCGGGAGACTGTGAGGGGGAGTGAGCTGCCGGAGAGGGGCGGTGCCACGCCGCTATCGGGTCGCGGTCTGGGCGTCGCGCGCGCCCTCGACCGTCTCCCGGACTGCATCGACGCCCTCGTCGTGGACGAGGTCGCCGACGATGACCGTGTCCGCGTGTTCGCCCATCGTCCGGGCGGAGTCGTAGTCGTGGATGCCGCCGCCGTAGAAGAGCGTGGCCTCGTCCAGCGCGTCGCGGGCGGCACCGACCTTGTCGGTGTCGCCGAGCGTGCCCGAGTACTCGATGTAGATGATCTCCTGGCCGAACATCCGCTCGGCGGCGGTGGCGTAGGCCGCGACCTCCTCGGCGTCGAGGTCGCAGTCGGCCTGCGTGTACTCCGCGACCGACGACTCGGGGTTGAGGACGATGTACGCCTCCGTGTGGGTCCGCTCCCAGTCGATGTCCGGGTCCGAGCGGACCCACTCCTTGTGGGCGCCGGTGACCCACGCGATGTCGCCGGCGTTGAACACGATGGGGATGAGGTAGCCGTCCAGCCCCTCGTCGTGGACGACGGTCGCGGAGTGGGAGGGCTCGATGTAGACGGGCACGTCGTGAGCCACGCAGGCCTCGACGACCCGCTCCATCTTCTCCTCGGTCATCCCGGTCGTGCCGCCGATCTCGATGGCGTCCGTGCCGGTCTCGCAGACGTCACCGAACGTCTCGCCCGCGACCAGCTCCTTGTCGGGGTCGAGCTTGGTGATGTGGGTCCAGTCGGACCACGGCGTGCCGCTCATACGCGGGCGTGGCTACCGCGCGACTAAACCGTGTCGGAAGGGCTAGGCGCAGTGGTGTCTGGTGTCGCTGACGACAGGTGGCCTGCCTCCGAAGCCCTCGCGCTCTCTCGGGACGGCATCGACTCCGGAGGTGGGACTGCTCCCGAAGCCCTCGCGCTCTCGACCTGCCGGGAGTCGCTGCGCTCCTCGGTCGCTCGCGATGCTCGCTCCCTGCGGTGCTTGCTTCCTCCGGGCAGGGTCGAGAGCGCTCGCCCTTCGAGTCCGCCAGGCCGTGGATTCGTCAGTCGGGTCGTAGGCCTCACACCTCCCCATCCGCCTGCGCTCCTCGCTCCCTCCGGTCGCTCTGGTGCTCGGCCCTCGCGCGCTGGCGACGGCTGGCCTGCGGCACAGCCGCCAGCGCGCGCCCACTGGACTGACGGGGGAGCACGCACCAGCCGAGCGGCTGGCCGGCCGGCTGGTTCCGAGAACAGGAAGCGCGCGAGCGCCACCGCTGGCGGAGCCGGCGCGTCAGCGCCGTGCGGAGCCGCCACAGCGCTCGCGCGGGGAGGTGTGGGGCCACTAGCGCTCCGGTGGAACCCTCACGTCCGAACGCTCGGTCGAACAAGCGTCTCCTGGCGGATTCGAAGGGCGAGGGCTTCGGAGGCTGCCCTGTTCCCAGCATCGCGACTGACATCTCAGCCTAGCGAACAGGCGACACTGCGGGAGCCCACGAACTCCCACCGGCGACGGGTCGGTCGTGTCGCGCTGGCCGAACCGTCACGCGGTACGATAACCGCGCCCGGATGGCCCGACCCGCTCGATGCGTCAGGTCACGGGGTGTCTGGCCCCGGTATCGCATTTGAATCTCGGGGAGTGCGCGACGTGTGGATTATCGAGATATGGACTGATTTCGAGATGAATGGTCGTAATATCGGAGTTGGGTGCGGAGTAGTGGGTTCAAAGCCGATTTTCACGCCCGCGGAACCGTTCACACGGTAACGACACGTTTTCGGCCCCGGTACGAGAATCACGGATATGGAAGATAGAACGTACACCGCGGAGGCCGAGCCGGGCGACCACGTGACGGTCGCGGGCTGGGCCCACGAGATCCGCGACCTCGGCGGCATCGCCTTCCTCATCGTCCGGGACACGACCGGGAAGATCCAGGTCAAGTTCGAGAAGGACGAGATGGACGACGACCTCGTCGAGACGGGCACCGAGGTCACGCGTGAGTCCGTCGTGCAGGTCACCGGTGCCGTCGAGGAGGAGGAGCGTGCGCCCACGGGTGTCGAGGTCGTCCCCGAATCCGTCGAGGTCATCGCCCCGGCCGAGCCGGAACTGCCGCTCGACCCGTCCGGGAAGGTCGACGCCGAACTCTCCACGCGCCTGGACAACCGCACGCTGGACGTGCGCCGGCCGGAGGCCCAGGCCATCTTCGAGATCCGCGCCGAGGTCCTCCGCGCGGTCCGTGACTACTTCCGCGGCGAGGGCTGCACGGAGATCAACACGCCGAAGATCGTCGCCACGGGCACCGAGGGCGGGACGGAGCTGTTCCCGGTGACGTACTTCGGGCGCGAGGCGTTCATGAACCAGAGCCCGCAGCTGTTCAAGCAGCTGATGGTCGGCTCCGGACTCGAACGGGTCTTCGAGGTCGGCCCCATCTTCCGCGCGGAGGAGCACAACACCCCGCGCCACCTGAACGAGGCGACGATGATCGACTTCGAGTCCGCGTTCATCGACCACGAGGAGGCGATGGACGTCTGCGAGGGCACGCTGATGGCCGCGTACGAGGCCGTCGCGGAGAACTGCGGGGACGAGCTGGAGACCCTGGACATGACGGAGGCGTTCGAGGTGCCCGAGGAGGGTTTCCCGCGGCTGACCTACGAGGAGGCCATCGAGCGCATCAACGCGACCGGCGAACTCGACGAGCACCTGGTGTGGGGCGACGACCTCCCCACGGAGGGCGAGAAGGCCCTCGGCGACGAGATCGGCGGCCACTACTTCATCAAGGACTGGCCCTCCGAGATCAAGCCGTTCTACATCCAGGACTACGACGACGACCCCGAGTACTCGAAGGGCTTCGACCTGATGCATCCGCGGATGGAACTGGTCTCGGGCGGCCAGCGTGAGCACCGCTACGACGCCCTGGTGGAGGGCTTCGAGCAGCAGGGTCTCGACCCCGACCAGTTCGAGTACTACACGAAGATGTTCAAGTACGGCATGCCGCCCCACGCAGGCTGGGCGTACGGTGTCGAGCGCCTCGTCATGACGATGCTCGGTCTCGCCAACATCCGTGAGGCCGTGCTGTTCCCGCGAGACCGACAGCGGCTGAGCCCGTAGGCGGTCCGCCGACCGGGTTCCTGCTTCTCCGTCGATCGGTCCCGTAGCGATCGCTCCGGGTACGCGTGCTACCGAGTGCTCACCTAGGTTTATGCTGAGTGAGTACTTACTCAGCAACATGAGCATCAACCACGAACGACTCCACGCGGAACGCGAGGGGGACTTCGTCGTCTTCCTCGTCGGCATGCGCATCAACCGGCTCCGGGCCGTCCACCGGTGGCTGCCGGTGTTCCTGAGCGCGCCGCGGATGATCCGCGAGCAGGAGCGCGAGCCGGTGGGGTTGCTGGAATCGCGCTCGATGCTGGTGAGCCCCCGGGAGTTCCAGTTCGTCCAGTACTGGGAGTCGTTCGCGGCGCTCCGCGACTACGCCCGCGAGGGCGGGGAACACCGCTCGATGTGGTCGCGCTTCAACGGCGAGCTGGCCGATGGCGCGGTCGGCATCTGGCACGAGACCTACCTCGTCCGCGAGGGCGAGTACGAGACGGTCTACCGGAACATGCCCCCGACGGGGCTCGGGGCCGCCCCCGGAACCGACCAGGTCCCGGCGGCAGGTCAGCGCGAGACCGCCGGTGGACGACTCGGGGTGACCGACGGGTCGGACGCGCCGGTCGCGGCCGACGGGGGTGATCGACGGTGACCCGCCATCTCCACTCGGTCCCGTTCCCGGTCGACACGGACCCGGGCGCCGTCGCGGGGCTCGTGACGATGCTGACCCTCGGGACCGCGTTCGGGCTGGCGGCGCTGGGGGTGAGCTGGTTCTGGGTCGTCTTCCCGGTCGGTTTCGGCGGCGTCATGCCGGTCGCGGTCGGGGCCGCGAAGCGGCGCGGCCGCGGACGCACGTCGGGGAGCCGACGATGCGAGCGGAGCGACCGCCGACACGAGAGCCGCACCGACCGTTCCCCACGGGCAGCCGACGAGGACGCGGCACTGGCACGACTCCGCGAGCGGTACGCGAACGGTGACCTGGACGAGGCGGCGTTCGAGGCGCGGCTGGAGCGCCTGCTGCTGACCGAGGATACGGACACGGCCCGCGAGTACGCCCGCGAGCGACGAGGGGACCGGGAAACCGAGGCGTCCGCGGACTCGGGATGGAACGACCGATGAGCGCCTTCTCGGCCGTCAACTTCGGCTTCCTCCCGGCGGTCCCGCGGTGGCTGTGGCCGACACTGGTGGGAACGCCCGCGCTGGTCCACCTCCAGCGGCGGTACGAGGCCCGGTTCGGCGTCGACTGAGCTACCGGTGAGCCGGCGGGTCGACCCCCGGTGCCAGCACCTGCCCCTCGAGATAGTCGAACAGCACCGCTCTGACGCCCTCGCCCACGTCGCTCATCCCGAGCGCCTGGACGGCGCCGACGGTCCCGTCCGCGAGGGTCAGGACGAACGCGGCCGTCGACTCCGGGTCCACGTCGCGGAACTCCCCCGCCTTGATGCCCTCCCGGATGAGGTCGGCCGTGTCCGCGACGATGGTCCGCTCGTAGGTCTCGAGGCGCTCGCGGAACGTCTCGTTGTGCCGGGCGTGCGCCAGCAGTTCCATCATCGCGACGTTCGTCCCGCGCTCGATGTCGTCGCCGGGGTCGCCGACCAGGGCGTCACAGAGGCCGTACAGTCGCTGGGCCGGGGTCCCCGCGGCGTCCTCGAGGCGGTCGGTCACGCGGCCGGTCGCCCAGTCCATGAACGCGAGGACGAGGTCCTCCTTGCTGTCGTAGTGGTAGAAGAGGAAGGCCTCGCTCTTCGCGGACTCGGCGGCGATGCGCTTCGTCGTGAGGCCGGCGTAGCCGTGCTTCGCGAGCGCCCGCCGGACGGCCCCGACCGCCTCCTCGCGGGCTGCCGGTGGCACCTCGTCCGCGGCGTCGTCCGCGGCGTCGTCGCCGGACATGGCTCCCTCTGCACGAGCGGGTCACAAAGCGCTGTCCCCTCAGCGCGGTGCGTCGACGAAGCAGTTGAACTCGAGGGTCGCCGTCGCGACCACCGTCCCGTCGGAGACCGCCTGGACGCGGTAGCTGCCGTGGACCGGTGGCTCGCCGAGGTTGACCGTGTACGGGACCTCCTCCTCGTCGATGCCGGGTGGGCGCCACCGGTTCATGTCCGCGTTGTCCTGGACGGGGATCTCGTACAGGAGCCGGTCGGCGCCGTCGGAGACGCGGATCGCCTCCAGCCCGTCGGGGACCTCGGAGGCCGGCACGCCGACGAGGAGGTAGGCGTAGCGGTCGCCCGGCGTGACCCGGAACGTCAGGATGGTGTCGCCGCCCCCCTCGCCGGTACTGGCACAGCGGACCTGCGGGGAGTCGGTCAGGGTACAGCCCGCGAGGCCGGCCAGCGCGGTCGCACCGCTCGCGGCGAGCAGCTGTCGTCGCGTGAACCGTCTGTCGTCTGTGTTGGAGGGCACACCGGGCGCCACGGAGACTGGAATGATAAGTGCTTCCGCGGCTGCTCCGGAAGACCGAAGCGACCTCCCTGCGACCCACGGGTATGCTCATCCGGAACGCCACGCTCGCCGACGGGCGCGTCCGCGACGTGCGCATCGAGGGCGAGACCATCGCCGCCGTCGCCGAGGATCTGACCGTGGCCGACGACGAGGACGTGCTGGTCGCGACCGGGAAGCGGCTCCTGCCCGGGATGATCGACGTCCACGTCCACTTCCGCCAGCCCGGGTTCGGCCACAAGGAGGACTGGACCACGGGCTCGAAGGCGGCCGCTGCGGGCGGGGTGACGACCGTCGTGGACCAGCCCAACACCGACCCGCCGACCACGACGGGCGCCGCGTTCGACGAGAAGGCGGCGTTCGCCCGTGCCTCGGCCGTCGATTACGGGCTGAACGGCGGCGTCACCGCGGACTGGGACCCGGAGTCGCTGTTCGACCGGCCGCTGTTCGCGCTCGGCGAGGTGTTCCTCGCGGACTCGACGGGCGACATGGGTATCGACGCCGACCTGTTCGACGAGGCGGTCGCACGCGCCGCCGGGGCGGACGTGGCCGTCACGGTCCACGCCGAGGACGCCGACCTGTTCGACGAGAGCGTGCTGGAGCGCCCGGACGACGACGCGGATGCGTGGAGCGCCTACCGCACGCCCGAGGCCGAGGCCGCCGCGGTCGAGCGCGCGGGCGAGGTCGCGGCCGACCACGACGCCACGGTCCACATCGCCCACACCTCCACGCCGGAGGGCGTCGACGCGGCGGTCGAGGCGGGCATGACCTGCGAGGTGACACCCCACCACCTGTTCCTGTCGCGCGAGGATCTCGACGACCTGGGGACGTTCGGGCGGATGAACCCGCCGCTCCGGAGCGAGGAACGGCGCGAGGCGCTGTTCGAGCGGCTCGCCGACGGCACCGTCGACGTGGTCGCGACCGACCACGCGCCCCACACCCGCGAGGAGAAGGATGCCGGCATCTGGGACGCCCCCTCCGGCGTGCCGGGCGTCGAGACCGCCCTCCCGCTGTTGCTCGCCGCCGCTGGCGAGGGGGAGCTCTCGTACGAGCGCGTCCGTGACGTGACCGCGGCGAACCCCGCCGCGATATTCGGCCTGCCGCGGAAGGGCCGCATCGAGCCGGGCTGCGATGCCGACCTCGTCCTCGTCGACCCGACCGAGACCCGGCCCATCCGGGGGCTGGAGCTGCACTCGAAGTGTGGCTGGACGCCGTTCGAGGGCCACGAGGGCGTCTTCCCCGAGTGGACGATGCTCCGCGGCGAGGTGGTCTACGACGGCGCCGAGGACGCCTTCGCGGAGACGCGGGGCCGCAACGTTCGCGTCGCTTCCGACGAGCCCTGAACGTCGGACGCCGCTCCCGCGGACGACCGCTGAACACCAGGGGCGCGGCGAACAGGTTTTCCCGTTCCCGTTCCGGAGTGGAGGCATGGACGACGAGACCGCGGACGCCGCCGCCGACCCGGTCGAGGCTCCGGCGGATGGGGGCGAGGACCCGGGAGACGACGCCGGAATCGACCCCGGGGCGGTCCCCGACGGGGCGACGGAGAACCACTGGAAACAGCTCATCGTCGAGATGGAGCAGTCCGCCGAGGAGCACCGGAAGGCCGGCTGGCGGACCGCCGTGCTCCACCCGACGGCCAGCGGCGTCCTCGACGAGGGGGAGCCGGGGATCGGCGTGGTGGTCAGACGCGAGGAGTTCGACGGCCTCGACGAGATCGTCAGCGTGCGCGATATCGACGAGTACGAGGTCCTCCGGGCGGACCTCCCGGGAGAGATCCAGCTCCTCACCATCCTCTACAGCGCGGACGGCGACGCGGCGGTCTTCGTCCCGTCGGCCGTCGACGCCGACCGATTGGAGGGGCTCCGCGCGGCGGTCGACGGGACGTTCTACACCCACGTCACGCCGCCGGAGGACGACGACACCATCACCTTCACCCACGACGACCCGACGCTGTTCTTCCCCGGGGTCGAACGGCCCCGCACCGCACAGACGCGCGAGGGGACGCCGGGGACGTCCGACCAGTCGGCCGTCGACCCGGACGAGGAGGAGTCGTAGGCGGACGCTCGCGGGGCGCCCGAGCGGTCCAGTGTGCCCCCGAGGTGCCGCGCCGTCAGTCGTCGGCGCTGGCCGGCTCGTGCTCCGAGTGGCCGCCGGTCCCGGATTCGATCTCGTGACCGCACTCCGGGCAGGTGACGTGGTCGTGCCGCAGCGCGGCCGAGGACTCCCGCACCTCGCGCATCACGTCGCCGATGCGGTCCTCCGCGGCGAGCTCCTCCTCGACGGTCAGTTCGACGCCCTCCACTTCGAGGAGGAACTTCGCGACCTCCGTCACCTCGTACATCAGCTCGTCCAGCTCCTCGGCGGTGTAGAAGTCGCACATCGCGCCGTAGAGGAAGGTCGCGCCGGACTTGCGGACCTTCTCCTTGAACGAGGCCCGCGCCTGGTTCACGGCCTGTGGCGTGTAGGTGTCGGTCATGAACGGGACGAGGTGGGGCAGGTTCTCGCCGATCTTCGTCATCTCGACGCCCGTCTCGGTCCGGAAGTCGGCACAGAGGCGTGCGATGGCCCACTCGCGGGCCGTGATGTAGGTCCGGTCCCGGAGGAAGTCGTTGGCGCGGTCGTAGGTCGCGCCGTCCATCTTCTTGAACCGGTCGTACTTCCGGACGTCCTCGGGCAGGTCCGGTGCCATCGGCGTGGTGGGGTCGTCGCCCTCCTCGACCTCCCGGACCGCCGGCTCCGAACTCTCCAGCCCCGGCTCGCGGGGCGTGGGCGTGCGCTCCGTCTGGTCCGACCCGTCGGCGCCCCCCTCGGCGTCCGGCTCCCCATCCGGTCGTCCGTCGGCCTCGTCACTCATGGGACGGGATGAGGGCGTGCCGCCCATAGGGGTGTCGGCGGCGTCGGACGGGCCGATGACGACCGGCCGACGACTCGGCCCTCGGCAGGACGGCCCCGGACAGGACGGTCCCTGGGGTTGAACACGACGGGTACCGTCCGCGAGGACGTGTTCACCCGTCCCGACCCGGATCCCGACCCGGAGCCGGTCGATGCCACGCTCGACCTCGACCTGGGGTTCACCCTCCCGCTGCGCGATGTCCGTCGGGGTGTCGAGTGGGCCGCATCCGAGGGGTTCGACCACGTGGAGGTGCTCCTCGACGGGCCGCACGCCCGCTCGCGCGCCGACGCGTGGCGCGACCCGCTCGCGGACGCGCTCGACGACACCGGCCTCGACCTCCTCGTCCACCTCCCGTTCACCGTGGACCTGGGCTCGCCCTTCGGCCCCGTGCGCGACGGCGCGGTCCGGGAGTGCCGGGCCTGTCTCGACCTCGCAGCGGGACTCGACGCCCGGAAGGCCGTCTTCCACCCGTCGTCGGAGGCCTGGGGGAAGGGCTGGACGGATGCCGAGCGACGGGAGTTCGTCGTCGACGGCACCCGGCGCGTCGTCCGGGCGGCACGGGAGCGCGGGGTGAGGCCCGTCCCGGAGAACATCATCCACGGACCCTTCGTCGCTGCCGAGTTCGACGACCTGTTCGCCGCGCTCGGGAGCGCGGGCGACGGCCTCGGGACGACCTTCGACACCGCCCACGCCGTGCTGGGTGACCCGCCGGTCGACATCGGCGAGTACGCCGCCGCCAACGCCGGCCGCATCGACCACCTCCACCTCTCGGATACCCGTGGCGGCGGCGACGAGCACCTCCCGGCGGGGATGGGGGAACTCGACTTCCGGGGGTTGTTCGCGTCGCTGGACGGCTGGTCGGGGACCGCCACGCTGGAGGTCGGGACGCGCGACCTGGAGACCATCGCGCTCGGGAAACGCCACGTGGACCGGCTGCTCGGTCGGTAGTTCCTCCGGCGCAGGGCTCGGTTGGTGGTCGGCTCCGGTCCGGTGACAGGGGCTCCGGTCCTGGTGACGGGGGTTACGGCGGTGCCGGCGGTCGTGGGTCCCCGCTCAGCCGACCAGTACCGGGAGCAACAGGACGTACAGCGGTCCGAGGGCGAGCGCCCCGAGCAGGAACCAGTACTTCCACGGCCTGGGGCGCGCGGTGTGGGTCGTGCGGGTGTCGACGTATCGCGTCTCGGCCATACGCCCGCGGTCGGTGCCGTCACGGATAGCTCTGTGGCCGACCGTGCCCGGTGGTATATCTACCCGCCGCTGGCCGGTGACGCCGCCGCGGTCGCCCGGCCAGCGACGGCACCGCAGCCGGGCGTCACTCCGGCGCGCCGTCGAGCGCCTCCGCGTGCAGCCGGTCGCCCTCCTCGGTCGAGACGGTCAGGTCCGGGACGGGAACCGGCTCGTTGTCCTCGTTGATGGCGACGAACACCATGTAGCAGTTGGTGGTCAACTCGCGACGGCCGCTCCTGAGGTCCTCGCGGTAGACCTGGGCCCGGACCTTCACGCTCGTCCGACCGGCGTCGTAGACGTACGCGTCGATGAACGCCGTCTCGCCCACCGGAACGGGCTGTTTGAAGTTCACCTCGTCCATGTGGGCGGTGACGCAGATCTCACCGGAGAACCGCACCGCGCTCATCGCGCCGGCCTCGTCCATCCACTTCAGAACGTTCCCCCCGTGGGCGGCGCCGAGGTTGTTGGCGTGGTTGGGCTGGACCATCCACCGGTTCTGGATGCGCGTCTCGACGAGGTCCGGCATATACGGCCGTTCCCGCGGCGGGGATGAAAAGCGCGCGGTGTCGCGGCGCTCAGAACTCCTCGTCCGGCGTCGGGATACCCTCCTCCTCTGGTGGGACGCCGTCGTCGCCGTCGAGTTCGAACGCCTCGCGCAACTCGCGGATGCGGTCGCGGATGTCCGCCGCGAGTTCGAACTCGAGGTTGTCGGCGGCCTCGCGCATCCGGCGCTCCAGGGTCTCGATCAGTTCGCGTGCCTCGTCGGGGTCGTCGGCCTCGTAGCCGCTGACGCCACCCGTCTCGGTCTTCGCGCCGGGCAGGTTCGTCTCCCCGACTGCCTTCTCGATGGTCGTGGGCGTGTGGCCGTGCTCCTCGTTGAACTCCTGCTGGATCTCGCGGCGGCGCTGGGTCTCCTCGATGGCCGAGGCCATCGAATCCGTCGTCTCGTCCGCATAGAGGACGACCTCGCCGTTGACGTTGCGGGCGGCCCGGCCCATCGTCTGCACGAGTGTCGTCTCCGAGCGGAGGAACCCCTCCTGGTCGGCGTCGAGGATCGCCACCAGCGACACCTCGGGGATGTCCAGTCCCTCGCGGAGGAGGTTGATGCCGACGAGCACCTGGATCTCGCCCAGGCGCAGCGAGCGCACGAGTTCGTGGCGCTCCAGGGTGTCCGTCTCGTCGTGCATGTACGCCACGTCGACGCCCGCTTCTTCGAGGTACTCCGTGAGGTCCTCGGCCATCCGTTTGGTGAGCGTCGTGACGAGGACACGCTCGTCCTCTGGCACGTCGGCGATGCGGTCCATCAGGTTCTCGACCTGGCCCTCGGCGGGTTCGACGGTCACCTTCGGGTCGACGAGATGGGTGGGCCGGACGATCTGCTCGACCACCTGCTCGGAGTGCTCGCGCTCGTAGTCGCCCGGCGTCGCGCTGACGTACAGCGTGCGGTCGGT